>JAEWST010000082.1 GCA_023398105.1 Bacillota bacterium | reverse complement strand
TCTTCTCCAAATTCCACAGCAATGGTTCTCTCTTTTCCAAGAACATCCTTAATCTTTTCTACCGAACCATCATAAATGGCCATGCCCTGATCAATTATTATCATTCTCTGGCATGTCTTTTCTATGTCTAGCATGTCATGAGTTGTAAACAACATTGTTGTGCCTTTTTCCTTATTAACAAACTTTATGAATTCTCTAATCTTTTCTTTAGCTACAACGTCCAAACCAATTGTAGGTTCATCAAAGAAAATGATTTCCGGATCATGCAGCAAAGCCGCTGCAATATCGGCCCTCATCCTCTGCCCAAGACTCAGTTGCCTTGTAGGGCTATTGATAAATTCGTTCAAACCCAGGATTTCATTAAACACCTCCATATTCTTCTTGAAGGTCTTTTCAGGGATTTTATATACGTATCTGAGTAGGTCAAAGGTGTCCACTGCTGGGAGGTCCCACCAAAGCTGTGTCCTCTGTCCGAATACAGCTCCAATTCTAAATGCATTCTTTTTTCTGTCTTTATACGGACAAAGACCGCCGATAGATATCGAGCCCGATGTCGGAACCAGTATCCCTGTAAGCATCTTGACCGTTGTTGATTTTCCGGCACCATTAGGTCCTATAAAACCAACCATTTCACCCTTTTCAATTTCAAAGCTGATATTATCTACTGCCCGTTTTGTCTTATACTCAGGAATAAGGAGACCTTGTACTGCACCTAAGATTCCTCTCTTTCTTACATTAAGCTTATAATCTTTAACTAAATTGTTAACCTCAATAAGTGCCATAACTACCTCCACTTGTACTATTTTCCACAAAATCCCATTAGTAACTAAACCTCCGCAAAGCCTTTGATTACGCCGCGAGAGCTAATTGTTATAACGCTAGATTGAAAATGGAATTTTTCCAATTGTAGAAAAATTTCATTACATCAGCCCTTTTAGAATTCAAATCTATAAGACTTTTCTTTAAATATATTTAGTTGAATAGGAGTCTGTAAAAAAATTTTAATTTAACTTGAGTAGACAGTCATATCTTTTTAGTAGAATCAGTCATATAAATCACTTATAAAAATCTCGTTTTGAATGATTGCTTTTATAACAGCTTCAATCCTCGTCCCTACATTAAAGATTTTAAAAATATTCTGAGTGTGAAATCTGACAGTAGATAGCGATATTTCTAATTCATTTGCTATCTGTTCGTCAGTCATACCTTGTGCTATCCTTTTCAAAATCAGCTTATGCTGTTGTGTTAATTTTTTAGTCAAATCATTTTTAGTACCGTAAATTCCTTGAGTGTAGCTTTTACAGCACATATTTTTTGCTAATAAGTCTACAAATCCTTTTAATGCACTTGATATGGGATGACCTACACGTATTAATGATACATATGCTTTTTTATAACCATCCCAAACTGGTACACAGTATTCATGGCATTCTTTTAATACATTGCAATAATGAAATTGTGGCTCCAGATATACGGGTGTGTTACTCTGTTTCGCAATAAATACAGCATTAGTTCCAACACTTTTACTACAAAACGAAACTCCTGATTTTAGGTATTTTTTGAATGTACAATGTCCGTTTATATTTATCCATCTTGGATAAAAAATGTCTAAAATAGTTAATTCTTTATTTAAAACTAGAAAGCAATAGTATCCCCTTTCTACTCTAATGGCATCAATATACTTATGCATGAAATCCTTAAAAATCGCCAAATACTCTTTTTTTTTCTATCTGTTTACGCAACTCATCATCTGTAATTAGTTTTTGAGGTTCTTTAATCTCCTTCGATATATCACATTTCTCACAATTCACCCAAGATTCAATAATACTTCTAAATATAAACTCATTCATCACTATCCCTCTTCCTTATGTTATATTTTATTACTATAATTATAAACTATAACATTAACTAGTCGAATTGTGGTGGAATTTATCGATGAGAGCGCATCTTTGCTAGGTATTGGTGAAACCTGCAAGTTGACTTATTGTTAATATTTTACAATAAAACCTCTTATTCCTGACATTATACCCTTGGGCAACACAGTCGTGAGTTAAGTATAATGCTTGATATATTACCTCTAGAGTAGACAATGAAAAATAAAATCATTGTTTATCTCTGGGTGTGTTTTAATGCCACGAAAAATCAAAATACCAAGTGAAGAAAAAAATACGTATTGTAACAGCATATTTAGCTGGAAAGTATGGTTTCAATGAAGCTGTTCAAGTTGGTGGTGTTTCTCGTTGAATCTTTGGAAGATGGGTACATAAACAGAGTTCTAAGCTTCAGGTGGATTTTTACCCCATCTGAAGCTTAGAAATCGTTATCCAGGGTCGTAGCACCGCTTATCCCCTACTTATAGGGCACTGAACCCCTGCACACCCCGTGTGCATGTTTTTCAACTTCTGTATATTCTATTGAAAATAAATATACTTTTTTCTCGAATTTTTCCCTCAGAAATAATGTTAAAAAATACTCATAACCTCACAATTCCCTTGTGCCAAGCACTTTCCACGTTTTCAGACATACAAATAAGTACCCATACTTTGTATCAAAGTATGGGTACTTATTTGTCTAATAGCTCTGATTTTGATACAAATTAGCGATATAGGAATAACGCTAAAAGGTTTGATTAACGCTAAATTGTATAGGACTTCTGTAAAATATTAATCTAATTCATCTTCCAGTTCTTCAATAGTAGGTAGACTGCTCTTTAACTCCTCAGGAATTTCCTGTAACAGCTTATATTCGCTTACAAAATTACAATAAGGTAAAATTTTAAATAAGTATAAATGTCTTGCAAAATTATCCCATAATGATATACCTAAACAATTTATCTATTTTAGCACCCTCTACAAAGCAGTAATAGCAATAGTTTCACATTATACAAAAATCCGAATGTACGTTCGTTGGATAACATTGATATGTGTTTAGATGTGATAATTGATAGTGATTATCAATTAATTATGTGCAAAATAAAACCGCCTTACTTGGCGGTTGTTCTACTTTACCTTTAATAAGGTTACTTCGTGTACATTTAAAGTTTCCTTTATGTCTTTAATATCTTTCTTTATTTCATTAGTATTTTCAAATGTCTGATTATATCCATCATATAAAGCTGTTGAATCATCACTTTGCTTATTTTCAATCCTAAGAACATGCCCCTCAATAGAGTCTAATCTTTTTTCAATATTATTAAACTTACTATTTGTTTCAGTTCTAAACTCTGAAAACTCATTATACATCTTTGTCAAAAGTTCAAAAGTCTTGTCCTCCATAAATACATCCCTCCAAAAATATTATATCATCACTTAAAACATATATCTATAAATTTTATTTACCAGTCATTACATCAGCAATTTTACTGATAGCTTTCTTATGAGTCTTGTCAAACATATGAGTATATATTTGGCTTGTAGTACCTACCTGTGAGTGTCCTAAAGCCTTGCTAATGTCATATAGATTAGTACCCAAATCATTGGCTATACTTGCAAAAGTGTGTCTTAAATCATGCAATCTGAGAGAAGGGAGTTTATTATCATCAATAATTTTCTTGAATAAATCGCTTAAATAATTGGGTCTGTAAGGCTCTCCATTTTCCCATGCCATTATATACCCCTCATCTTTATAAGCCTCTCCTAATAGCTTTTTTTGCTCTTCCTGCTTGTTTTTAATAGTAGTGAGAAGGTTTATTATTTCATCAGGTGCATATAGTGTTCTATGGGAAGAACTATTTTTTGTACCCTTTGCTACTGTCTTTTTTCCTGCTTGTGTTCGTGCCTCTGCTACAATAATAAGTTTATTCTCTAAATCAATGTTATCCCATTTGAGACCTGCAATTTCTTCCCTTCTTAATCCTAACATTCCTGCAAGCTTTACTACTATTTCCATTCTGTCATTTTCTACAATGGCGAATAATTGTTTTAATTGTTCAATGGTGTAAAAATTCTTTTCCTCTTTCTGTACCTTAATTGGTGGTACTTTGTTAAGTGGATTTTTTAAAATTTTTTCTTCATCTACAGCGGTTTTTAGAGTATCTTTCAATAAATCATAATGCTTTCTGATTGTATTATTTTTTAGACCTTCATCAAGCTTGCCCTTAAAATATTTATTCAATATAGTTGCATTTAATTCTTGAAGTTTATAATTACCAAGTTTAGGTATAAGATGTTTATTTATAATATTTCTATATCCATAAAGAGTTGTTTCTTCACACTTAATTGCTTTAATATCATTAATCCAATATGTAAGCCAATTCTCAACGGTCAGAACTGAAGGAAATACTAAATTCTGTTTTATCTTATCAGCTTCAAAACTTTTTAAGGCTGTTTGTGCATCCTTCTTCTTTTCAAATGTTTTTGTCGTTTTAATACGCTTTCCAGTACTATCCTTTCCATAATCCATAGTGACATAGAAAAGCTTTTTTTCATCATCAAAAGCAATATTTTTTTCAACTGTTATTCTAGCCATAATATCACCGCTTTCTTTGTCTACCCAAATGTCTACCTACTAAACTTTTACAGTGATATTTTAACACTATTTTTATTCATTGTCTACCTACGTGTCTACCTAAAAGATTTAAATATGACAAAAGCCGCTTTATCAGCGGCTTTCATTGGTGGAGGCGAGGGGAGTCGAACCCCTGTCCGAAACCATATCCTCAAGAACTTCTACGGGTGTAGCCTATGCTTTATGCCTGATTACGTATCCTTTGCAGGACGATAATCTGACGTTTCCCTACGATGAACCCCCACAGGCTGGGTTTCATTTTCGGTAGCCTTTAAAGTCCGATTCAGCTCAAGGCTACGGCTGAATTAGTGCTAGCATTTGACCTTCCTATGCAAAAGGACTGACTTAATGACGCCAGCTACCCTAGGTGCAGCTAACCTAGGACTGACGGGCTGCCCTTAGGCAGCAGCTAAAGCGAAATTATCGTTTTTAGCGTTTAACTATTTTTCTCGTTTTTTAAGAGGCCAACGAGAATCCTCTACCCGCTTATCAAGTCTCAACAATCCCGTCGAAACCATTACGCCCCCATGTATAAAACAAAACTACTACAGCGAAATTCGCCTTTGTAATTATTGTATCAAGTATGCAAGTCGAATGTATACTATAAAAGCTACACTCTTAAAATTGGGGCTATTAAGCTTTTCAATTAAAATATTCAGTTATCAAAGCACCGTTTACATAATAACATCTATCCCATAAAATATCAAGTTACTGTTTGTGGAAAATTTGTATACTATATATAATTTACTAAAACTCATCTAAACTGTTCTTTAATCTTGCGGTCAATCTCTCTCTTGGCATCACGAGTAGCAATGTCATCTCTCTTGTCATAAAGCTTCTTACCTCGTGCAACACCCAACTCTATCTTTACCATACCCCTTTTGAGATAAGCCTGAGTAGGAACTAACGTAAGACCCTTCTGCTGAGTAAGACCAATAAGTCTATTTATCTCTGACTTATGCAATAAAAGCTTTCTATCTCGTAAAGGATCTTTATTAAAGATATTTCCTTGCTCATAAGGACTTATATGCATCCCACTTAATATTACCTCTCCACCTACAATAGTCGCATAGCTTTCCTTCAAATTTAGCTTGCCTTGTCTGATTGACTTAACCTCAGTTCCAGACAACACAATACCAGCCTCAATTGTTTCTTCAATGAAGTAATCATGACGTGCTTTTTTGTTTTGAGCAATTACCTTATATGCTTCCTTTACCATTTTCTTAACCGCCTGTTGCATAATAATATATAGATAAAATAGATATAAATCTTTGAGTGCTTCTATTCCATCAGAAAATCAATTCCAAAACTAATAAAACCTGATAAAAATAACCCTTTTAGATAAAGGGCTATTCAAAAAGTATTTATCTGTCAATTCTCATTATAGCACTAGGAATCACTAAGGTCAAGTTCCATAAAACAGAACATTTTCAAGCTTCTTTTAGCTTTTCTAATTGCTCAAAAGAAGCCTTTCTGTTACCCCTTTCTAAACTAATTTCAAGTACACTCTTGCAAATTCCACAATATACCATACGAGCAATTAAAAGCATTCGGCAAAATCCATTCCTATAATAATTTGTCTAGATATTCATGTACCTGTCATTGAGTCGTTTCCTTGTAGAGAGCTATATCTTAAAGAAATTTTGTGAGTGTAACCCCTACTTTGTAGCTGATTAGATATCCTTTACTAGTCACCAATGATAGGATTCTTTATTGCTTTTGCCTGCTTAAAGCCTAGTAATATAAGGTGTGGTAGCATTATCAATGGAAATTTAGGTTAGAAATGCAACAAACCATTGATAATTCTACCGCACTAATAGATTTTCTTGAGAAGTTGAGTTAATTAAATATAAAAAGCTCCCCTTCCCAAGCATCAATTTTTGAAATGCCAATTAAGGGGAGCACATACTATAAATATTATTGTGTTATTTTAGTTTTTATATGTCTCCTGTGGAAAATTCTTTTCTATTATTCTTAATATTACAGCGACCTTTCTTTTAGCCAAGCCAAAGCCTCTTCTTTTGTTGCAAAATGGTTTTCTTCCAATCCTGTGTTAGAGCGTTTAGTATTAGATTGAGCCTGAACCTTTAGCATAACAGAAGCACCATCTACAAACGCTATCGCTTTACAACCATTTTCTACAAATTTCTTAGTCATTTCAACAAGTTCATTTCCTACATCAGGTGTAACTGGATCCATTTTTGTACAGTCAGGAATATATCCCCATCCTGAGGTTTTCCATGCTTTAGTTGAATTTAATACTGTTTCAGTTAGCCATTTTATCTCTTCTACGTTGGCTTTTCCATCACCTGCAGAACATACAACATGCCTTCCTAAAACCACTTCTACTGATTGAGAACCCTTTTTCATTGCCATAGTTGTTCACTCCTTTTGTTATTATTGATTTTCTTTATTTGAATTGTCTAAAATACTCACTAGTCGTTTACTGCCATTTGCAATGCTTTCCATATCACCTAAAACCTCCATAGAGTGAATTGAGGAATTAGCAACTGTAACAGCTGTTTCTTCTATTTTATTTGAAAAACTTCTATTAAACTTTGAAATTGTATCAATACTTGTAACCATTTTTTGTACGTTTAGGCTCATCTCTTCAGAAGTTACTCCTAACTCCTTAGCAATATCATTATATAAGCTTGCATCCTCTTTATATTGCTTTGCCGTACCTACCATAGTTGCATAATCATTAATTACCTGATCGTTAACAAACTTCAATAGTTTTTCAGAACTATCAGAAAGAAAGCCCACAACCTCAACAACACTATCTGCTACCGATTGAATCTTTTCTACAGTTTTTTTTGTACTATCTGAAAGTTCTCTAATAGTAGACGCTACTACAGCGAAGCTTCTACCTGCTTCTCCTACTCTAGCAGCTTCTATAGCAGCATTTAATGATATTAAATTGGTATTTTCCGCAATATACCTTATTTCTTCAGACAAGCTCCTAATTTCATCTACTCTTTTAGCCTTCTCAATAGCCTTCTTTAACTGTTCTCTAGTGTCTTTATATATAATATTTGCCTTTTCATTGGCATCAACTGAAGAAATCATCATTTTTTCGGCTCTATCTGCAATTTTTTCTGATGCAACAGCAGCATCCTTTGCCTTAGCAGAAACACCCTCAATAGAAGCTCCTATTTCACAACTAGTTTGATTCATACTATCAGTTAATTGAGCAGCCTCTGCTGTCTCCTTTGATATTTCATTTATACTATATGCTATATCCATAACTTCATTTGATAATGCTTCTACATTCCCTTGAATATTATTCACATTTATGCTAAATTCATCTATTTCTTTTTGTAATTCTGTATTAGTATTAAAAGAGTTTTCCTGTTTTTGTTCTTGAATGTGATTTCTTTTCTTTTTCTTGAATATACTAAAAGCAATTTTATCTTTAAACATCCTTTCACCTCCTAGAAACAAAAGTACAGACAAAGTTCCTATACACCTCAATTTAGATACTATAAAACTAAATAGAGAATTATAACTACATCGGAAAAAACAATAAATTTGTTTAAATATATTAAAATCTCTAACTCATATCTAAAAATATGGCTAAACCCTTTGAACTTAATACATTTTTGCATTTAATTTCTACATCTAATAAATTATTTATACTAAATTTCATAGATTTCAATTCAACTGCTTTATTTTAAGTTAATTAAAGAATATAACAATAGCCACATCAAATATTTAACGGTAGTGTTCAACATTCTTTATAATATAACTCCTTAAAGAAAGTGGTTTATCTTAATTCATCAGGTGTTAACACTACTGACCGATGTGGCTATTTTAGTCGTACTATTCTTACTCTATTTTTTTTATAGTAAATCTCATCATGTTTGTCTTTAAGCGTTGTGAGCTTGTCTTTGTATTCTCTGCTACTTTAATAACCTCATTTGTTCTATCCATAATTGATGAGGTCTTGTGAGTTATATTTTGAGTTCCGCTTGCAGATTCATTAATTGCTAACGAAATCTCGTTTATTGTTTTTGCCATATTTTGTATAGAGAAATTAAGCGTCTGTGCAGTTGAACTGAATCCAGTAACAAGATCTCTAACATAATCGGCATCATTATGGTATTTTTCTCCAGTATCAACCATTAAATTGTAATCTCGAATGACATTGGAATCTATAAAGTCTAATACTTTTTCAGAATTTTTCGAAAGATTTTTTACTGTCACAAGAACAACATCTGTAACTTTTTGAATCTTTTCAATGGTATTCTTAGAATCATCCGCCAATTTACGAATCTGATCCGCAACAACAGCAAACCCTCTACCTGCATCTCCTGCTCTTGCAGCCTCGATTGCGGCATTTAAAGCTAGAAGATTTGTCTGAGAAGTAATCTGAAGTATAGATTCTGTCAGTCCATGAATTTCGTTAACCGACCTTGACTGCTCTATTGCCGTTCTTAATTGTGAATTTAACTCGTCACGAATGACACTAGCTGCCTTTTGAGAATCAATTACATTTTCTTTGATTGATAATGCACGTTTACTTATTTCAACTGAATTATCTGCACCCTCCGCAGCCCTCTCAGCGATTGACTTAACGACATCTTCTATTTCAGAAATAGTGGCATTAATTTCTTCTGCTGCAGCCGCAGATTGCTGTGTTCCTGCTGACATTTCTTCAGTCGTAGCTGAGATATCAACGATTTCAGCATCTAACACTGTAATATGATTATTAGTCTCTTCAACCAAATCAGATAGAAATTCGGCTTCTGAATCAACCTTCTGAATACTATCACTTATTGAAGTTTGCATCTCATTTATCGATCTTGACAATAATCCAGTTTCATCCTTTAATTCTAAATACTTGTCAGTAAATTTTGTAGAAAAATCACCAGTAGCTAATATTCCTAAATGATTTGCCGCTTCTTTGATAGGTCTTGTAATACTCCTTGAAAGTATAAATATAACAATGGAAGCAAACAATGCAGATAAAACTAAAACTACTAGCATACCTAATCTCATGGAGTTTGATTTGTCAGTATATACTGAAACTGGCATATATGTTACCATATAAATACCGTACGTTTTGTCATATTCATGGGCAGCAATATATTTTACGCCATCAAGAGTAAAATTTCTTGTTCCCTTTTCATTTTCAGTTAAAAACTTATAATAATCTGATAATCCATATTTTTCTTCACTAATATTCATGTTAAGGATTTCTTCAGTATTTTCTGAAGTATATACGAGACCTGATTTTGATACGACCATTGTTTTTCTTGCACTATCAGTATCCATAAGACCTTTTGTAAGAGAATCCAAATCAACTGTAATATCAGCAAAAGCCAGCATGGCTTGAGTATCAGGGTCCATTATAACTCCCATAAATCCAACAACTGGTTTACCTGTAACCGGTGACTTTGCTACCGTTAAATAATACATTTCTTCTGGTGACGGTGCTCCACCTGATGCTGGTGCTTCTCCTGATGCTGGTGCTTCACCTGATGCTGGTGCTTCACCTGATGCTGGTGCTTCACCTGATGCTGGTGCTTCTCCTGATGCTGGTGCTTCTCCTGATGCTGGTGCTTCTCCTGATGCTGGTGCTGCTTCTAATGTTGGTCCCTCTAAGATACCTCCATTCTCTTCCATTTCAACATTCATACTGGCTCCATCTAAGCCATCAGCAACAACAGTACCAAGCATATCCATAATGAACACATTCTCATATAATCCGTTGCCTGACTGCTGTACAGCTTTTAAACGGTTCATAATTCTTGCAACTTTATCGGGGTCTTTCTTGTTAGTTTGGCTAACTTCCTTCAGATAATCAATGACATAAACATCTGCAGCTAAAATATTAACCTTGTCATATAAATCAAATAAGTTTTTCTCTAAGCTGGATTTTTTTTGGTGAGTTATCTCTGTAAGAGAAGAGTAAACCTCATTTTCAAATGTATCGGTAGATGTTTTAATAGAAAACCCAATACTAATTACGACAGGAATTAACATGCATAGAATTGAAACGACAAAGATTTTTCTGAACAGACTTTTGAATTGCAAAAACTTAGGTACTTTTAATTTTATTATCCTTTTTTGCTTGACCATGGCTGCCCCTCCTATTGATAACTCAATTATAATAATTTGGATATTGTATAGAAATACCACCTTTGTATATGTATTAAACACAAAAGGTAAGTCTTTCCATACTTTATTTATTTTATTATAGTAACTATACCATAGTTTTTATGTCGAATCAAGTCTTTTTTTCAAATTTTTCCTTATTTATGTGACTTTTTTACTTTTATTTCGATTATTTTGTCGATTTTTATAGTTGTAAATAAAAACAAATATGTATAATATGCCTTTATTGTCTCATTTATAACGCCTAGATTCAAAATGAAATTTTTCGATTGTAGAAAAATCTCATTACATTAACGGCGTTTCATCAAGGCGGGAGATATTCTCACCGCCTGATAACCAAAGTGGTACCCGCCACTTATAGAAGTGGGGGACATTTTCTTGCCTCGTTATAATTAACTCATTCCTTACTAAATCCTTCTATTTTTTACTTTATTACTCAAAAAACCTTTAATACCAAAAGTTATATAAAAAACAAGTTGGTATTAAAGGTTGCTGATTTGAGCTTTTCTAATAGCTCGTAAGGAACCTTAAGGTTGCCTCTTCCAAAACCTATTTCAATTCCATTCTTATATGTTCCATGATAATCACTACCGCCTGTGACTAATAACTTATGCTTTATTGCTAGCCTAAGTAAATTGCCTGTCTCTTCTTTTGAATTTTCACTATAAATTGCCTCAATGCCAGCAAGTCCATTTTTTTTTAGTTCTAGCAGCAATTTGTCCATATCGTTATAATTCATTTTCAAAAGAGCTGGATGTGCAAGCACAGGTATTCCGCCAGCCTTTTTTATTAAATTAATACCGTCAATAGGTTCTAGCTCATACCTTTTGAAATATGCCAAGCCATCCTTGCCAAGATACTTGTCAAATGCCTCCTTCATAGATTTTACGTATCCTTTTTCCATAAGTAAACGTGCAAAATGCGGGCGACCTGTTGTGTCTCCTGATGATACAGCTCTTACTTCCTTTTCTGTAATAGCAATACCTAATTCGTTGAGCCTACTAATAATTTTGAAATTTCGGTCTTCTCTACCCCTTCTTATTACTTCAAGCTCCTTTTGTACACTTGAATAATTCTCTTTATCAAGAAAGTATCCTAGAATATGCATCTCTGGCTTATAATTAGTGCTTATTTCTATTCCTGGAATAACCTCTATACCAATTCTATTCCCCTCATACAATGCCTCTCTAATGCCTTCAACTGTATCATGATCAGTTAGTGCTACTGCTGCAAGTCCCATGTCCTTTGCATGTCGTACCAGTTCAGCAGGGCTCATGCTCCCGTCTGAAGCAATGCTATGTGTATGCAAATCAATAATTTTTGTCATGCAATGTCTCCAAATCTGCCTATTTAAAATGTTATTATCTTTGCGTCCTAAAAAAACATTGATAAGCCTTCCGCACAGATAGACTTGTTAAAAAGTTAATTAAAATAATTAAAATCTCAGGTTAATTTCTATATCTCCCAATATCTCTCGTCTAGACAAATTGGAGGCGGAAAACTGTTACTGTACACTTTTTGCAATATACTATCCATTTTCTTTAAGGCTCTACACGCCTGCTCCTGAGTAATTAAACCTTCCTCAAGTGCTATCGCAAGCTCATCTGCATCTAAAACCTTCATTGTTCCATCAGGCATTAACTTTACATCCAGTAGCAAATCTATAAAAGTGTACTGATCTATGGCACTGTCATACTTAACATCTATGATATCACAATACCAATATGCAAACCCTTTGTCAGCATCATAGAATCTGCTTATTTTAATTCCTTCTTTTAGAAATGTATATGAAATTCCACCCGAAATATCTGCTCTAGGCTTTATTGCTTGCCATCTGGTTATTAAAATATCATCGTTTCTATATAGCATCTCATCACTTGAAATATCAACTGTTTCTAATGGAATATATCTTGTTCTTAATATACTTGGCTTTTTCATAATCTCTCCTAAATCACTTAAATTTTATTTATTGTTATTATACATTAGAAATTAATATTTTAGAAGGCAATTCAGATTAACCAATAAATTTAACTTTTATACTAATAGTATTTCCCATTTTTTTACTATTTCAATCGTTAATGTTATAATGTGAATAACTCAAACTTCTCACACTAAAAAGCACTTGTAATCACTGATATTATCAAACTTCCAGTTAATTATATGAAAATAATAATTGTTACAAGACTTGATATTACAAGGTTTTAACCAGTATCCTCAACAGTAAAGTTTGATTAAATAATATTTATATGCTTAAAGAGGTGATATATATGAAGCAAGCGAAGTGTTGCAGTAATTGTGAAAGAGGACTATCTTTACACCTAACAAAGGATATTTTATGTAAATATCACGGAGTAGTAACATCAGATTATGTTTGCTTCAAGTATAAAGAGCATTCTGAATCAACTACTTCTAAACAACAAAATTATAAATGTATTCACTGCGAATACTTTATTGTTCAATTGGACTCAGAAAATGAGCATTTGGGAAAATGTAAGCTTTTTTCCGCAAGAGAGTTTGATGGCACAACAAGAAATGTTTGCTCAAAATTTTCTAAAAAAATACTAATTGAAGTCTCTTAACTAGAATTTTTCCATAAATTAAAGTGTACTTTTTATTATTATCCGAAGCATATTCCTTATCCTTTCAGAAAGCACTACTTTATTGATGTATTGAAAATTTTAAAATCTCCATTTTGCAAGCTAAGATAATATTTCCTATTATCTTAGCTTGCAAAATTGCCGATAGATAAACTACAATTTAAAGTTCTCTGATAATGTTGTTATAACGCCTAGGTTCAAAATGAAATTTTTCGATTGTAGAAAAATTTCATTACATCAGCGGCGTTTCATCGAGGCGGGAGATATTCTCACCGCCTGACAACCAAAGTGATACCCGCCACTTATAGAAGTGGGGGACATTTTCTTGCCTCGTTATATAGTATATTAACAGAGAGGTTGCATTAATTTTAAGCCAATAAGGGAGAGTAAGTAGTATATATTTGTGACTTCAAATCAGGAGTACTTTGAAGAAGCTATTTACCGATATTAATAACACTTTATGTGCTTAAAACACATTGAAAGGAAGGATAGTTTATGAAATTAGACATTAATGCTATTTTTCAAGAAAAATTAGCCGATATAAACAGCAGACTTTCCAGCATTGCTCCAAAATTAGGTACTAGTGAAACAAGTTCTTCTGATACTTCCTTTGAAGATTACTTATCAGATGCCGCTCTATTAGATTTAGATACCTCTTCTTTAGGCTTAAATGAGTCCTTGTATGGAGCTTCATCAGATTTATCAGGCAATTCCGCTATGAACAAATATTTAGAAGATTTATTGGGCAAGTCTGGGGATACTAAAAACGCCAACATATTAAAAGCACGTACAGCACTTGCAAATTCTACAGCGTACATTCCAAGTGATAAAGCAGAATTAATGGAGCTAATAAATACAGCTATTGATAATGCCTCAGCTAAATATGGCGTTGATAAAAATTTAATTCGTGCTGTAATGAAGCAAGAATCCTCTTTTAACCCTACTTCAATATCCTCTGCTGGTGCACAGGGCTTAATGCAATTAATGCCTGGTACTGCAGATTCACTAGGTGTAAATGACCCCTTTGATATTGTTCAGAACATAAAAGGCGGTGTACTGTATCTGAGAGACCAGCTGTCCAATTTCAAGGGCGATGTAAGCTTGGCTTTAGCCGCCTACAATGCTGGTCCAAATAGTGTACTAAAATATGACGGCATACCACCTTATGCTGAAACACAGAACTATGTGCAAAAAGTAACGGAATTTTATAATCAATATAAACAGCTCTCAACTTCTCAAAAGTAAACCTAAATAGTTAATTCAAATAATAAGCCCCATTTGAAATGGGGCTTATTATTACGAAAAAATCATTGTATTCTATTTCCAAAATAATATTACTAAAACAACAAAATTTTATACACATCATCCACATATTTATCCACAGCGTTGTAACGCTTGTTTTTTCTATATTTTGAGATATTTCCACATAACCCACAAATAACACACGTGATTTTATTCACAATCTCAGAACCAATCTCTTAAAAGCAGTACTTTCAGGGTGTTCAGAATACTATTCAAATTGTTTTACTATAAATACAATCTTTGTATCCATTTATATTACAGCAAAACAAAGATTTTTCAACATTTCCCAACCTGTGGATAACATTTCTGAGCCAATTGTCCTTTGGATAATCCATAAAAGTTGCTCACAGGTTCTACTAATTTTTGAGAGCTACCTTCCAAAACACAAACTCGAAAATGCAGCATGTTCGCACAAATTTTATTTTCGACTCAACCCAATTTTAATCCAGGTATTGCATTTAAGTCCATACCTGCTCTTTCGCCTTTAATATACTCATAATGAGCAGCACAACCAATCATTGCTGCATTATCAGTACACAAAATCAATCCTGGGTACATTACCTCAATACCTTGCTTTTCGGCTATTTCCTTCATATCATGCCTTAGCTGTGAATTTGCTGCAACTCCTCCTGCCAGTGCTATCTTCTTAATATTATTTACCTTTGCTGCAGCTATTGTATTCTTCACAAGCACATCCACAACAGCCTGTTGAAAACTAGCTGCAATATCTGGAATGTTTATTTCCTCACCAGTCTGCTCCATTCTGTTTAAATAGTTTAAAACAGCTGTTTTCAATCCACTAAAACTAAAATCCAATGTACCATCATCAAAATAAACTCTAGGAAATGAAATGGCTTTACTGTTACCCTTTTGTGCATACTTATCAATAAGAGGTCCACCAGGATAGCCCAATCCAATTGCCCTAGAAATTTTGTCAAATGCTTCTCCTGCCGCATCATCTCTTGTCTGTCCAAGGATTTCAAATTCTCTGTAATCCTTTACATGAACGATATGGCTGTGCCCGCCAGATGCAACCAAACAAATAAAGGGCGGTTCTAAATCTGGGTATTGCAGGTAATTTGCAGCAATATGCCCCTCAATATGATGCACTCCTATTAATGGCTTTTTTGCAGTATAGGCAATGGCTTTACCTGCCGTTAACCCCACCAGCAAAGCTCCCACAAGGCCTGGACCATAGGTAACTCCAATTGCATCTATATCTGATAGTGTCACATCTGCCTCTTCAAGAGCTTGATTTATAACAGGTATTATTAATTCTACATGCTTTCTTGATGCTATCTCAGGTACTACACCACCATATTTTTTGTGTAAATCCACCTGTGTGGAAATTATATTTGACATAATATGTCTACCATTTTTTATAACTGCAGCTGCCGTTTCATCACAGCTACTTTCTATTCCTAGAATTAATGTATCCATTTCACCCTCCATAGACTAGGCTTATCCTCTTTTTATTAAGCTTTGTTTTAAAAACGGCATTACTAGAGTTCTTCACATCAGCAAATAATCAGTATATCTAAGCAGTATATCTAAGCACTCTAATAATTACGTTGAATTGTTGAATTTAAGAAACAAGCCTTTCAATTTTTAGACTAAGTCTTCTTTATCTCGGCGGCATCACTAATTCCCCTCTAATCCTGAGAAATAAGTTATGCCAAGCCTCTAAATAAGTCCTACAAGAGTCTATAATAGACTAACATTCCATCTAGACTAAGTCTTCTTTATAATATCCCAATGTATACTAATTTTCAAGGCAAACCATAAAACCTAGCCTGTATTTATGATTATTAAGCTGTGTACTAAAATTATTGCTGTAACTTTTTGTACAAATTCATGAATATTAATCCACCTAACATTTCTAGTTTTAACCAGTTATTATAGGTATGAATTCTTATCAATGTTAAATTTGGTTAGAAATAATTGCATGAATTAGTTAGTGATAAGCTTACACAAGGAATACAAGGATTTTAGTGAAATGACAAAGGGATTATTCATATATGTTTACAATTGTTCAGCAAGCTCTTATCTTTTTTGCTGAACAACTGACATGATGTAGATTTTAAAACATTATGAACCATTGAAGATGAATGCTGAAAGGGAATAGTTCAAACTATTGCCCCATTACATCAAAATTGTAAGAGCTAGTTATTTACTTAGCTAAAAAAGGCAACAAAAAACATGGAGCCATAGGCTCCATGCTCCGAAAAAGGAGATATGCTAATGTTCTTACTTATATTACCAAACAACAAATAATATTACTATAGAAAATATTTACCACAACTGCTAGTCCATAAGTCCTAATTTTTCGTCTATATATACAATATACAGAGATATTTAATAATTTTACGCAGCATCATCTTCTTTTAATTTATATGCTGCTATATATTTTCCTTTACTGTTCTTCAAAAAGGGGCGGTCTTTTTCTGATAGCTTCCAAAAACCTGCTTTATTTTCAATTGCCTTATTTTGTAATTCTGAAAAATAATCTTTAAATAATGTATTTGGACTATAAAAAACAGATATAGCATATCCGTTCTCAACCATTAAAGCATTATAATATGTACCATCTTCTAATATTACATGTGCAAGGAGCCTTCCATATTGATCGGTAGTATCCTTTTCAAAAACCAATTTTATTTTTTGTCCTGTTAAGGTTTTTTTTGTTAATTCACTGGCCTCTAATGCATACGGCTGTGCGTCAACACCTGATTTTATAGATTCAGGAGTGTCTACATCAAGCATTCTAACCTTATAATCCTCATTGCCATGTTTTATGTGAAATGTATCCCCATCAACCACCTTTTCTACAAATGCATTGATATATCCATAAGGCTGTAACCCTTCCTCTTGAATTTTAATTATTGATTCAGGAAATGTTGTTTTCTCCAAATTTTCAGATTTTTTGGGAGCTCCACTATGATTTTTCTTGTTCTGAGCTGCTGTTTCCTTCTCCGAACTACTTGTTGACTCGGTACTCTGAGCTTTAGCGTCCTTTACTGAGCTGCTCTGTGTGTCCTTCGCTAAACTACTTTGTGACTCGGTGCTCTGTGTGTCCATAGCTGAACCACTTTGTGACTCGGCACTCTGTGTGTCCATAGACGAACCACTTTGTAACTCGGTGCTCTGCATGTTCTGCTTCATTGAACTGCTATGCAATTCTGCACTCTGTGGAGTATTATCAATATGTACCCCATCGTTTTTGTAGATATACCCACCTATTAGAACTACTACCGCTGTAACTAGTGACACTAATGCTTTTATATTCTTTTTCTTCATTCTTATAGCACCTTTCTGTTTATATTCTTATTTAGTATTTTTATTTATTCTAAGGAATTTTAAACTAAGCACTGTAACATCCCATTTATTAATACATGATAAAGAATTATCTAATAATCATCTGCAACAATCCCTGTTATTGATAATTGTTATCAATTTATTATATCATATGAAGTTTATAATTTTAACATATTAGGTTTTTAGATTGTATAGAGTAATTTAACGCATTAATTAAAAGAGAATGGATAAATAGGTTTAACATATTACCCTTGCTAATTTTGAATATTCATAAAAAAATCGAAAATGTAAGTAACAGACTGCGAATTTTATTTCTATAAAGGTCCTAATATTGTATAATTACTTTTGGGACGTTTATCCATATTTACAATATGATTAAAAATATATTATTTTGGAGGAATATTAATGGTAGGAAATATTTACAAGAACAATTATAACAGTGCTTCAATTGCATTGAAGTTTAAGGAAGATAGTATCACTTATGAACAGCTTGATAAAATAGTGTTAGGTTATGCAAGTATTCTTAAAAAAGTCGGGATAGAAGCTGGGGATAGAGTTATATTGAGTTGTATTAATTGTCCTGAATTCATATTTTCTTATTTTGGAACTGTAAGGAATGGTGGGGTTATTGTTCCTATTAATTTAATGCTTACTATGGAAGAGATTGATTATATGGCTAAAGATTCAGAAGCCAAATTTATGATTATACATCCTGTGATGTTACAAAAAGCTAAAACTACTAAAGAAACTATCCAAAATGTGCTAGGTATAAAGGTTATTGTATTGGATGAAGAGTTTAAAAAGAGTATTTCAGAAATCTCAACAGAAGGGTTTGAAGATTTTTTTGATGAAAAGGCAATTTCCACATTCCTCTATACCTCGGGAACGACTGGAAAGCAAAAAGCAGCTATGCTTACTCATAAAAACCTTGTCTTAAATGCCGAACAATGCTATCTAGGAATTACTGCAAGGCCTGATGATAAGTATATGTGTGTACTGCCAATGTTCCATGTATTTGCATTCACTGCCTGTGTCCTAATGCCTTTATTGTCTGGTGCAACAATTACAATATTAGAATCCTTTCAACCGAAAGAGGTTATTGAAACTTTGATAAAAGATGATATCACCGTATTTATGGGTGTACCTTCAATGTATATTGTTTTATTGGAGGCTAATAAGAAAAATATTACTTTTCCAAAACTCCGGATTGCAATTTCAGGTGGAGCGGCGCTACCAGTTGAAATATTCAGACAGGCAAAGGAACTCATGAAGCTTCCTATTGTAGAAGGCTATGGTTTGACGGAGGCCTCTCCTGCAGTATGCTTTAACCCCCTGCTTGGAATACAAAAAGAAGGCTCTATTGGCTTACCTATTCCTTATGTAGAATGCAAAATTGTAAATGAAAACGATATTGAACTACCAGCAGGAGAAGTCGGTGAGCTTACAGTCAGGGGAGAAAATATCATGTTAGGGTACTTCAATAAGGAAGAAGAAACTAAAAAGGCTCTTCTAAATGGGTGGCTTCACACAGGAGATCTCGCAAAAAAGGATGAAGATGGTTACATTTACATTGTAGATAGAAAAAAGGATATGGTTATTGTTGGAGGTCTGAATGTATATCCTCGAGAAGTAGAGGAAGTAATCTATCAGTACTCTAAGGTAAAAGAGGCTGCTGTTATTGGAATGAGTGACAATACTAGGGGTGAATATGTTAAAGCTTTTATCGTTCTAAAAGATGGTGAGGAATGTACCTCAAAAGAGATACTTCATTATTTAAAAGAACGACTTGCAATATATAAGTTGCCACGTGTTATAGAGTTTATTCCCAATCTTCCCAAGAATAGCACTGGAAAGATACTTAAGCGAATGCTCAAAGAGCAGTGATGGTATCACTCACTCTTTCTTGACATAGTACCAATCTATCTCCATTCTATGGCATAACAAGTTACATCTTTAAATTATATATTCTGTCAAAAATACCACGCTTCACTTTAATGGGAGGCGTGGCATTTTTTATTAAGTGTATTGGCCGATATCACTTAAAATTTATATTTTTATGTTGTTCCCTGAGCAGTTAGTATTGCTATTGGAACGGTGTTATTGATAACTATATCATCTTTTCTTTCATCAATAGTTGCATTAAACACCAGTTTCATTACTTCTGCTATAGTATCTACAGATATTACTTCTATATCCATATCCTCAAACAACTCTTGATAATTATCTTTTGGAATAAATACTTTTTTTATACCTGCGGCTCTAGCAGCATCAACTTTTGCTACCACACCACCTACAGGCTTTATATTTCCCTTAATTGATATTTCGCCTGTCATAGCTATATCTCCACTTAAAGGAATGTTTTTAATTGCTGAATATACAGCTGTAGCTATGGCAATGCCAGCTGATGGACCATCAATAGGAATACCCCCTGGGAAATTTAAGTGTATTTCGTAATCCTTAAAGTCTATATTCATGTATCGTTTCAGCACTGTCAAAACATTTTCTACAGAAGCCTTAGCTGAACTGGTTTTCTTTAGCTTATGTCCTCTATTATCCATTTCTTCCTCTTCAACTATACCAGTTATCTTAATTCCGCCATTTCCGTGTCCAACTGGCATTGCTGACACTTCTACATCAAGAACCATACCTGTACTATTTCCAAATACAGCCAACCCATTTATACATCCAATCTGTTGTTTTGCAGTAACTTTCTTCTCAATTCTTGGGCTATAGTGCCCAAACTCAATTACCCATTCTATATCCTTTATTTCAATAATGCTTCTATTTTCAACGGTTGCTACTCCTCCTGCTATTTGAATTATATTTACAGCATCTCTTCCATTTTGAGCATATCTGGCTACTATAGCACTGCTTCCTTCTGCCAAGCCATATCCACCCTTTTTAGCCGCATTCTCACAAATCCTGCTAACCTCATCAGCTCTGAGAGGTCTAAAATATATCTCCACACACCTTGATCTAATAGCTGCTGGAATTTCATCAGGAGTTCTAGTTGTCGCTCCTACTAGCCTGAAATCAGCTGGTAAACCCTTTTGAAAAATATCATGTATATGGATTGGAATATTAATGTCTTCTGAACTATAGTAAGCACTTTCAAGAAACACTCTTCTATCCTCAAGAACCTTCAGAAGCTTATTCATTTGGATTGGGTGGAGTTCTCCTATTTCATCAATAAACAGCATACCTCCATGAGCTTTGGTGACTGCTCCCTGCTTTGGCTGTGGAACTCCTGCCACACCATATGCACCAGCCCCCTGATAAATAGGATCGTGTACTGAACCAATTAGAGGGTCTGCAATGCCCCTCTCGTCAAATCTTAGAGTTGTTGCATCAATTTCTATGAATTTTGCTTCTTTCTTGAACGGAGAGTATACATTGTTCTTTGCTTCTTCAAGAATAACTCTTGCTGCAGCAGTTTTTCCAACTCCAGGAGGTCCATAAATAATTACATGCTGCGGGTTTGTGCCACAAAGTGCTGCTCTGAGTGCTTTTATTCCCTGCTCCTGACCTACTATATCCTTAAGTGTAGCTGGACGAGTCTTTTCAGATAATGGTTCAGTTAAATGTATATCCCTCAATTTTCTCAATTTCTCAAGCTCTTTTTTGGATTCTTTCTCAATAGCATTTTTATTGCCTTGTTGGTTCTTCAGTAAAGAAAAAAAATAAACGCCGATAACAATAGAGAAAAAAAACTGTATAATTAACATTATAGTTGTCAAAATCCTATACCTCCCTAGATTTTCATTCATACACAGCACAAATATATCTGTTATTTAATTTTGATGTCTACGTTTGCAGTCCCCACATAATATTTGAACTATCAAAATTGAGAAAACTAAACCGATAGCTAATAACCAAAGTGCTACCCGCCACTTATAGAAGTGGGGGACATTTTCTTGCCTCGTTATATGTTTACAGTTATATTATTGGCAATGTTTAATATTTTATCCAATAAGTATAGATATTATTAAAATTTTTAATTTAAATAAAAGCCAATCATTAATTTAAACAGTTCCCCAAGAGTTAGACTTTATGGAGGCCTGTTCACATCAATGATTGGCTACTATACAGAAACTGTTCATTTTTTGTCCAAACAATCTTATTATCATACACAAAAAACTGTCTAGATGTATAATCTTTTCAAATTTTACATCTAGACAGTCTTATTATTCTAAAAAGTTATGACACTGATTCTCTTTTAGATTTTGGCTTCTTAACACCCGTTTTTTTTAAAGGCTTACGATTTTCATTCAAAATTAGCTCAGGCTCAGTACCATTCTCCACTACATCCTTGCTAATAATGCATTTTTCTACGTTATTCATAGAAGGGATATCGTACATTACACCTAACATTAATTCTTCAAGTATTGCACGTAGTCCTCTTGCACCAGTATTTCTAGATATTGCCTTCTGTGCAATTCCCATCAAAGCATCTTCCTGTATTTCTAATAAAACATCATCCATTTCAAAAATCTTCTGATATTGTTTTATCAAAGCATTCTTTGGCTCTGTTAGTATTTGCACAAGAGCATTTTTATCTAAAGATTGGAGTGTAACTACAATTGGAAGTCTTCCAACAAATTCAGGTATTAGTCCAAATTTTAATAAATCCTGTGGAAGTATATCCTTCAGCAGTTCTCCTACGTCCTTATCTTTATTACTTTCTATCTTAGCCCCAAATCCAAGAGACTTTTTACCAATTCTATTTTGTATTATCTTATCAATACCATCAAAAGCACCACCGCATATAAATAATATGTTGGTAGTATCTATTTGGATAAATTCTTGGTGTGGATGTTTCCTTCCTCCTTGCGGCGGAACTGACGCCAATGTACCTTCAAGAATCTTTAATAGTGCTTGTTGTACACCCTCACCACTAACATCTCTAGTTATAGATGGATTTTCTGACTTACGGGCTATTTTATCAATTTCATCAATATAGATAATACCCTTCTCGGCTTTTTCAATATCATAATCTGCTGCTTGAATTAGCCTAAGCAGTATATTTTCTACATCCTCTCCTACATAGCCTGCTTCAGTGAGAGAAGTAGCATCAGCAATGGCAAAAGGAACATTCAGTATTTTTGCAAGTGTCTGTGCTAAAAAAGTTTTACCGCTACCAGTAGGCCCAAGAATAAGTATATTACTCTTTTGAAGCTCTACATCTGAAGATTTTAAATCACTGTTTATTCTCTTGTAATGATTATAAACAGCTACAGAAAGAGATTTCTTAGCATATTCCTGACCTATTACATAATCATCAAGAATTTCCTTTATCTCTCTTGGCTTTGGTATTTCGTTGACTTCTGCATCAATTTTAGTATCTTCAAATTCTTCCTCGATAATCTCTGAGCAAAGCTCAATACATTCATCACAGATGTATACACCAGGTCCTGCAACTAACCTCTTAACCTGTTCTTGAGATTTACCGCAAAAAGAACACTTTAACTGCTTCTTCTCATCATATCTGGTCATAATTGCACCTCAACTATTTTCTTCTATCCATAATGTCATCAACTAGTCCGTATGCCTTAGCTTCCTGTGCAGACATAAAGAAATCTCTATCAGTATCTTTCTCAATTTTTTCAAGAGGTTGCCCAGTTCTATCACTTAATATCTTATTTAATTTATCCTTAGTTTTGAGTATATTCTCTGCATGGATTTTAATATCAGTTGCTTGACCTTTAGCACCACCAAGAGGTTGGTGTATCATTATCTCACTGTTTGGCAATGCAAATCTTTTTCCTTTTGCACCTGCCGCTAAAAGAAAAGCACCCATGCTGGCAGCCATTCCCATACATATTGTTGATACATCACACTTAACATACTGCATAGTATCATATATAGCAAATCCTGAGTGTACAGCTCCTCCTGGACTGTTTATATAAAACTGTATGTCTTTGTCCGGATCCTGTGCTTCTAGATAAAGCATCTGTGCTACTACTAGGCTTGCGGTAACATCATTAACCTCGTCACTTAATACAATGATCCTATCATTTAATAGTCTAGAAAAAATATCATAAGACCTCTCACCACGATTTGTCTGTTCAACAACCATAGGTACCAAACTCATGACCATACCTCCCTTATTAATATATGTTTGAATTTTACTCATGGAACACTTATTAAAAATAATAAAACTATACTGATATAATATTGCCAATTTTTATTTGTTATATAATATTAAGTTATACTAATTTAGCACTATCTACCAATAATTTTATCGTCTTTCTAAAGGCTATGTCCTTTTTAATATAGTCCATATCTTCAGGACTTAGTGTTTTCTTGAGTTCTTCAGCTGATTGTTTGTAAGCCTCAGCCATCTTGTTAATTTCAGAATCAGCATCCTCATCAGAAGCTTGAACATCTTCTATCTGGCATATTTTCTCAACAACTAACTGAACCTTTACTTCCTTTTTAGCTATCTCTGCAAATTGACCTCTGAAACCTTGAAAATCCATACCCATTATTTCCAAGTACTTTCTTAATTCTAAGCCCTGATAACGCAATCTCATATCGAAATCTTTAACCTTAGCATCAATCTGCTTTTCAACCATAACCTCTGGTATATCAACAGTTGCATTTTCTGCAATCTGATTTATAACATTGTCCTCATCTTCATGTTCAGCTTTATGTTTTGCAGTTTCTTCTAATTTATTTCTTAAATCAGTTTTATATTCATCAAGAGTATCAAACTCGCTAATATCCTTAACAAATTCATCATCTATAGTAGGCAATTCTTTTAATTTTATTTCCTTAATAGCTACTTTAAACAATGCAGGTTTACCGCTTAATTCGTCCTTACCGTAATCTTCTGGAAAATTAACATTAACATCGACATCTTCGCCAATATTCTTTCCAATTAATTGTTCTTCAAATCCTGGTATAAAGCTTCCAGAACCAATTACCAAGCTATAGTCTGTACCTTTTCCGCCTTCAAAGGGAACATCATCAATGAAGCCTTCAAAGTCGATTATTGCAGTATCACCATCTTGTACTGGTCTGTCTGAAACAGTAACCAATCTAGAATTCTTTTCTACAATCTTTTGCAACTCTTTTTCTATATCTTCATCAGTTACTACAGCTTCTGCCTTCTTTACCTCTATTCCCATATATGCACCTATTTCAACTTCAGGCTTAACTGTTACTTTTGCAGTAAATATTAAGTTTTGATTACTTCCAATTTGTAATATTTCTAATTCTGGCCTATCCACTGGTTGTATATTTTTTTCATCAATTGCAAGGTCATACGCCTCTGCACATACTATGTTAATAGCATCATCGTACAATGCCTGTTCTCCATAATAGCGTTCAACAATACTTCTTGGCGCCTTGCCTTTTCTAAAGCCAGGCACGTTAAACTTTGAAGCATTTTTTGCAAAAGATTTTTGCATACCCTCTTCAAATTTAGCTGCATCAACTTCTATCTCAAGCTGAACAACATTCTTTTCAATATCTTCCATTTTTACGTTCATGTTGTAAACTTCCTCCCAGTATTTAGTTTTTATTATTAATTTTATCTCAGCGATATATATGACTCTAACTCGCTAGTTTCTATATGAATTTAATTTTTCTAACTATAAAATCAGAAAATATTATCAATTAAAAAATTAACCATTCAATTATACCATATAATAATCATATTTCAAGTTATTATATACCCATATTATCGACAAATCAAACAGTTTCCATAACCTCTTTTTCCCATATATGCAAAAATCAACAATGTTCGTAAAAAAAGCTCTATCGCCTTGCTTATCCATTTAATAAGTACTCTTTTTAGTCCATTTATAGTATCCTTGCAGGCTTAAAATCCAAATGATCCGCTGAAACAAGCTTCAGCATAATCCCGTCATACTCACCCTCAATTGCACCTTTTATTCCTTCTCCATGTAAATGTCCAAAAAAACAGTCGGTAATACCATATTGTTTCATTATATCTAGAAAGCCTGATGTTTGGCTTTTTGTAGTCACTGGTGGGTAATGCATGAAAACCATTTTTTTATTATGATTAATTCCTTGAGCTGATTTTATTGACAGCTCTAATCTAGCAACTTCTCTTTTGTATATTTTATCATCATCTTTTTTGAAATCATCCTCACCAGGGCATTTCCAGCCTCTAGTGCCACATATAGCAATATCTTCTACGCAAAATGCATTGTTATGCATGAAAGAAATAGTCTTAAATTGGTTTTCATCTAAATATTTATTTAGTTTTGAAGCTGTTGTCCACCAGTAATCATGATTGCCTTTGGAAATAATTTTCTTACCAGGTAAAGTATCAATATATTTAAAATCTTCATAGGCATTTTCGATATATGTAGCCCAAGAAATATCCCCAGGAATTATTACATTGTCCTCATCCCTTACAACACTTATCCAGTTATTTCTAAGCTTCTCCATATAATTTGACCATCTACCACCAAAAATGTCCATTGGTTTATCTATTCCCAACGCCAAGTGTAAATCTGCTATTGCAAAAATTGACATAAGTTGTGCACCTATTCCTTAATGAATCTTATTGCTCTTGCACCAATCTAAAACATATAAAGCTCTATATCCCAAGCAATTATTTCGGCAACAAACCATTGATAATTCTACCTCATCAATAGATTTTTATGTGTGAAAGTTGATTTATTTATTTCTAAAGAAATTATATATTTTTACCGCAACCTTCTCATTTATCCCCTGAACTTCCCTAAGCTGTGCGATATCAGCTTTTTTTATTACCGCAAGAGACTTAAAGTACTTTAATAGTGCTTTCTTTCTAGTTTCTCCTATACCCTCAATTTCATCCAGCTCAGAATGAGTGTAACTCTTAGCCCTTAACATTCTATTATAATCAACAGCTACTCTGTGAGTTTCATCTTGTATTTCTGTAATCAGCCTAAGTAGCGGCATATAAGATGACAATTCGTACTCCTTACCCCTGTACACAAGGGATTTTGTGCGATGTCTGCTATCCTTAGCCATTCCTGCTATTACAAGTTTATATTCAAACTCATCTGCTATTTGTTGAGCTGAACTGACATGCCCAAAACCTCCATCCACTAAAATCAAGTCAGGTAAATCAGAAAATTTAGGATTTTCTATTTCTTCTTCCTTTTCTTTTTTAGCACGTGATAACCGTCTATATAATGTTTCCTGCATACTGGCATAATCATTTTGTTGCTCTACTGACTTCATTTTGAATTTTCTGTATTCCTGTCTAGCAGGCTTTCCATCTATAAAAACAACCATTGAAGCAACTATTTCAGAAGAGCCTGTATTTGATATGTCATAGGCTTCAATTCTCCTTGGCTTCTGCTCCAATTCAAGAAGCTTCATTAATTGATTAATGCCCTCATCATTGACATTATCCTCTCTTTTTAGCCTATCCTTATAAAGCTTCAGGGAAATATCAGCATTTTGTGATACCATTTTAACCAGTCTGACAAGCTCTCCTCTTACAGGAACTCTTAAACTTACCTTGTGCCCTCTTTTTTTGGTAAGCCACTGTACTATTGTCTCACCATCTTCAATCTCATTCTGAATTACTATTTCAGATGGTATAAACTGAACATTATTATAAAACTGTTTTATAAAGGTTGAAAGGGAGTATCCTATTTCCGCATCTCCTTCGCCTTCAAAAATATAATGCTCACGCCCAATAACTCGTCCATTCCTTACAAAAAAAACTTGAATACATAAGTCAGTAACATCCTTGGAAAAACCAATAATATCTCTGTCCTGCCCATCTGTAGAAAGAACTTTTTGTTTTTCTGAGAGCTGAATCATACTAGATATTTTATTTCTTATCTGTGCAGCCTTTTCAAAATCTAGTTGCTCAGCAGCCTCCTCCATTTGAGATTTTAAATCATTAAGTATTTCATCATATTGTCCTCCTAAAAAAGAACAAATTTTTCTCATCATATCATGGTATTCATCTTTGTTAACTTCACCCTGACAAGGAGCAAGACATTTTTTCATGTGGTAGTTTAAACAAGGACGAGACTTATTAATGTCATTTGGCAATTTTTTATTGCAGGTTTTTATTGGAAATAGTTTTTTCAAAGTATCTATTGCGTCATTGACTGCAAAGCCACTTGAATATGGTCCAAAATACTTTGCCCCATCCTTTTCAACTCGTCTAGTTTTAAGTATTCGGGGATATTGCTCGTTCATAGTAACCTTTATATAAGGATAATGCTTATCATCTTTTAATAAAATATTATATTTAGGTTTATACTTTTTAATTAAATTACATTCCAGCATCAAAGCTTCAACTTCAGAGTCTGTAACAATATATTCAAACTCGCTTATTTTTGCTACCATTGCTTGAACCTTAGGGGGATGATTTGCAGATTGATGGAAATATTGCCTTACCCTGTTTTTTAGTACTACCGCTTTTCCGACATATATAACAATGCCATTGGCATCCTTCATTATATATACACCAGGCTTATCAGGCAATTTTTTTAATTCTTCTTGGATATCAAACAAACAATTCACCCCTATTAATTCAAATATAGATTTATAACTGAACTTTCACAGTTAAAAATCCTATCGGAAAACCAGCCTAGTATAAAAGTGCTGTGATTTATAATAAACCACAGCTAAATTTAAAACTATAATATAATCAATCTATTGGATTAGAAACCAGTCAAAAAATATTCTTCAATCTCTTCTGAGGCTTTTTCTTCATCTTCACCATCAACTATTATATTTATTGTTGCCTGTCTCTCAACTCCCAGTGAAAGTAATCCTAACAAGCTCTTTGCATTTGCCCTTCTTTCTCCCTTTTCCAACCAGATATTTGAACTAAACTTGGATACCTTTTGTACAAGCAAAGCCGCCGCTTTGGAATTCAACCCTGATGGACAGTTAATAACAACCTTATTTGAAATCATCTTCGTGTTCCCCCAACTTTCTATACTTGAGAATATATATTTTTTATTATACCAAAAGAAGTCCCTACAAATCAAATCTTGTAAATATTATATTCCAAGTATATGAAAACTATTGGTTACTATTTATTGTTTGCATTTTTTAATGCCTTTGTATTTTTGCCGAAACCAGTATCTATTATAGTTCCTATTCCAAAAGATGCCATTACAAACTCAATTACTATCAATGCTATTCCATATATCATCAATGCAAGATAAGAGCCTTTAGGCAATAAAATCAAAGGTACTATTTTAAAAATACTAGCTATAATATGTCCTACAAAAAACTCTAAAAATATGGTTGATTTTTCATTATTATTCTTAAATATAAAGCTTCCTATATAAATGCCTGCTAAGATATCACCAAATATAACCAATAAAACATATAGCACTGGAGCAATGATCAGATACATTAGGAATGCCAAAACTATAGTTGCACTAACAAAAAACAGCAATCCCAATACTAATCTTCTAGCATTTACACCCTTCATAGAGTATGCCATAATTCTATATCTTTTTGTAAAGATACTAATTAAAACAAGTCCTATTGCCAATGCTATTATTGAAAATATTATAAATGTGTTTATAATAATTCCATTTGATTTAAATAATGAAATAAAATCGAATTTAATTGATAGCTTGGTTCCTAATACTGAACTCAAACCACTCCTTTTTAGCTTGCCTATTGATACTAAATTGCCCTGTATTAGTGTATTGTCCAAAATATCTAGCTCACCAAATAAAGAAATTACATCACCGCTGATATTTCCATGTATAGTTGCCTTTCCAAAAACAACTATTACACTTCCGCCAACATTTGTACGGATATCAGCATTACCGCTCACAACAGTCAAATTTCCACTACTGAGGTTATCTACTAGCTTATCTTCAAAAATAACAAGGTTACTTGTAGTTATAGCACTTTGTTTAGCTGAAACAAAAAATGGTAAAAAAAGCAGCAGTATAAGAGTAATTATTAAAGCCTTGGATAACTTCTTCATTGTGCCCCTCCATTACTTTGTCTAACCATTTTCAGAAATACTCCCTGCGTTACGAGCAATAGGAAACCTAGAACAATGTACTCAAAATAATAGGTCTTGTATAATGATGCTGCAATGCTCAATATAGCAATTACAATACCTCTAAGCATACTTATAGCTGATACAATAAAGTCTTTAGAAAAGCCAACAAATCCATTCAAAATTTGTATTATATCAATAGGCGTTTTGAAAATCTCCCATAGTGTTCCAGCAATAAATATAACAAAAACAAGGGATATTGAAACCAATAGGATATTATACACAAACATATTATCGCTAGGTTTTTTGTAATTTTTTGCTTCTTGCTCTATTCGGTTCATTACTTGTAATTCAAAACCCTCAGGAGGCTCAATACCAGAATCTTGTTCAACTATATCAAAAATTTCTTTTAAGCTAGTGAATTCTTCCGAACAATTTTTGCAGATTTTGAGATGTTGCTTTAGTTGTGCTTCTTCAATGTCATTTAGTTCTCTATCAAAGAATTTCATAATAAAGTTTTGCGAATCAACACACTTCATAATATCTCCTCCTTTCTTGCACTATCAAGCTTTTCTTTTAGCATTAGTCTTGCTCTGTAAAGTCTATTTTTTATTATTGACATAGGCTCATTAAGTACCTTTGTCATTTCTTCATATGATAATCCATTACTATGAAAAAGAGTAATTAATACCTTATACTTTTGTGGTAATTCATCTATTGCATTTTTTATTAGCTGCGTTCTCTGACCTTTTATCAAAGACTCTTCAGGTGTATCTATATTGCTCGAAACTCCAATTGCATCGTCTATGGCAACTGTATCCTGCTTTTTCTTTCTAAGGGTATCCAAGCAAAGATTGGTAGTGATTTTAACAATCCATGTTGACATTTTGTATTCTGGATTGTATTTATCAAGAGATCTATAAATTCTGATAAAAACCTCTTGAGAGACATCATTCACTTCTTCTCTATCTGGTATCATTTTGTAAACTACACTATATACTAACTTTTTATATCTACTGACAATTTCTTCAAAAGCACTGTTGTCACCGTTTAAACAAAGGGACACCAGTTCTTCATCTGTCTGAGTCAACGCTTGATACACCCCCTAACTTCTTAAACTGCTTTGGTTTAAATTCTGTATGAGTATAAACAAGTTTATTTTCATAGAAATCAGAATAAACACATATTACATAATAAATTACGATATAATTTATTATTTGTCTGAACAAATTCAATTACTATAGCAGATAGTGTATAAACAGTGTTAATCAGGATCTCTCCTGCCAAATATATTTATCTCAACTTTCTCGGTTAAAAACTACAGGTGTGGGAAGGTTTGAACACCTATAGTTTTTCTATTGGAGAAAGTTGAGTAATTAATAAATCATTTTCTGTGGTTTGCGGAATTAAGTACTGCTTGAGCAAATCGTTCCAATTTTTTGCTTACCAGATAATTAATTGTTGACTCTTTATATTTGCCATCAAAACCCTTCACTCCAGCCTCCATATCAGTTAATAACTCAATTCCTTCATCTATTGTTTTTACTGGATATATATGAAATAACTTTTTGCGAACAGCATTTACAACCTCATCATTTAACACAAGATTTCTGATGTTTTGATATGGTATTATAACTCCCTGCTTGCCATTTAAGCCTCTAATTTTGCACAATTCAAAAAAACCTTCAATTTTATTTGTAACTCCACCAACAGGTTGAATTTCTCCCTTTTGATTAACAGAACCTGTTACGGCTATATATTGCTTTATTGGTACATCAGAAAGGCTTGACAAAATAGCGTACAGCTCTGCACTTGAAGCACTGTCACCATCTATTCCGCCATATAATTGTTCAAAGCATAGGCTTGCTGACAATGATAGCGGGAAATCCTGTGCATATTTTTGCCCAATATATCCATTTAATATTAATACACCCTTACTATGAGATGTGCCACTTAACTCAACTTCTCTTTCAATATTTACAATACCACTTTCACCTATATAAGTTGAGGCTGTAATTCTAGCTGGTTTTCCAAAGGAATAATCTCCTATATCCATAACAGTCAAACCATTAATCTGCCCAACCTCACTGCCCTCTGTGTCAATCATCAAAGTACCTTCGTTTAACATATCCAATAGTTTTTTATCAAGTCTGTCATTTCTATAATTCTTTTCGGCAATTGCTTGCTTTACATGCTTAGCCTTTACATATTTTACACTATCACATTCAGCCCACATACATGCTTCACATAAAATTTCGCAAATATCATTAAACCTTGTAGACATTTTCTTTTGATCTTCAACAAGCCACGATGCATATTCTACAACGCTTGCAACACCTGTTTTATCAAAATGCAAAGTATTTTCTTTTTTACAGAATCCACTAATAAAAGAGGCAAGCTTTACTATATTCTCGTCACTTTTTTCCATTTCCTCATCAAAATCTGCCTTTACCTTAAACAATTTTCTAAATTCCTCTTCATATTCATAAAGAAGCTGGTAGATAGAAGTGCTTCCAACTAAGATAACCTTAATGTCAATAGGTATAGACTGTGGCTTTATGGCTGAAACAGTAACCACACCTGCTTGATCCTTCATATTTTCAATAGTTATTTTTTTAGTTTTAAGTACTCTTGTAATTGCCTCATACGCCTGCGGATTACTTAATACATCTTTTGCCTGAAGTATCATGTATCCTCCATTTGCTAAGTGAAATAAACCAGGCTTTATTTTTGTATAATCAGTAGATACTGATCCAAACTCATTCTCATACTCTATTTTACCAATTAGATTTGAATATGATGGATTAAAGTCAATAATAACAGGAGCTCCCTTTAAATTGCTGTTATCCACCAAAACATTTACTTTATACTTGTGCAAAGGCGTTTCTTCCTTTTGCATCCACGGAATAATTAGTTGAGGCTGTTCCTCACTAGTCTCTTCCTCCTTAAATTCATCCAAATTACTGAGTATATCCTGCTGAACCTTTTCCAGATAATCGACTATTGCATCATATTTGTTATACTTTTCTTTTAGGTCATTTACCTGAACACCTATTGCAAGTAACGCTATTCTGCTTTCCCATTCAGAAACCTTTTTCTTAGTTTCCTTTTCATTATTTTTTAGTTTACGAATTATCTCTAATGTATCTTGCTGAAGAATATTTGTCTTCTCATCTATTTGATCTTTTAATTCCTCATCTAAGCTGTCAAATTCCTCTTCACTTATGGTTTTGCCCTCTATAATAGGCAAAAAATAAATGCCTGTGCTTCCTGTATTAACCTTAAAACCTTGTGCTTCAGCATCCTGACTTAACTTTGCCAGTAGCTCATCCTTTGTGGCTTCATATTCATCTATAATTTCTTCTTTTTCTTTTTCATACTTTTCATTATCAAAAGCATTTACAATTTCCTGCTTTATTGTCTTTACAAATTCTTCCATATCTTTTTGAAATACTTTTCCCATTCCAGCTGGAAGATTTATTGCCATAGGTTGATTTGGCTTACCAAAATTATAAATATAGCACCAATCATCAGGTACACTTTGATTTACTGCAATTTCATTAACCAACTGTCTTGCAAAACTGGTTTTTCCCGTTCCTGTAGCTCCTGCCATATAAATATTGTAGCCTCTTGTCTTCATCTTTAAGCCAAATTTCATAGCCTTTGCAGCTCTTTCCTGCCCTATTATCCCTTCATATGTACCTAGTTTTGAAGTGTTACTGAAAGGAAATGAAGCTACATCACATTTATTTTCTAATTCCTGATAAGATAGTTCCTTTGGTATAGACATATAAGCCCTCCGGTTTTGTTATTTATTAGTTACTCAACTATCGCAGATTAAAAATTAATTTAGTCATTATATCTCCACATAATTAATGCATCCTCATTATTATCTGAATAGTATCTTTTTCGGATACCTTCAGCTTTAAAACCATACTTTTCGTATAATTTTTGTGCTGCAATATTACTTTTGCGTACCTCAAGAGTAAGGCTTCTTATATCAGTTTCATTACACATACTAAGAATACTCTCCAATATTACAGAAGCCGCCCCACAACGTCTGAACTCTGGATGCACAGCAATATTTGTTATATGCCCTTCATCAAAAACCTTCCACACTCCGCCATACCCTATGACCTTGCCTCCCGAAACTGCCACAAAATATACAGCAAGCTTATTTTCAATAAGCTCTTCTATAAAGGAACTTTTTGACCACGGTATCTTGAAGCTAAGGCTTTCTATTATCATTACATCATCAAGATGCTCTAATTTCATTTCTTTTACTTCTATATTGTCAATCATTTTGAGCTATCCTTTTTTCATTTATTTCTCTTTCACGTTCAGCTTGAGACTTTCTAAGGTAAAAAGGCACCATATCATAGCAACTCTCCAATTTCCCCTCAAGAAATGAATTTTGTGCCAGCAGTGCTACTGATGAAGCACTTGCCTGTGATGAATTGGGAGGTGCTATGCTTATTCTCTCACCTAACTCTGTAGCAAAATAATCTATATGCATACCACAAGCATCTCCTAGCAAAATAACCTCACCCTCCATTGGGCGAATAACCTCTACTAATTCATTTATATGTATTCCTAAATAATCTGTGAGTCTTTTAAGCTTTCCATCAACAAATCTGTACACTGCAGTAAAAACCTGATTATTTCTTGCATCAATAATTGGGCATATCAGTTCTTTTGACGTTTGCAAATTATAAGCCAAAGCATCTAGTGTATAAACACTTATCACAGGTTTTCCAGCTGCAAATGCCATAGCCTTAATTGTTGTTACACCAATTCTAAGACCTGTAAATGAACCTGGTCCAATGGATGTAGCAAAGACGTCCATCTCTGTGGCACTAAGGTTTACTTTTTCCAACAAGCTCTGAACCATTGGCATAAGCTTCTGTGAATGTGTTTTTCCCTTGTTGCAATTATATTCTCCTATAATTATATCATCTTCCAATATTGAAACAGAAGCAACATTAGTGGATGTATCTACTGCAAGTATTCTCATATTAACCTCCCACGTTGACTTTCGGCATATAGCTTACCTTCATAACCCAAATATCTATCCCCAATAAATTCAACAGCTATTTCTCTCATATCAATGCCTTTATTAAGGTTTTTAGTAACTTTTATTCTTATTAATTCCCTTGGGAGTATATCTTGTATCTGTTCTCCCCACTCAATTATGGTAATGCCCTGACCATTAATGTATTCCTCAAAGCCTATATCAAACATTTCGTCAGAATCAGCTATTCTATATACGTCAAAATGATATAGTGGAAGCCTTCCTTCATATTCATTAACAATTGTAAAGGTTGGGCTTGTTATATATGAAGTTATTCCAAGTGACTTGGCTATACCATTAGTAAGTGCTGTCTTTCCTGTTCCCAAATCACCTGATAAACATATTATATCACCACTATTCAATACATATCCTAATTTTTTGCCAAAGTCAACTGTTTCCTCAAAAGAATGAGTTTCAATTTTAATCATTTTTTGTCTAACCTCTCGTATATAACATTTCCATTTATAATTGTCTTCTGTACCTGTGTCTTTAACTCAAAAGGATGTCCGTCATATATAACTATGTCTGCATCCTTACCTATTTCAATAGAACCTACCCTGTCATTTATCCCTATAATTTCAGCTGCATTGATTGTTATTGCCTTCATTGCTTCCTTCTCCTCCATACCCTCTCTTGCTGCAATAGCCGCACAAAGGCATAAATATTGCTCTGGCACACAGGGATGATCTGTCATAATGGCAACCTTAATCCCTAATTTTGATAGAATGCCTGGTGTCTTTAGATTCTGGTTTTTAAGCTCTATTTTCGATCTATCCGTAATAAGTGGTCCAATAATTACGGGCAAACCAGTTTCCGCTAAAACTTCTTTAATCATATAACCTTCTGTACAATGATCTAATGTAATATCAAGATCAAACTCCTTTGCTATTCTAACAGCTGTCATTATATCATCAGCTCTATGAACATGTGCCTTTAACGGTATTTCCTTATTAAGTACCTGTACAAGTGCATCCTTCTTGAAATCAAAGTCTGGCTTTTCATACTCATCAGGATTATTTCTAAAACTTTTCATACGCTCTTTATATTCCTTAGCCTCGAATAAGCTCTCTCTAAGAATAGCAGCTGTTGCCATTCTTGTCATTGGAGCTTGGTGCTTCTCATTATAAATAGTCTTGGGGTTTTCTCCAAATGCAACCTTCATTGCCACAGGCTGCTTCAAAATCATTTCATCTATATATCGCCCATAAGTTTTTAATGCTACAAACTGTCCACCTATGACATTGGCACTCCCTGGACCTGTTACCACAGTTGTGACACCATTTTCATATGCCTCAACAAAAGACCTATCTGCATGATAAACAGCATCAATTGCTCTCAAATGAGGCATTACAGGGTCTGTAGATTCATTTCCGTCATCTCCTTCAAATCCAACTGCATCCTCCCACATTCCTATATGACAATGTGCATCAATAAGCCCCGGAAGAACATATCCCCCCTGAGCATCTATCTTCTTTATGTTTTGTTTCAACATGTTTTCTATTTCTTTAATATCTTGACCAATAGCTGTTATTTTACCATTATCTATTAGTATATATCCATTTTCATAATCATTATCAGTCATCGAAATTATTCTTCCATTGTAAATTAACAGCATCAATATTTTCCTCCACAAAATACATTTAAGAATCAAAGCATTGTTATTCTAATCCTTTAAATTTATAGTCCATTTTTTATTATATTATATCAATAAAAACAGTAAAAATAAAAGCAAAAGAATAGCTGTAAAAATAATAACTTTATTAACGCTTAACTGCAAGTATTTTTGCAATATATGAAATTAATCGGTTATATCCGTATTAATTTTAATAGAAAATGGTAATATAAAAAACCTAATTATGAATATACTTTTATAGATACATTAATATATAAGCGAGGGGTGTGATTCAAATAGAAGAGATATCAAAGTTTCACACCGTTCGTGGTTATCAGCTTTTGTCTCAGAATAAAAAGCTTTTAACATCTGGAATGGAAGACTACCTTGAAATGATATACAGGAACAGCCTGATTGATGGCTATATGCGTATAAATACTATATCTGAGCTTCTTAATGTTTCGGCTCCGTCAGCCACAAAAATGGTTCAAAAGCTTACAAAATTAGGTTTGCTTGATTATAAAAAATACGGAATTATTTTTTTAACTGAAAATGGACGAGAAATAGGCAAGTTTTTATTGGAGCGTCATAATTTAATAGAGGCTTTTTTGAAAAACTTAGGTGTTAAAGAAAATGTACTTATTGAAACCGAGTTAATTGAACACAATGTTTCGGCTAACACTTTGTCAAAAATATCTCTCTTTAACAAATTCCTCAATCAGAATCCTGAAATAGCTAAGAATTACAGGGATTTTTCTAATTCAAATACTAACAGATAAAAAACTAAATTGCATTGTCAAAAACCGTATAAGAATTGTAACACTTTTAAATAACACCTCATATTTTAGATTAGGTAAACGAATTTAGGCTAAGCTAAAGTTGTTAGCTAAGTACAAAACTGCTGAGGTGTTATAAATTGCTAGATAAAAACTATATACCAAATGTAGATGCACAGGTAGCATCCTTGTCTGTTGGTAAATGTATTAACAATTCCCAATCAAAATTTAATAAGCTTAAAACTGCTCTACGTTTTTTGGGGCCTGCCTTTATAGTAAGTGTCGCTTACATTGACCCTGGAAATTTTGCCACTAATATCAGCGGTGGTTCCAAATTTAACTATAACCTGATTTGGGTAATTCTATGGAGTAATCTAATGGCAATTTTTTTGCAATTTCTTTCAGCAAAGCTGGGTATTGCAACCGGATTTAATTTGCCACAAATGTGCGGCAAAGTATTTTCACGTAAAACTAATTGGTGTTTTTGGATTGTTGCCGAACTGGCCGCAATGGCTACAAATCTTGCAGAGTTTCTTGGCTGTACTCTTGGGCTCTATTTACTTTTTCACATACCTATGCACATAGCTGGAGTAATTACAGCAAGTATTACCTTTTTTATAATCTATATGGGCAAATATGGTCAAAGAGTTTTAGAAGCCATAATTTCAATATTAGTAGCCGTAATCTGTATAGCTTATACCTTGGAGGTTTTTTTGGCTAAGCCTGATTGGGCTGCTGCAGGACTGCATGTTTTATTGCCCTCAATTCCAAACGGTGAAGCGGTAATGATAGCTGTTGGTATGCTAGGTGCCACTGTAATGCCACATGTTATTTTTTTACACTCACAGCTGGTGCAAGAAAGAAATACTCACACATCAGAAGCAGCTAAAAAACATCATCTAAAGATGGAAAGACTTGATATAACAATTGCTATGAATATTGCCTTTGTGATAAATGCCTCAATGGTTATAGTATCTGCCGCAGTATTTTATAGAAATGGCTTGGTGGTTGAAACTATAGAGCAAGCTCATCAATCACTGTCACCACTTTTAGGAGCTGCTTCAAGCGGAGCCTTTGGGTTAGCACTAATTGCTTCCGGGCTATCCTCTTCAATTGTAGGTACTATGGCAGGCACTACCATCATGCAGGGCTTTGTTGGAATAAAAATAAGTGATAACATCACAAGAATTGTGACCATGCTTCCAGCTATGATTATTATTCTAATTGGTATAAATCCTATGCAAGCCCTTATATTCAGCCAGGTTATACTGAGCTTTATTCTTCCTGTAGCAATAATCCCAATGTTAATTATCACAAAACGTAAGGAGCTGATGGGAGCTTTAGTCAATAAACCTGCGACAAACGTAGTAGGAATAATAATCACAAGCGTAATTATTTCCGCAAATGCTGTTTTGCTGTATCTTACGTTTACAGGGGGACTCTAAATTATAACTTCAAAATCAATTAATATTGAACAGTGTCCCTCTTCCTAAACATATAAATAATAGAAAAGTTCTAAATCAAGCAATGTGAGGTTACTTAATTTAGAACTCTAAATTTTATAAATGATTATCCTTTTTATGCCATATTTAATTGCTCAAATTGCTCTAAATCTATGCTGTACAATAGCTTTTTCCCACTTTTTGCTGTAACAATTGGTACACCTTTTTGCTGAAGTTCTTTTATATGCTGTCTAATTAACGTATTACCCTTTTCAATCTCTTTTGTCAACCCATCTATATCCATACCCTCATCTGCAAACAAGGCATTTTGGATTAGAACATATACAATTTTTTTATGCAAAATATTAAATGAACTAAAAATTTCTTTTCTAAGCATGCTATCATAAAAACTCAGTTTTGAAGATGCTTCAGATAACTTTTCTATCAGACTTATTAATGAATTTTCTATAATATCTAAAAACATTAGTATAAATGGCGTAATATCTCCCTTATTTTTCTTGTTATTGCAATCATCAAATGCTTTATAATAAGAACTTTTGTTATTTTTTATAGTATACGATATTCTTAGAGCAACTAAGATATTTAATACATTTCTTAATAGATAACTACTGATAAACCTACTGAGACGCCCATTCCCATCATAGAATGGATGAGCATAGCCAAATAGATAATGGAATACACATATCCTTATTAAAAATGAAATATTATTATCTTTTAAAATTTCTAATGACTTACTCATAAAATCAATTAAATAATTTTCTGGATATAAACCCTTATGTTTTTCCATATCAGTTACAGAATATACTGAAACCTCACTTTTCCTAAATATTGCTCCATCAGGAAAATCATTTTTGTCAATTTCATCTAACGCTATATCATCATACAGGTTTCGTATGTCTTCGCAATTGTTAAGTGTTAAAATATCATTAGAAATTATTTTTCCATATTTTTTAGCAAGACCTATAAACCTAGCTTTTTTATTTCCAGAAACATTATTTAATACATCTTTTATTTCCTTTCTTGTACAATAGATACCCTCAATATCATTTGTAAGTATAATTTCGTCTATCAGATTTTTATTAATATACTTACTAATAGCTTTTCTAGGAAGCACATTACAATTCTTTTCTAATTGCATGTTTTTTAAATAAATGCTTTCTACTTTTGTGGCTATCTCATTGGTTGTAATAAAAAAGGCATTATATCCATTTAGTGTTATTGGTAATATATAGCAAGCTTCACTATTAAGTCTTTGCTGAAATATTATGTCATATTGCTCACGATTTTTATAATAAATTGATGACAATAGTTCGTAGCCCATATTTTACACCTCAATTTATCTTTAATAATTATATATGTATTTAATATTATGTATTTCCTTATCAATTGTCAAGTAATTTGATAAAGAAATGCATAATATAATATTCTTTTTTCGTTTTAGTCCAAATAATACTGCATTAAATATTTCTCCCATTAATGTATATCTTCTATACTACTTTCCGAGTAAAAAATTGTAGGTACACATATTTTAATAAAGCATTGCACTTTTAACCAATTTATTCTATATTTAATAAGTCTAAGCAACTAACTATTCAATTATCAAAGTACAATAGATTAAAAATGTTTGGGAGGACTTACTTTGCTTGAAATATATATGGTTAATATTGGAAACAATCTAGAAAAAGTAGCTTTTGATATTCTACTCAATTATGTGTCTGAGGATAAGAAAGCCCAAATACATAGATTCTATCATTTTGAAGATTCACAAAGAGCACTTATCGGCAATATTTTATCAAGATATGCAATATGTAAAAACCTGAATATTAAAAATTCCGACCTTACTTTTGATAAAAATGAGTATGGAAAACCATTTCTGCTAGGTCAGAATGATATTCATTTCAACATCTCTCATTCTGGAAAATGGGTAGTTTGTGCAGTAAGCGATTATCCCGTAGGTATTGACGTGGAGGTAATTAAACACACAGAATTTGACATAGCTAAACGATTCTTTTCAAAAGATGAATATAAGGAACTCCAAAAGCAACCTGATGAACAAAAGCAAGCATACTTTTATAAGCTGTGGACATTAAAGGAAAGCTATATAAAAGCAGTAGGAAAAGGGCTCTCAATTCCTCTAGATTCTTTTACTGTAAGTGTTGAAAATAGTAGCATTATAGACTCAAGTGAAACTCTTGTTGACTACTCCCTATTCCATTCAGCTCTTGACGAAAACAGTTTTTATGCCGTTTGTGCTAAAAATATTGATTCTTGCAGAAAAATTATATTTGATGTAGAAGAGTTATTTCACGAGGTTTGCAAAACACTCTAAACAAGTGTAAAAAGCTATGGTGTAACATATGTTCATTAATATGTAGCATTTAACTTAAACGTTAAATTTTATTAATATTTTAACATTTCACTATTAAAAGTTAGATAAATTTTGATGAATATTATTCAGCTTTCAGCAACTGTTTAAGCTTACAGTAATACTGAGGTTTATATGTAAATACACCTTTTTGTATTACGTATTTGTTTGTAAAATCCTGTACAATCTCACCAAAGTTATTTCTATCTGCTGGAAAAACTAGTTGATACCTCCACCAACACTATCAGAGACCAACTTGTGGCTTTTATTGCCTGAAAACCAAAGCGGTACCCGCCACTTATAGAAGTGGGGAACATTTTCTCGCCTCGTTATATCAGACGAAGGTTTTAAACTATAATTGATTTTAGTAAATTGCTTTCTAAATTAGATAAGTTTGATAAAACCAGTTAATAGCAAATACTTTCTGATATTATACAGTTTATTGTGTTGTTAATAATCTCTGTGATTTCTGGAGTTTTATCATTTATAAAAAAGTGGTTTCCCTCGAATTCATATATTGGATTTTCCAATAAGGTGTGTTGTCTCCACTCCTTTACTTCACTATAAGAAACCTCCAAATCAGCCTTCCCATTAAAGACAGTAATTCCATAATTAAATTTCTTATCACTATTTATGTATTTATATTCTTCAATAATTCTATAATCAGCTTTTAGTATCGGAACAAATAAGTCGCAGAGTTCTTTGTTATCAACAAGTTCAGTACTTGTTCCCCCTAGCTTGAAAACTTCCTCCAAAAACATATTATCAGGTAATCTACTTAAATATTTCTCTGCTCTGCTAATGCTGGGAGGATATCTACCTGAAACAAATAAATGTAAGGGCTGTCTCTCACTTTCACCCATAATTTTACGACATAACTCAAAGGCTATTATAGTTCCCATACTATGACCATAGAAGGCATATTCACAGTCTCTAATTATTGGTTTAATAATATTATATATATCATCAACGGCATTAAGCATACTGTCATAAAAGCTTTCACTTATACGCCGACCCCTGCCAGCTAATTCTACTGGAACTACCTCTATATTGCTATCTAAATATTTTTTCCATTTATAATATATTGCTGCCGAACCACCAGCATATGGTAAACACAATAGTTTAACTTTTCTCATTTCAACTAACATTCCTTTCGTTGTGCTAAAGGTACAAAAAGTGATTAAGCAGCCTTTGGAAAAACCTCTAAGTCGAAGAACTACTCCATATTTATAACCATATTCATATGTTTAATACAATTGTACCATAAAACCCATGTTTCTTTAATATGCTTGAAAAATGCGAAGTTTACATTTCGTGCATTCATGGCTCTCTTCGTATTTTGAGCAAATCAAGCAATGACTACACTTCTTAATTACTATTTGTGTCGCTTGGCGGTACTTGCGAAATGGAGGTTAGCTTAAAACAAACTTGTATAGCTCTAACTTGTTCTTAAGCTGTTTCACCTACGTATTAAGCATCAATGCCATAGCGAAAGATTGGTAAGCTTTTTAGCTTAGTATAATTGTGATAACTTGCTTCACAAAATTTTTATCTACTTCAAACATTTATTTATTGCTTGCAGATTTTCTTCGTTCGCTTGCTGTCCCAACGAACACCTAGCTTCCAAGTTAAAGTATTATTGTAAAATTTCTAATACTTCAACAGTATATTTACCGCTTTGAGCATTAACTTCAACTACATCTCCAGTCTTTTTACCAAATAATGCCTTCCCCAAATCAGCCTCTATACTTATGTGCATTTTCTTAACATCAGCGTCCATCGTTGTTACCAAGGTTATAATGTCTTCGTCATTATCTTCAATAAACTTTATTCTAGCCTTAGTATTTATTCCAAGCTTGGTCTTATCTGTATTTTTATCATCTATTACAGTTGCTGTTGAGATAATAGTCATTAGTTGCTGAATTCTATCATCATTTGCATTAAATCTTTCACAGGCTTCTTTGTATTCCGCATTTTCTGATCTATCGCCATGCTCGGCAGCTATTAACTTTTCTCTCGCTATCTCATTCCTTTTTACAGTTATCCTATAATCTAATTCATCTCTTAATTTCTGAATATTTTCTTCTGTTAGTGTGTGACTCATTGCTTTTTGTTGCCTCCTATTATTTTATACATTGAACAATCGTTCTTTAAAACCTCTATGTACATTAATATATACTATAATAATTATATCTTCAAACCTCATCTTCCTGCTTTATGCTTTCGATAAGCAAAATTCTATAAATTCATCCATATTAGTATCTTTAACTAATATTAGTTTTTCACAAAATCTTTTTAATTCTGCTTCTTCACATATGGTATATTTGCTACTAGTTGGGAAAATTCTGATATATTCTTTTTTACGATCATCCCCTTTCTTTTCAAAAGGAATTTTAGCTTTTACCAATACATTTTCCAATTGAGGATTATTATATATAGGTACTATATAGTCATATGCCCAATGATTTTTAAACATTGTCTTATTTATATATTCTTGTTTTATTTGCTCTTCTTTCTCTTTAGGTTTACAATCATCTGTATCCATTATTGTAAAAATCTTAAAATCCGGAGACAATCTTCTTTTCTTTTTTTCAAGCACAATCTCGACATCATCAAAATATTTAACAAAGTTATCAAAAGATCTAAATCTTGAATCGTTTAAAATATCCATTAAACTTGTAATTTGTATTGATTTTTCGCCTTTTTTATCACTTATTACTTCCATTTTTAATCTCAAATTAGACTTTATAAAGTCACATATCTGTTTTTCAGACTTTCCATGTACAATAACAATTGCTTTTAGATAGCAGGGTTCACGTTTCACCATTCGTCCCCCCCTATTCCATCATTTCTAATAGTTCATCAAAATCAAGATCTCTAGCAATTGGAACTCCTCCATACATACCTTTTAAATATCTGTTACGGTAGTTCAAATTTGGATGAGTTCTGTCTTCAAAGTTTACAATTGGTACTAATTCCTTATTTGCATCTTTATCTACAACAAATGTATAGATACATTCCGTGTTAATATCTGATTCTAAAAGCATAGTATTGTGTGTTGTAATAATTAATTGTCCTTTAATTGAATCAGTAATATTACATAAAATATTATTAATAAGCAAGTCATGGATACCTGTATCTAATTCATCAATAATAACTGTTTGCCCTTCAACGCTCATTAATAAAAATGGTATTATTTGCAATAGATATTGTGTTCCTGTGGATTCTAATTCAAAGTCAACATCAACTACTTTTCCATATATCAATTTTTTAAAAAACAAACTATATTTTATATTTTCATCAATTGTTTCTCTTTTGTAATAGGCTTCTTTAATATCAGAATATGCCAAAGTAAAAAATTCATTTACCATTCTTTCCGCACTATTCAATTCTCGTTCATCTTCTATAGAAATCATTCCCTTGCCAAGATCACTTAATATTTTATGGCTAACTCCCATATTTCCTCTTTCTGATCCATATCCTGATTTTACACGAATTGACATCGTCATAAACGCAGCCAAAACTTCGTAAAGACGCGCATTGATTCTTTGATTAACATATCCCTCAGCCTTATCTCCAATTTCAAATACAAGTATTGATAAAAAACTATGCTTGCCATTGTATTTTTCTAACAAGTCAATAAATTCTTTATAATATATACTATCCTCAAATATTTTTTGATTAACATTGATTTTATTCTCAATAATTTCAAAAAACAATGTCTTATTTTTATTTAATACATATTCTAATTTTTCATGAATAATTTTACTATTGTCATACTCAATCAAATATCTTCCAATTTTATTTTTAATCACAAATTCAAATTCAAGAACCATATTTTCAGTTGAGTTAATTGTCTTACAACTTTTAATAATTGACTCAGTATCCTTTAAATTTCTAGTGATAAACTTTTTTAAATTTTCTTCAGATACCAAATCTTTTGTTTCATCTCCGTCTATCAATTTTTGTAATCTATCTTTAATGGACATAGTTCTCAAAGACTCACATAAGGTATAAAATACTGTTGCAAAATTAGACTTTCCTACTCCATTTTCTCCATAAATAATAATAAGGGGCTTTGCTTCTTTTTTCTTTGCAGATAGATCAACATCCAAGTTAATAAGAGATTTATAGTTTTTAATTCTTACATGTGTAAACATATTATCACTCCTCTATGTAATTATACACATATTATAGTCATTTATGTTATAAATTATAACACTTTTTTATTTTTTATCAATATATTTCTTTATATTTATAAAATATTATATGCTTTTTACATTGATTTTTTAACTTTACTTCTTATCACTATCATGAACATATTTATCTGATTTAGTATTTTCTATACCAGTAATAGCATTTTCTAAAACATCTTTCAATCTCACCAAATGAAAATTATTAATACTAATATTTTCATTTACTATGAGTTCCTTCATAATTTTTTTGAGGTTATTTAATTCATGTAGGAATCTATTGTTATTAATATTATCATATCTATCTTTCAAATTATTTACAAAATCAGAGAGTTGTCTATTTGTCATCTCTTTAATACTATTTAACAATACTTCAATATCAATAGTATGAAAAACTGGTTCATGTGAATACTTATTAAACAATTCATAACCATTGACAGTCTCATGTAAAAAATCATTAAAATCTTTTTCAATTTCTTTATTCCGCTGAATCTCATATATTGAATCATTTATTTCTAGAATTTTGTTCTTTATCTTTTCTAATGACTGTAACTCCTCTTGTTCTAAACCAAAATTGCCTTTGTCCCTCATTTTTACTTCAAGTTCATTTTTCAAGGTGTACTCTATTGTATTAGTTTTGCTTCTTAATCTTTCTAATCCAGTAAATATTATATTATCAATTTCTATATTAATTAGTCCCCGCTTCCTTATCTGGTGTAAAATTCCACCTGCCTGATAATAGTCTTCTAACTTCAAATCTCCGTTTTCAACTTTATTAATTACTATTTTTATGGCTTCTTCAAATTCATTGTCTTCTAGCTCCCACCATCTTTGGTACAATAATTTAGCATAATTAGGAACTTCATCAGGCTTAATAAGTTCATGTAACTCTGTCTTCATTAACTCCTCATCGAAAAATCCCTTACATATAAATTTAATTATGAAATCATAGTTAATCTTTTTAAATATAAAGTCATATTTAAAATATTTGGCCACAAATTTTTCTTCATCGGTTTCCACTGTCTTTTTGTTACCAGACATATATGAAACAAGACTATGCAACCTAGAATTTCTTATATTTTCTAGAGCATCTTGTTTGAAATCTGCTTTCTTAATTTCAAAAGTAAGTGCTAAAGTAAGTCTCATCATAAACAATAAAGATTCCTCATCAATCTCACTATAATAATTCTTGACTTTATTAAAGATTAGATTAAAATCATCTAAAGCAGTCTTCAGACTTCTTATATTTTCTGTTTCACTGATTTGACAAATACTAACAATCTGTTCAAAATATGCATTTAAGAACTCATAATATTCTTTGTCATTCTGGAATTCTTTTATTATACTATTAGCAATCTCTCCAAACTTTAGAGTATATAAAAATGTTTTTCCTATCAGTTTTTCTTTAATTCTTTCATAATATTCATGTTGTTGTTGAATTTCTGTTTGATTAGCAATAATTATTGTCTTTACATTGTATTGTTCTACATAACTATTAATATATCCCAATATTTCTCCAAGATCTAATTGTGTCCTTTCTAAATCGTCAAAACTTAAAACAATATTGCTACCTATATTAACAGAACTGGCAATTAAATCATCAAGAGAGAAAACACTCTTTACCAAATCAGCGAATCCCTTAGGAAGATATTCAGAACCCAGTTCTATTACTTTTTTCGCTATTGAAAACCCTTTGCTGACTTTCTTATTACTGGCCAGTTTCTTTAGTGTTTCATTTTCGCTTAAACTAATCATTGTCTCAACGAATACTTTTTTATTTATTTCTTCAATTGAACTAATCCCATATAAAGATATATATATTACTTTACATTTTTTATCGCCCACATCTATCTTTTCAATTTCTTCTATTAACCTATTTTTTAAAAAATAAGTCTTACCACTGCCCCATTTACCATCAATCATTACTGCATAATTTGCTTTATCATTCTGTATATATTGCAAAATACTAAATAATAATTGTTCCATCGTACAACACTTCCTTCATTATCATTTTATAAGGATATAATATAAGAATTTTCATATCTTGTATTTCTGTTTTTCAATATACCTATTATGGTCACTTGAAAACATATCTAGAGATCTATGTTATTTTTACAATGTCTCTGTTCACTATCCACAAAAATCTCTCTAATATCCTGTGCCGATATATGAGTATTATATAATACTTATGTAGTACTTTCTATCGGCAATATATTTGTTTCCCTGACAACCAACCACCTTAAATTTTCATTAAAAAAATATACTTTCCTAGACAAAAAACAACCGCCAAGAGTTGATTCCCCTGACGGTTGTTTTTGTAAGAAATATAATTTGTAATTTTTAGAGCAAATACTGCTCGATATTGACCACATATTATCTCTTTGAGAACTGTGATGCCTTTCTTGCTTTCTTGAGACCGTATTTCTTTCTTTCCTTCATTCTTGGGTCTCTTGTTAAGAAGCCTGCCTTTTTAAGAGCTGGTCTGAGTTCTTCGTCAGCTTTTAAAAGTGCTCTTGAGATACCATGTCTAATTGCACCAGCTTGACCTGTGAAACCTCCGCCAACAACTGTGCATATAACATCAAACTTTGAAAGTGTATCAGTAATCGTTAATGGTTGCTTAACTATAACCTTCATTGTTTCTAATCCGAAATAATCATCTAATGATCTATCGTTTATCAATACCTTGCCCTCACCAGGAACAAGTCTTACTCTTGCTATTGATTTCTTTCTACGTCCTGTACCGTAGTAATATACCTTTGCCATTATATTTTCTCCCTCCCCTATATATCTAAATCAAGTACTTCAGGTTTTTGTGCCTGGTTATTATGTTCTGAACCAGCATATACCTTAAGTTTTCTGAACATTTGTCTACCAAGACTGTTCTTTGGAAGCATTCCCTTTACAGCTAATTCAATAGCTCTCTCAGGGTACTTTTCTAATAAATGTCTGTACTTGATCTCCTTAAATCCACCTGGATGCTGAGAGTGAGTTTTGTGAGTTTTTTGTTCAAGCTTTTTACCTGTTAAAGCAACTTTTCCTGCATTTAGTACAATTACGTGATCACTAGTATCGCAATGTGGTGTGTATATTGG
>JAEWST010000081.1 GCA_023398105.1 Bacillota bacterium | reverse complement strand
TGGTCCTACTGAGTGGATACTAATAAATTATTTAAATATGATAGAAGAAAATAATATTGAAAAATTCCCTTTTATCTTGATTTATCATGGTCGTGAACCAAAGACACTTCGTACATTAGGTTGTTATTTTGATGCTGTTCCAGGAATATTCAATGTGAAAGATAATTTGATTTATGGAGGGAAAAAAGATATTGAGCGATACAGAAATTCAAAGGAGAATTATGAACTTTATCTAGAAAAAATACCGAAAAATTCCGAGGTGTTGCAGCAGTTTCAGATTAATATAATTCATAATATAAATAGTGCCGAGGACATTTCAGATTTGGAAGTAAAAGTAGCGAATACACAGCCGATGAATGAAAATGTGGGTATAACAGCTGTTATCTACAAAGATGCGATTCAAATAAGCTTACCAATATTCGTTAATAAGCAAACACAAGAACAAGAGTTGATAGAAAAAATAAAGAAAAAATTGAGTTAAATAGACAGTAACAAATATAAATACTTGATGACTATCAATGCCTGATTTAAAGTTAACAAAGGAGAATTATTACGATGATAGACAATATGATACCAAGAGAGACTGAAATGAAACTGGGAATACATGAGCTGGTTGAAATCCAGGCAAAACTGAATCCATACAGAGAGGCAATTCGTTTTAATAGAGAAGGATTTACTTATGAAGAGGTTAATCTAAGAAGCAACCAGTTGGCTCGATTTCTAATGGAAGAAGGGATAGAAAAGGGGATGTTGGTCGGCCTATGTATAGAGCGTTCGGAAAAACTAATCATTACAATGAATGCGATATTAAAAATAGGGGCTACTTTTGTGCCACTGGATCCAAAACATCCAAGACAGCGTAATGAGAATATACTGATGACGGCTAATATAAGTTATCTGGTCACTCAAATGGAATATGAGAAAATATTTAACCAGTTAGGTTTAAAGGTGTTATCAATTCACGGACAGGATGAGAAGATAGGGGAATATGAAAGTAACAATTTGAATATCAGTGTTGAGAAAGATCAACTCTGCTATGTAATATTCACATCAGGATCAACCGGAAATCCTAAAGGAGTTATGATTGCCCACAGAAATGTTATTAATATTTTGAATTTTATGAAAGACAAACTTGATGTTGTGATTGAGGATAAGTTACTTGCAGTGACCACAGTCACCTTTGATATATCAGTTCTGGAATTGTTTCTTCCACTTATCTCCGGATCCTGCGTTGTAATAGCTGATGACAAGACCGCAACAGATGCCAAGGATCTTGAACGTTTGTTTTACGAAGAAAATATTACTATCATGCAGGCTACGCCAGCAACTTGGTATATGCTTCTAGAGACAAAATGGAATGGTAGTTCTTCATTAAGAATACTATGTGGTGGTGAGGCATGGTCTGCCAAATTGGCTGATTCCTTGTTGGAACATTGCAAATCATTATGGAATGTCTATGGTCCGACAGAGACAACTATTTGGTCAACCATCAAACAAATACATCGTGGAGACGATAAGATTACATTAGGCCAACCAGTCTCACTAACGACACTCTATATTGTTGATGAAGAAGGTAAGGAAGTCGATTATGGTGAAACGGGAGAGCTGTATATAGGAGGGGCAGGAGTAGGCATCGGCTACATCAATGATCCTGTACTGACAGCAGAAAAGTTTATCAACAATCCATTCATGAAAAAAAATGATGAATATGTTTACAAAACGGGTGATATTGTAAAAAAAATAGATGACTGTGAAATAGAGTATGTTCAACGAGCAGATTTTCAGGTAAAGATTAGGGGATTTCGAATTGAACTAGGAGAAATTGAAAAGGCTATTTTACAACATCCTTTAGTGAACCAGGTAGTAGTAGTTGTTAAAATGAAAGATGAAGAAAAGTATTTAAGTGCCTATATTTCGACAAAATCTGGGGAAATTGATCAAGAGGAATTATATGGATTATTAAAAAGTCAATTACCATATTATATGATACCAGTTCATATTCATACAGTTAATAATTTTCCTATGACAACAAGTGGAAAAGTCAATAGAAAAGCACTTGAAGCACTTGCAGATTCTCCAGTCCGACATAATACCTATGCAGTGCCGGTTACAGATACTGAAAAAAAGATTTTTAAGCTATGGTCAGAACTTTTGGATATTCAGGATTTTGGAATACACGATAATTTTCTAGAATTGGGTGGTCATTCACTTATGGCAAATAGATTGGTACTGAGAATGAACAATTTATTTGGTAGCCAAGTTACGTTACTTGAAATCTTGACAGGTGGATTGACGATTCATGATATGGCAAAAATTGTTGAAGACAACTTAATTTCCAGTATTCCCGAGGATGAGTTAAATGCTCTGTTAAAAGAAGTGGAAGGATTATCACCGGAAGAAATAGCAAAGTTTTTAGACGATTATGTAATTGAATAGATGATTGCGAAACTCACAAAAAATAATATGCTGGTTTTAGAAATTAATTGAAGTGTGTTGGTGTAAGTAGTGTTTAGAGAAATTCTAGAGAAAAACTGCACACAAATAAAGCTTACAGAAAGTAAGGTTTCAAAGATTTATGATTAGCGACTTATGCAAGTAAAGGCTTTAAACTGCGGATATATTTATGCATATGTATTTTATCTGCAAGAACAACAGTAATTAATTGAGTAGTGCCTACAAGTAGTAAATCAGCATGTAGAGTTTTTTCATTTTGAGTTTTACGACCTGCAGCACAGAAACTTTCTTTTAAGTGGTTAATTGATTGATCTACAACTGAACGGATCTTGTAAGTATTATCCCATTCATCGGTACCTCTAATGGTTCCAGGATAGGCACGAAGGTTCTTTTCAGGATAGATGTAGACCATTCTACCACAAGGAGAATTGGTACATGGGTTATCGCAATAACAGGAGCGTTTGTGCTTTTCAACTTCAGCTTATTTCCACTTGACCTTAGGACAGGAAAACTTGAGATGTAGGATCCCACTTCTTAAGTGAGAAGTACTTTCTGGTTTTAAAGGAAGATAAGAATCATGTGGACAGTATGGAATTCCATGTTCATTGATGGAGTAGTCTTTGTTTTCAAGGCTGGAGCGATGGTTTAAGGGGATATAGGCTTTTTGAAATTTAAGATCATGAAGTAAAGATTTATATATGCCTACAGAATCAAAAGCTGCATCCCCAAGAAATACATTTTGTTTTATGAGAAGATGTTTTGCAAAAAATCTTTAAGAACAGGAATTAGAGCTTTAGAATCATGAAGAGATTTATCTTCATCGGGAGAATCGGATTTTTTGCCAACAACAATATCGGGATGAGCTTTCATAAAATCCTTGTTGTAGAAAGATATATCGAGGATGATACCAAGTCCATTGGTAATCATCCCGAATTTATACACATGGCAGAAATGACCATTAATAAGCAGCATGAGAAGGCATAGAACCATAAACCGCTTTGTAAGGGTCATAGGAATCAGCCAATTCAAAAGTCTTTTTGTAGGATTTGAGCTGTTTTATAATTTTGTTGGCGTATTTGGGATTGTTTTCAGTAACATATGCTTCAATACCAGATGGATCAAAGATGGTCATGGAAGCTTTTGGGAAAACAATTGCTTGGCATATCGGCTCGGTAATATCAACTAGATTATCGAAAAACGATTGTAAGTCCATCAGAAAGTCCTGTTTAAAGCGAGTAAATTTTGAGGCATCAGGAACGTTGATAAAGCCACAGAATTCCCTTAATTCTTTGGAATATTTTAAGAATAAAATAAGCAAAGAATCAGTGGGAATAGAAAAAATACGTTGAAGAACGAGAGCCCAAAGGAAAGCTCTTAAATGATATTTTCTTCGACGACCAGTTGAAGCATAAAAATGATTTTTGGAAGAATAGGAAATAAACTCATCGAGATTGATGTTGTTTTCCAATAAGGAAAGAAAGTGGTATTTATCATTTTCAAAAAAATTAGTACAATCGGAATAAATTTCTGCCAAAGAAAGCTGTTTGTATGGTATCATAACTATATAACTCCTTTCAGAATATGGTGGAATTGGTTTTTGACAACTTTAATTTTACCATAAGTCTGTGAAGAGTTATATTGTTTTAAAGTAAAAAAAACCTGCATTTATGCAGGTTGTGGCGTTTCGCAAACGCCTATGTAATTGAATAAAGTGAGGGGAAAATGGCGAATATTTTATTGATCACACATTGGACAGGCGGGGATGTCTTGCCCTTTATCCGGTTGGGAACTATATTAAAAAGGGTTGGTCATAAGATTACTATATTTACACACTGTTATTATAGGGATTTGGCTCTAAGGGGAAATTTAGAATTTGTAGCTATTGATACACCAGAACTCTTTGAGGAAATGAATAAAGATATAATTTTATTGGCAGATCCAATAAATAATACCAAAGGTACTTTAGAATTTAACAAAAAATATCATGGTGAACAGCGATTGCTTTTCGAATACAAACTTATCAGTGAACATTGCAATGAAAATACACTTATTATTGCAAGACATCGCTCAAGTGTTTCAGGATTACTTGTAGCAGAAAAATTGAAGATTCCAGTTGCATCAGTATTCCTTGCCCCCAATTACCTAGACCACATGGTATTACATAATCAAGTTTTTGGTAAGGAAATACTTCAGGAAATTAATGAAGCGAGAAGAAAGTTAGAACTCGAAGATATTTGGGACTGGAAGAAATGGCTTTATTCACCTAAACGCTATTTTGCTTTTTGGCCAAGATGGTACGCCGAGTCAGATGAAGATTGGCCCCTAAATGTAATCAATATTGGTTTTGTGTTGGGAAATAATCCTGAAGAAACCTTTGATTTAGAAATAACTGAATTTTTGCAAAAAAATGAGCAAGTAGTATTAATTACTGGAGGTAGTAGCAATATGGTAAAACAAGAATTTTATCAGGTTGCAGCAAAATCCTGTGAAATGGAAGATTTTCCGGCGCTTTTAGTTACAAGTCATGATGAACTAGTCCCTAAGCACTTACCGGAAAGCATCAAAAGAGTTAGACAGGCACCTCTACGTGCACTGATGAAAAAAACAATTGCTATTATACATCATGGAGGAATGGGAACTTTAAGCGAAGCAATTGATGCGGGCATTCCTCAAATAATCTTGCCACATTTGACAGATGGACCGGATAATGCTCAAAGATTGGCACGACTGGGAATAGCAAAAGTATTTCCAAAAGCAAAATGGGATTATATTCAAATTAGTAAAGCACTAAGGGAGACTCTGTCAGTAGATTTCAAAAAGCGTTGTCAATTTTATTGTATGCAGCAGGTTGAAGATAGGAAGGATGTTAGTTGGATCAGATCGTTTGAGGAAATGGTTAATAATGAGCGCTTCCTTATTGATGGTTATGTAAAAAAGGATATAGAACCTGTAAAAAATCACAAGATAAAGGAACTTAATTCCTTAACAAAGCAGCAATTGTTGGATATTATTCAAAGAAAACTAGCAGAAGAGAAAAGTGACTAATCAGAATAATTTTGATGATTTTGGGTATTGGAGGTGTGAAAAAGTGAAGAAGGGTTATTTAACAATTGATGATGGGCCAAGTTGTGACAGAAGAGAAAAGGTGGATATTTTACAAAGATATAACATACCTGCTATTTGGTTTTGTTTGGGTAAAGAGCTGGAATTAAATCGTGAATCTTCAATTTATACAATTAGAAGTGGTGGAATTATTGGTAATCATTCATATAGTCATCCGAGGTTTTCAGAATTATCTTTGGACGAATGTTATGAGGAGATAATAAAAACGGATAGAATAATTGATCAACTATATGCCTGTGCTGAAGTAGATCGACCTGTAAAGATTTTTAGATTTCCTTATGGGGACCGAGGTGTAGGGACTAGCTTTTATGATTTTAACTACAATCCGGTTGAAGAAAAGCGGTTACATGATCTACAGATGATGCTTGCGGAATTAGGTTATAGTTGTCCTACTTTTTCTGATATTGAATATGAATATTATAAACTTAATCGTGAGAAAAAATATCTTGATTGGTATTGGACTTATGATGTTATGGAATGGTGTGTTTTTCAGACGCCGCCTCAATACGGTATAAAAGGATTAGCAGAAGTATTGGAATTAATGGATTTGAACCTTCCTGAAAGATGGGCTGGTCTTAATTATGAAAAATCGGCAGATATAATTCTTATTCATGATCACCCTCAAACAACCTACTTATTCGAAGATATAATTATAGGTCTTTTGGCCAAAGAGATTATATTTGAGAATCCTGTGAAATGATTATATTCTTAAGACTTGACGAAAGTTGGTGGAACATATGCAACATACGAAATTATTTTGCTTTCCTTACGCTGGTGGCTCAGCTTCTATGTATCATCATTTTAGAAACAGAGTGAAAGACACAATTGAATTATATCCAATTGAAATTGTAGGAAAAGGTTCAAGGATGTGTGAAGATTTTAATCGGGACTTCAATGAATTAATTAATGACGTTATAAAAAGAATGTAAGCGGTAAATAATTCGTCACCTGTTAAACTCAGTCTCAAAATGAGTCAATCTCTCTATCAATCAAAAGATAGGAGATTAAAGTAGCTTGAAGAAACCTGTCGTTCACAAAAATCACAGATAGAAGATCTTGAAAAAAAGATGAATTGGATGCTGGAGCAGATAAAGCTATCCCAACACAAGCTCTTTGGAACGTCCAGTGAAAAGAGTCAATATGATAATCAGTTAAACCTTTTTAACGAGGCTGAAAATCAAGCTGATGAACGGGTAATAGAACCTGAACTTGAAGAAATCAAGTATAAGAGAAAGAAACGATAGTGTTAACTAAGTTAATCAACTTTCGCAGTTTAAAAACACTAGCTTTCCCTTGATATGATTGGGTAAGCAGCTTACAAAGTAGTCTATAAATTCATTTAGAGTCTCTTTTGTAAGGAATAGTTTTTCCTGCAAAGCTGTTTTTAAAGTATCTATTAATAGCTGTAGAGCTTCAAGAAATTTAATGTCTTCTAGCTCATCACAGCAATAGTAAAATAATGCACCTATGGTGCGAAAATCAGTATTGTTGCGGTTTTCAACTGCCAGCATAATGTACCTTGAAAATACAATAGTTGTATGGGCTACCATCATATCATATGAACGACCTTGAAATTCTTTTGCAAGTTTTAGATATGATTTACACATTTTGAAGAAAACCTCTATATCCCAACGTTTCCCGTAAATCCTTATGATTTCGGTTTCGGGAGCATGGATATCTGTAGATATTAGTGCTAGCCATTTGCTTTTGTTACGTCTATCACGTACAAATACAATTTTGGCAGAGATTGATTTTCCTTCTTTGTTTGTCAATCCAACTAAAACTGAAGCAAGATACTTGGACTTTCCCCTACGTTTTTTAACAGAATGATATATTTGCCTAAGAGACTTCTTTTCACCATTGATGGTGTAGTATATTTTGGGTGTATCTTTAAGCATAGCAATTGTGTGAAGTCCTGTATCAAATATTTTTATTATGGTGCTAGGAAATGCAAACCAACTGTCAAATAGCACATATTTAGCTTTTATACCAAAATGCAATGCTTCTCTTAGCATTGAAATTGTTGAGTCTGGTGAAGTTACTAATGCATTTTCTCTACGTTTAAAGCCATTGCTTCTTTTATCAATTGCAGTATTAGCAGCATTTATGAGTGCTTTAGGTTTTGATGAACTTAGTAGGTTGAATGATACTGGGATAAATGTATTTCCATCTGTCCAGCCTAAAGTCAGCATTCTAAAGCCCTTTTTACTTCTATTTCCATCGGCATGATCATTGACCCACGAAAGTAACTCAACAGATTTACTTCTTGTGCGGCTGAAAAATGAATCATCAATAACAAATGCATCTGCCCTAGTATCGTCTGTAAGTGAAGAAATATGATGGTTAATTACTGCTGCTGAAAGTAGGTATAAAAACTTTTTCCAGTTGATATACAATGAATTTAGCATCCTATAAATCACATCCCTTTTAAAAGGGATAGTGGAGTTAGCAGATTCATAATTCATAAACAGATTCTTGCCTGTAAAAACAAGCATAAGCAAGAATTTGAACACTTGAGTACATGGAATTCCTTTAACTTTGTATGCGTTGCAGTTTTTGAGTATTGAACCTACTTTAAACTTTTTGAAAAAAGTATCAACAGTAAACTGAAAACTATTTTCCGTAGTAGTATCTTGTGGTATAATTGACATGTTCAAGAACCTCCAAATGGTTGGTGTGATTGGGTTTGGTCACTTATATTATACCATATTTAGAGGTATTCTTGAACCTTTTTATTGCCCAAAACTACTGATTTTTCAAGGGACA
>JAEWST010000029.1 GCA_023398105.1 Bacillota bacterium | reverse complement strand
GCATCTGGAATTGTGCTGAACTTAACTGTCCTGTCTCCAAACACTAAATCCCCAACCTGCAAATTGGGTTGAATTGACCAATCAGCAGCATTTTCTGTATCATTTACCACTAAGGACTTAATATATTGTCCATCAGATGTAGCTGCCAGCACTCCTTTTGAAAATAATAATGCTGACGAAAAAACTAATACCAGTATTACTGTCTTCAATAGAATTAAAGCTATTTTTTTACTATTTACCAACATTTTACTACCTCCTGTTTTTGATTTGAATGTGTTCCTTTATTTAATAATCAGTTATTTAGTTATAACAATTATTATGCAACACATATACAAGGTGAAATTATACCATAATTCAACCATTTTTTCCAACTAAATCTATTAAATTGCTTATCTATACATTATTGGTTTTAAATACTTTGACGAATGAGGAGAACTTTTCGAATATCATATATATTTTTGCGTTAATCTTACTACAATTTTTAGCCTATAATCAATTGTCTAAATCAAACACCATCAAATACTTGCTAGGAGACAATATTATGATTAAAGAAGCCACATCTCTGAATATCAAGAAAAAAAATAATTTATCAGACTCTGCAATGGTAAATAATTTTTCAATTTATTCTATATCAGTCTTTTGCCCAGTATTAATTAGCATAGTATTATATAAAAAAGACAAAAATTCTACTTTAATAATGCATTTTCTATCTGAACAGTCTACTGCAAATATACAATCAATTATTGAATTAATAAGCAACATTACTAAACAAACTAGTTTGTTAGCATTAAACGCAAGCATTGAATCGGCGAGAGCAGGAGAAGCAGGTAAAGGATTTGCAGTAGTGGCTCAGGAAATATCCAATTTATCCTCACAAGCACAGAAGGCTACTTCAAATATTACTGATGTAATAAATAATATATATATTGAACTGTCTAGTGTAGTTCAAGTTATAAATCAATTAATGGATAGTAATACGCTTCAAAATGAAGCTGCAGTTCGAACAGCAGATACCTTTAAAAAAGTAACTGCAAATGTATTAACTGCACACAATTTATCTCATGATTTGTCTGCTGATGTTAAAGAATTGGCATTTAGCAATAGTAGTATAATAGATAGCATTTCCACTATATCTGCTATTACAGAAGAGGTTTCTGCACACTCAACTGAAACTTATAATACAAGTGAGAAAAACAGCCAAATTGTAAAGGAAATTAATGAACTAGTAAATGGTCTAAATATTAAGGCAGAAAAATTTAAGAATTCAAAATAGTACATCAAAAATAGTCTATTCTCTATTTTGAGCCTCTTTTAAGGAAGTATTAACTTACCCCTTTTGCTATGCTGCAATTCTTTTGTCATTTTTCTCTATCCCATTAATTTTTAATGGATATGCAAAGCTTAATGCCAATAGTCCTTGTCCCAAGTAATATAATGTCAGATTTACAACTCTCAATATTGGTGATGAATTTGGATAAAATAAAGAGAACATGATTACCCAATCAGAAATAAAAAACAGTACACTCCCCAATACCATCAAAAATACTGGTTTTTTACTGATAGAATAAAATTTTAACATAGATAATGATTTACCTGCCATAAAGCTAATAATGACAGTATAAAAAATAACCATTATCTTCATGCCTTTAAAATCAAAATTACCCAATAGAATAGTGAGAAGTGTTGGAATAAAGAAACCTAAAAATATAAATATATCTTTCTTTGAAATTTTAGTTATACTGCAGTATCCAATGCTGTACATAATATGTCCTATGCCGAAGCTGACTAAACCAATTTCAAAAAATTTTGCTACAATAGAGTCTAAACTCAAAAAAACATCTCCACCAAAGGAAAAAATTAGTCCAGATAACATCACTGCAAAAAACTTCGTATTAGATGGATTTTTTTTATAGCTAAACACTGCTGTAGCTATAAAAAACAAGCTTGATAAGGTTTTAAAAACAATACTTGCAATTGCGAGTTTAAGCCAGCCAACTGTAATGAAAGTAGCTGCTGATATTAACATAAGAATAAATAGTATAATATTCATTTTGGCTCTATTCTCCATTTCATTAATTTATAACGCCTAGATTCAAAATGAAATTTTTCGATTGTAGAAAAATTTCATTTACATCAGCGGCGTTTCATCGAGTCGGGAGATATTCTCACCGCCTGAAAACCAAAGCAGTCCCCGCCACTTATAGAAGTGGGGGACATTTTCTTGCCTCGTTATATATATTATAAACCAATATTTGAAATATGAAATTCTGGTATATTATACTATATCAGCACTATTATAACAACACTTACATTATGTTCTCATAAAATATATAAATGTAATTCTTCAAACTTTCCTTTTGTAAGAATGAACTTTTTGTGTGACATTATACAAAAGATATTTTTACCCATAATGTAACAAAATTCCACATTATAATATTTAATCTATTAAAACAGTAGTAAATACCTCTAATTTTGATGTTCATCAGCTTTAAATCATGTTAATTTATTGTATTTATGCAAATTGTGTTATATTATATAATTATACAATAATTGAAAAACAAGTGCCTCTTAATTTTTACTTCAATTTTATTAGCTTGTTTTTGGCAAAATAATAATTTATGGAGGTGACTGTAACTAAACATAAACTTATGCGCATATGTAATACCACTATTAATGTATTTCTCAAATAAAAATGTCATTGATTTTTTCTAACATTCATTCAATTACTCAATCTAATTAATATATTTTCATAATGATGTCATTTTTATATTTTATTTATGGAGGCGACAAGAATGAAAAAGAACACGAAAAAGTTTATCAGCTTATCTCTTGCAGCTGTAACAGCTTTCTCAATACTACTGGCACCGACTAAACCAACATATGCTGATTCAGTTATTGAAGCCGAAGCTAATGATGACTGGCTTCATGTAGAGGGCACCAACATTGTTGATAAGAATGGAAACAAAGTTTGGATTACTGGTGCTAACTGGTTTGGTTTTAACTGCCGAGAGAGAATGCTTTTGGATTCTTATCACAGTAATATAGTAGCAGATATTCAGATGGTAGCAGATAAAGGTATAAACGTAGTTAGAATTCCAATTGCAACAGACTTACTATATGCTTGGAGTAAGGGTCAATATCCAGAATCAACCGATACAAGCTATAATAATGAAGCTCTTGCTGGATTAAACAGCTTTGAATTATTCAATTTTATGTTGGAAAATTTCAAAAAGGTTGGTATTAAGATTATACTTGATGTACATAGTGCAGAAACAGATAACCAAGGGCATTCATATCCCCTATGGTTTAAAGGAGCAATAACAGAAAAAGTATTTAAAGATGCTTGGGTATGGACAGCTAACCATTATAAAAATGATGATACTATTATAGGCTTCGACCTTAAAAACGAACCTCACACAAATGCAGGTGACTTGAAAAAAATGTCTGAAAGTGCTATTTGGGATAACTCTGACAGAGCAACCAACTGGAAAAGAGTTGCTCAAGAGACTGCATTAGCAATATTGGAAGTACATCCAAATGCATTAATATTTGTTGAAGGAATAGAAATTTATCCAAAAGACGGATTATGGGACGATGAAACAACCAACACAAGTCCTTGGACAGGAAACGACGATTATTATGGCAACTGGTGGGGTGGCAATCTCAGAGGTGTAAAGGATTATCCTATTGATTTAGGAAAGCATCAAAAACAGTTGGTTTACTCACCACATGATTATGGTCCATTGGTATTTGAGCAATCCTGGTTTAGAGGGGATTTTGTTACTGCAGACGATAAAACAGCAAAAAAAATATTATACGAACAGTGTTGGAAAGATAACTGGGCATATATTATGGAAGATGGAATTTCTCCATTACTAATTGGTGAATGGGGCGGTTTGACTGAGGGCGGCGACAAGCTTCTTGATCTTAACCTAAAATATTTGAGATCTATGAGAGACTATATCTCAGAAAACAAATATACACTTCATCATACTTTATGGTGCATCAATATTGATTCAGCTGACACAGGCGGATTATTCACCCGTGGTGAAGGAACTCCTTTTGAAGGCGGAAGAGACCTCAAGTGGAATGACAATAAGTATGATAACTACTTGTTGCCTGTTCTTTGGAAAAATGCTGATGGAAAGTTCCAAGGCTTAGACCATAAAATTCCATTAGGCAGAAATGGTGTGGCTTTAGGCGGAAGCGTAATCGAAGATCCCGTTAAATACGGCGATGTAAACGGCGATGGTGATATTAATGCATTAGATATTGCAGCTTTAAAAATGTTTTTATTAGGTGTCAACCAAAATATTGATAAAAAAGCTGCTGATTTGAATGTAGATAATTCAATTGACGCTATTGATTTCGCACATTTGAAGAAATATCTCTTAGGAACAACAACTACTCTTCCTGTGAAGTAGCAGTATTAAATACGAATGATGGCAACCTATATTTTTTTGACGGTTTGCCACTATTAACTAAAAAGGGCGTGCTATGAAATGACTAAACAGGTTATTTTGTAACATGCCTTTTTACACCATCACAGTCACACATATTCAAATTTGCTTCTTTCTAAAAAAAATTATTAAAGAATTCAAAGCTGGCTTTAATTTTTAAATATATTGACTTTATTCAAAAAATTAATTCAATTCTTAGCAACAAATGACAAATAAATTAATTGTAACATAGGACGAAATGTCATAAAATATATATAAGTGTATCTATTTTATACTAATTTGCATTTAAAAATGTGATATGACATTTTTAAAATAGCCACATCTGCGGCGACAGGACGCAGTTACGCAAATGTTGTTTAATACTATGAGTCGCTGCTTATGCAGTACACCGCTTCAAGCGGTGATTTAAAAATAGTTCCTCTATTTTAAATACGAAATGGTATTATTACAATTCGCAAAATATAATAGAATGGGTAGCTAAATTTCCGAAAGGGGGGAGGAATTTTTGTTTAAGAAAACAGTAAATAAAGTTTTCTTAGTAATGGCATTAGTAATATTACTTCCATTAATGTCATCCAATAATGTATCAGCAAGCACTGCATCGGAAGGAGTTAAGTATGAATTTGAGGACGGTATCCAAGATGGCGCTAAAATTTATACTGACTACCTCGGGGAGACTGATGATGGCCAAAAAATTGACCTTACAGGTGCTACCTGTAGCTATATTGGACAGAAAGGAACAAGTACTTCTGTTAATGTTCAAGTTGAGAAATCAGGTCTTTATGAATTAGTTGTTCGTTACGCTCAGCCGTTCGACCCAGTCAAAAAGGTTCAGTATCTCAACTTAAACTCTATAAACCAGGGAGAGGTAAGCTTCGCATACTCTCTAGTTTGGAGAGAGATATCCGCTGGAATTATAAAGCTTGACAAAGGTATAAATAACATTGAATTTGATGCCTATTGGGGATATACCTTCTTTGATTATTTGATTGTAAAGCCAGCAGATGAAAAAATTACAAATCTTAAAGTTGATAAAACCTTAGTTAATCCAAATGCAACAAATGAAGCAAAATCATTAATGAGCTATCTGGTAGATGTGTACGGAAAACACATAATATCAGGTCAACAAGAGCTTTGTGGTTCCCATAACTATGAGGCTTCTGAAGCCGAGTTTACTTACATAAAAGAGAAAACCGGTAAAATGCCAGCATTAAGAGGTTTTGACTTTATGAATTACAGGGGAAACGGTCTGCTATGGGATGATTACTGTGCTGAACGTGTTATTGAATGGTACAAGGATAAAAACGGTATACCTACTGTTTGCTGGCATTGGTTTTCACCTGCAGATATTGGCAAGGGTGCTGATAATAGCTTTTATACAAAAAGCACCACCTTCAGTATTTCAAAAGCGTTGACTCCAGGTACAAAAGAAAACACTGCGATGCTCAATGATATCGAGATTATGGCAGGAAAATTCAAACAACTTCAAGATGCTGGAGTTCCTGTTTTATTCAGACCTCTCCATGAAGCTGAAGGTGCTTGGTTCTGGTGGGGTGCAGAAGGTCCCGAGCCTTGTGTAGAGCTTTATAGACTTCTATATGATAAGTTCACAAATGAACATAAACTAAATAATATTATTTGGGTGTGGACTTCTTATACTTATGATACATCATCAAAATGGTATCCTGGTGATGATGTAGTTGATATCGTTGGTTATGACAAGTACAATGCTATGGACGGAAAGCCTAACGGAAGTGCTATTTCTTCTACTTTCTATAGCCTTGTTAAGCTTACGGAGGGTAAGAAGCTTGTTACAATGAGTGAAAATGATACAATTCCCTGCGTTTCAAATCTTAAAAACGAATTAGCGGGATGGCTTTATTTCTGCCCATGGTACGGCTGGCATCTAACAGGAGAACAGAATAATCCCGTTGAATGGCTTGTTGAAATGTACAAGAGCGACTATTGTATAACCTTAGATGAACTACCAAATCTTAAAACCTATCCTTATTCTGAATCAACCGTTTTATATGGCGATTTGAATGGTGATAAAAATGTTGATTCTATTGATTTTGCATTAATGAAAAGTTACCTTCTTGGAAGCATAAAGGAATTTAGTGTTTCAAGTAAGGCAGCAGACTTAAATGCGGATAATTCAATAGACGCACTGGACTTTTCTTACCTTAAGAGATATTTACTTGGTGATATAACTAAATTCCCTGCTAGTACAAAATAATATCATCACCAATTAATATTTATTGTTACTTAGAAGTGCGTTATAACATAATTTAAAACATATCTATAAATCTAATTATAGAAAAGGAGACAAAAATGAAAAGAGGAAAATTTCTTTCAAAGATAACTAAAGCTTCAATTATAACGGCTGTCACATTTAGTATGTTAGCTAGTCCTTTTAGTGCTATTGATGTTAATGCCGCAACTTTAGAATATAACTATGCAAAAGCATTGCAGCTTTCTCAATTTTTCTTTGATGCTAACATGTGTGGTACTGGAGTTGATGAAAACAATCTCTACGATTGGAGAACTGATTGTCATACTTATGATGCAAAAGTAAAACTAAATAGTAAGGATACAAATATGTCTGATAGCTTCATCAGTTCAAACAAGAGTGTACTTGACCCTGATGGCGATGGTACTGTAGATGTTTCTGGCGGTTTTCATGATGCTGGTGACCACGTAAAATTTGGTATGCCTGAAGCATATTCTGGTTCAACCTTGGGATGGGGCTTTTATGAATTTAAAGATCAGTATAAAGCTACAGGTCAAGATACCCATGCAAAAACCATATTAAGATACTTTAATGATTATTTTATGAAGTGTACATTTCTAAATAGTTCAGGTAAGGCAATAGCTTTCTGCTATCAGGTTGGTGACGGAGATATAGACCACTCTTATTGGCAGGCTCCTGAAAAGGATACAATGTTCAGAAGAGCTTGGTTTGCAACTGATTCCTTACCATCTACTGACTGTGTTGCAGCAACAGCAGCTTCATTGGCAGTTAATTACTTAAACTTCAAAGATGAAGACCCTACATATGCTGAAAAAAGCTTAAAATATGCAAAAGCACTATTTGAATTTGCACAAAGATGTTCAAATAAAGCAGTTAATAACGATGGTCCTAAAGGCTATTATGGTTCATCAAAATGGCAGGACGATTATTGCTGGGCTGCATCATGGCTTTATTTAGCTACAAAGGATGATCAATATTTGTCAGAAGCCTTCAAGTATTTTGATTACTATGCACCATCTTGCTGGACACATTGCTGGAATGATGTTTGGGCAGGTACTGCATGTATTTTAGCTGAAATAAATGATTTGTACGATAAAGATACTCAAGTATTTGAAGACAGATATAAAAAAGCAACTGGAAAAAATCAGTATGAGACAATAGACTTCTGGAGTCAGGTTGCAAAGCTTGTAGACAATTGGATGAACGGTTCAACAGTTAAGATAACATCCGGGAAGTATGCATTTCTTAACCAATGGGGTTCCGCTAGATACAATACTGCTACTCAATTTGTAGCCACTGTTTATGACAAACACCACGGAGATAAAGCTTCAAAATACAGTGAGTGGGCAAAATCCCAAATGAATTATCTTTTAGGTAATAACCCATTAAACAGAAACTATATTGTTGGCTATAACTCAGTATCTGCTAAATACCCACATCACAGAGCATCATCAGGTTTTTCAAGATGTGAAGAAACTGGCCCTCAAAAATATGTTCTTTATGGTGCCTTAGTTGGAGGTCCTGATGGAAGCGACCAACATATTGATATTACATCAGACTATATCTATAACGAAGTAACAATAGATTATAATGCTGCATTTGTTGGTGCATGTGCAGGTCTTTACAGATTTTTTGGTGATACTTCAATGAAAACTGTAGATAATCTTCCTGTTAAGGCTAAATACTATGAAGATGATATTACTATACCAATCCTAATAGGTGACATAAATATTGACAACAATATAGATGCCTTGGATTTGGCATTTATGAAAATGTACCTATTGGGTTCTAAAACTCTCACAGAAAGCGCATTCATAGCTGCTGATATGAATAGCGACGGTGCTGTAGACGCATTAGATTTTGCCAAGCTGAAAATGAATATGCTATCAGGACAAACGTATTAATGCTTAATCACGACATTACTGATAAATGAAGTACTTACTAAGCATAAATTATTAGTGATGCACAGAAGCCAAATATAATAAGTGTAATTTGGTTTACACTAACAAAATTGGAAAGGAAGGAAAATTATGAAAGCGAGAAAGATCTTATCCAAGATTACAAGAACTTCCATTATGAGTGCTGTTATACTCAGTATGCTAATCAGTTCAGCAAGTACAATAGATGTAAGTGCAGCTGATTTGGAATTTAACTATGCAAAAGCATTGCAGTATTCCCAGTATTTCTATGATGCTAATATGTGTGGTACAGGTGTTGACGAGAATAATGAATATGTATGGAGAAAAGACTGTCATACATACGACGCTAAACTCAAACTAGATGCTACAAATACAAATATGACTGCAAGCTTCATTGCTGCAAACAAAAGTGTTTTAGACCCTGATGGAGATGGTACTGTAGACGTTTCCGGAGGTTTCCACGATGCTGGTGACCATGTAAAATTCGGTATGCCCGAAGCATATTCTGGTTCCACCTTGGGATGGGGCTTTTATGAATTCAGAGAGCAGTATGAAGCAACCGAACAAGATGCTCATGCTAAAACAATACTAAGATATTTCAATGATTATTTTATCAGATGTACCTTCTTAGACAAATCAGATAAAGTTGTAGCCTTCTGCTATCAGGTAGGTGACGGTGATGTTGACCACGCTTATTGGCAGTCTCCTGAAATTGATAAAATGTTCAGAAGAGGATGGTTTGCTACTGAGGAATTGCCTTCAACTGACTGCGTTGCAGCAGCAGCAGCTTCTCTTGCAGCTAACTACATGAATTTCAAAGACGAAGACCCTGAATATGCAGAAAAAAATCTTAAATATGCAAAGGCTTTATTTGAATTTGCAGAGAGTAGTCCTACCAAAGAATGTAATGCTGATGGACCTAAAGGTTATTATGGTTCATCAAAATGGCAGGATGATTATTGCTGGGCTGCTTCATGGCTCTATTTAGCTACACAGGATGATCATTATATTGATGAAGCCTTCAAATATTATGATTATTACGCTCCTTCCTGCTGGACACATTGCTGGAATGATGTTTGGGCTGGTACTGCATGTCTATTAGGTGAGATAAATGATTTATATGACAAAGACAGCCAAACTTTTGAAGACAGGTACAGAACAGCTACTAACAAGAGTCCATATGAAACAATAGATTTCTGGGCTGAAATAGCAAAAACAGTTGATAATTGGATGACAGGCAGAACTCCTCAGATAACACCAGGCGGATACTCCTTCCTTAATCAATGGGGTTCAGCTAGGTATAACACTGCTACTCAGCTAATAGCTTTAGTTTATGACAAGCATCATGGCGATAAAGCTTCTAAATATGGTGAATGGGCAAAGTCTCAGATGAATTATATAATGGGTGATAATCCAATGAACCGCTGTTATATAGTAGGATACAGCGATATAGCTGCTAAATATCCTCATCATAGAGCTGCTTCTGGTTTATCAAAATGTGAAGATCCAGATCCACACAGATATGTGCTTTACGGTGCATTAGTTGGTGGTCCCGGTCCACAAGATCAGCATATAGATGTTACATCAGATTATATCTACAATGAAGTTACAATTGACTATAATGCTGCATTTGTTGGTGCTTGTGCAGGTCTTTATCGTTACTTTGCAGACCCATCAATGCAAGTTACACCAGATTTCCCACCACCTCCAGGTGGAGGAGATGATCCTGACCAACCTCTAACTCCTGAGTACTGGGTAGAAGGCTTCTGCAAAGATATCGTACAAGACGATGGACCAAAAGCTACTGAAATAACTATGTATGTAAAATCTAAAAACGTAAGTGAAGCTTCAGAAAAGCTTTCTGTAAGATACTATTTTGATTCAACAGGAATGAAATCTCTTCATCCTAACGAAATGGAATTGAGAGAACTATATGACCAGGCATATGTAGAAGGCGGCGAAGGTGTTGATGGAGTTCTTACTGGCCCTATAAAGTATGAAAGTTCTAAATTAGGCACTAACAATATCTACTATATCGAAGTAACCTGGGATGGATATCCTATAGCAGGTTCCAATAAGAAGTATCAGCTAGCACTTGGTACTTACGCTTGGCAGAACTCTTGGAATGCTGAAGACGACTGGAGTCATGATGGTTTGAACACCACTGATGACAACTGGACAGGAGTGCCAATGAGAACAGACAAAATTTGTGTTTATGATAATGGTGTTCTTGTTGGAGGTATTGAACCAGACGGAACTAAGCCAGAAACAAGTACTCCAGATCCAGAAATCACAAAAGGCGACTTAAACGGTGATAAGGAAGTAAATGCATTAGATTATGCTGCACTGAAAATGCACCTATTAGGTTCAAAGCCTCTAAGTGAAGACTTATTAAAAGCAGCAGACATGAACGATGATAGTTCAGTAGATGCGATAGATTTCGCTTTACTTAAAAAGCAGTTGTTAGGAATTTAATTTGTTAATATTTATTAAATAATTTAGGCGGTCAAAGCTCTGATATATGGAGACTTGACCGCCTGTATTTTGTGATTTATTTGTTTGGCTTTCAAAATATATCCTGTTTTGGTAGCGAAAGTTGATTGAATTATATAAACTGTTTATTCTAAATCACATGTTTTTTCTTGAAAACATATAAAATTACATTATTTTTACAGTCAATATATCTTTATAATCAAACAGTTAATCCGCTTGAAAGTAAGTATACAGACTGTAATTAAATCTTAAACTTTGATGAATAATAAGAAATAACTATACTTTTATTTTCTTACTTTTTAGTATATTATTAATAGTATATGAATAACTTAATATCTATGCATATGGTGTTTAAGTTTATTTTTATCCTACAAATGGATAAAACTTGATTGTTCGATTTTAAAATTCAGTTATTTTAAGCTGAATACACAATATTGTGTCCTTGTATGAATATTGTTTAAAGCTTAAACTGTAGTTGAATTTTATCATAATAGAGATATGCTTAATCAAATGTTCATAAACATTGCAAGTTGGCAAGCCAATATTGCTATGTTAATAAAATAAGATAAGGATGAGTACAAATGACTAAAGAATATGGGATTTTGAAAATCGACCCCTATCTACAACCTTTTTCCAGTGACATTGAGTTGCGTATGAATCGTTACAAGGAAGTCAGATACATGCTAGTTGAAGGCAATAATTCACTTGCGTCTTTTGCTAACGGTCATCTTTATTATGGTTTTCACCCAACAGAAGATGGCTGGGTCTATAGGGAGTGGGCTCCAAATGCACAAGAAATTTCTTTAATAGGAGATTTTAACGACTGGAATGAAAAATCTCACAAACTGCAAAAACTTCCAAATGGAAACTGGGAGTTGCTTGTTAAAGGCAGACTTCCGCACCAATCTAGAGTTCGGTTAAAATTAAAAGCCAATAACACCACATATGATCGCATACCTCTTTATTGCAAACGTATTATTCAGCATCCTGAATCAAAAATTTTTGATGGAATGATATGGTATCCTCCTGAAAATTTTGAATGGCATGATACAGGATTTATTCCACAGATGCCTTTATACATCTATGAATGTCATATAGGAATGTCGGGAGAAAAAGAGGATGTATCTACCTTTAATGAGTTTATTGAAAACATTTTACCTAGAATAAAAAAGCTTGGATATACTACAATTCAGATTATGGCTATTATGGAGCATCCATATTATGGTTCTTTTGGATATCAGGTATCTAACTTCTTCGCAGTTTCTTCCCGTTTTGGAACACCTGAAGACTTCAAAGCACTTGTAGATACAGCACATAGCTTAGGCATAGCAGTAATTATGGATATAGTCCATTCTCATACTGTTAAAAATACAGTCGAAGGATTAGCCGAATTTGATGGAACTGATTTTCAGTTTTGCCATAGTGGAGGTAAAGGCGATCACCCTGATTGGAATACTCGACTATTTAACTATGGAAAACCAGAGGTTCAACATTTTTTATTGTCAAATATTAAATATTGGTTAGAGGAATACCATTTAGACGGTTTTCGTTTTGATGGCGTAACCTCTATGTTATATCATCATCATGGAAGAGGTACTGCTTTTGATAATTATGAAAAGTACTTTTCAATGAGTACAGATCTTGAAGCCATAACATATCTTCAACTGGCTACTGAGGTTGCTAAGGAAGTAAACCCCCATTGTATACTTATTGCAGAAGATATGAGTGGAATGCCTGGTATGTGCCTCCCTATAGCAGTAGGAGGAATAGGCTTTGATTACAGACTAGGTATGGGACTTCCTGATTTTCTTGTCAAAATGATGAAAACTCAGGATGAATATTGGCATATGGGAACACTATGGTATGAATTGACAACACGCAGACCTCAAGAAAAAGTAATTGGCTATACAGAATCCCATGACCAAGCTCTTGTAGGAGATAAAACTATTATTTTTTGGCTGGCTGACAAAGAAATGTATTTTCATATGGATAAAGCTTCAAATAATGAAGGAATTAATAGAGCTATTGCTTTGCATAAAATGCTGCGCTTTATCACATGTATCCTCGGTGGTGACGGCTATTTGAATTTTATGGGCAACGAATTCGGGCACCCTGAATGGATTGATTTCCCACGTGAAGGAAACGGCTGGGGCTATAAATATGCAAGACGTCAATGGAGCTTAGTTGATAACCCATTATTAAAATTTGAGTATCTAAATAATTTTGACGCAGTAATGCTAAAATTTATAGCAGATAACGAATTATACCTTGAGCCTGCTCAACTGCTATATGTGAATGAACCCAGTAAAATTATTGCATTCACAAAAGGTGATTATACACTTATATTTAATTTTCATCCTCAGAATAGTTATGTTCATGAATTAAAAGATACCTCTTTTTTCGAAATAGTATTCCATAGTGCATGGAAGCAGTTTGGCGGTTTTGTAGAGGAGACTATAAATGAAGGTCTGCTTTTAAAAGATGGAGTTGTAGTAGACCGTAGAACAGCAGTTGTACTTGAGTATACAAAAAAAAGAGAAATAATAAACTTCTAGGTATCTTGTAAAATATAAGCTTAAACGCTATAGAATACATTTTTAGTGCATTTATAGCGTTTAAGCTAACAATCCTACCATTCCTCGAAATTCTTATTTTCAGTATTCTGAAGAACTATATAATAATGCTTCAGAACATACTTAGTAAAATATTACTTAATTTCAAATGGATTCATTACTGTACCAATAAATATAGGAAGATTTGTTCCATTTTCAACAATGGCATATACAAATGGGCGATCCAGAGTCACTCTGTTTTCAACTGGAGGAGTAGCTTTTTCTGCCATTTCCACCTTTGTAACAGCACCAGCTTTAGTTCCAACCTCACTAAGCTGAATATAAGTTTTGTGGAGAATATCCTTTATATAGATTCCTTCGTAAGGAGTTGCCATTCTACTAAAGTTTGCCCTACTATCATCAAAAGCATCTACAAAGCCTAATTGCTTTAGAGGTTCCACCAATTTTGCTTCAAAAGCATATTCAAACTTTGGAACACATACGCCTGTCGCCTTTCCTCCAATACCACTGTTTATAAAGCTTTGGAAGCTCTTGCTGTCAAGATTCTTTATGCACTCCTGAATTGATATTTTTTCATTTGGAAGCATTGCAACAAAGCTATACTTACCGCCCTTGTAAGGCTTAATAAATCCTGTTGCAATATCATTTTTCAGATAAGTTTCTTTTGCAGAATTAAAGAATATTCCCTCTGCAGTAGTACCATTTGAGAGTTTAAAACTGCCATTGATAGCATCATATTTGTTAAATTGAGTTTTCCATTCCGCTTCAAATAATAATGTATTTATTAAAAACATTATTGAGTCACCGCTTATTTCTTCAATTATTTCTTCAATAAGTCCATCAGTATTCTTATACACCCAATTATTAATATCTTTTACAGTGTCAGGTGAATAAAAATCTGCTTTAAATATATCAGCCTTGTAATAATCTGCATTTGTCTGTAAGAAATCACGTTTTACTCTTAAGTCATCTCTATACCAGATGGAATTTGCCAGTTTTACTGCATTTCCGTTAACTGAATCCGAAAATTCATTTTGAAGTATAGAACTCATATTATAATAGTAATAGTTTATTTGCTTTTGTGAAAATTGGCTCTTTCCAAGCAACTGTAAAAATTGCTCCAATGTTCTACCATCCGAACCATTTGATGTCATTCCCATAGCTAGTGCAACAGAGGTAGGAGATACAAGAGAGTTTTTTTCAAGATCTACGGATTGTCTAAATAAATCAAATGAAAAATCCTGTGTAGCAGTTATAAATCTTTGTGGCAAATATGGGACTTTTACTATCTCTTTAGCTGTTATATCCCTTGTTAAGTCCTCTGTTTCTGCACCAACAGTGCTTATTCCAAATACAAGGGAATTTAATACTAAAGCAAAGATTAATACAAATGATTTTAAGACTTTTAGGTTTATCCTTCTGTCTTTTGTGAAAATTTCAGAATTCTTGTTCATCTTATAGTCCTCCTGTTTTAAAATTTTTAATTGCGTCATTCTTTTCTTTACTAGAAAAATATCTAGAAGAAATTGCAAGTCAATTACTGCCAGCTAAAGCCTCTTAGAAAGCAAAAAACAAATTCAAAGCCAAACTGTATTTAAATCAGCTAAAAAGCTAATTCACCTGAAGTTTAATATCATATCAGGCGAAAGCTTTAAACAGTAATTGACTTTAGTCAAAATACAACTGCTTAAAAGACAATTAGTTCGAGGCTAACCTCCACACTGTCAAACACACAAAATTTAACTCCCCCGACTGTATGATGGTTTTATACTATAATTGACTTGAGTAAGGTGTAATAATGTCAGTTTTCCAAAATAAGATTCTGTGTGCTAAATGGCATTATATGAATTAATTAGACCTACAAATCCATTTAATGCCTTATTTAAGAAATGGTAGAATATGTACAATAAAATTTTATCATATATTGTTTATTCTTACAATGATGTTAATTGATAAGCCCCCACACCTATAATTTTCAAATGGAAAATTCAAGTTATAATGTTATTTGTAACACGATATAATATTACTTGTAATATGTAATAATATTACTTATAATATAAAATGATATAATATTTTAAAATAATATAAATAATCTATAATTATGACACATAACTAAATATATAATTTTTGAAAGCCCTTCACTATATTATTTATGTATAATTTTTTACATTTAGTAATTACCGATCTAGAGTTTAAATTGTTCACTGCTAAAAAGAAAGGAGGTACCCGTGGAATTTCTTCAAGACCATCTATACGAGGATCGGGAAAGCTGGAATCTGTAATTTAATTCATAAATTAATTAATTTATTAAAGGAAGGAATGAAAAGTAATGAAGAGACTTTATTTTTTAATAGCAATTTTAGTATCATTGTTCATACTGCCGTCATCATTTGACCAAGCTTCTGCCGCAGTTGATTCAACACATCCAGGCTTCAGAGTTCAAGGAAGATTTCTTTATGATAAAACAGGTGAAAAAGTTATTCTTTATGGCATTAATAAAATGATTATTTGGATGGACAAGGATGGTGTTCCATCCTTCTCCGAAATAGCTAAAACTGGTGCAAACTCCGTCAGAATTGTTTGGACAACAGAAGGCACAGCAGAAGAGCTTGATACTGCTATTCGTAATTGCCGTGCAGAACACATGATTCCAATGGTAGAACTCCATGATGCAACAGGCGAATGGCAAAAGCTCCCGAACCTTGTTAATTACTGGGTAAGGTCAGATATTGTTGAAGTAATTAAAAAACATCAGGACTATTTGCTTATAAATATAGGCAACGAAGTAGGAAATGAAGTAGCTGCAGCCACCTTTAAAGCAGACTATTCTAAACATGTAAAAACAATAAGAGCAGCAGGTATCCATGTTCCGCTAATAATTGACGCATCTAAATACGGTCAGGATATTGATATTCTCCAAAGCTGTGGTCCAGACATTATAGCTGATGACCCTGATAAAAATGTAATGTTCTCAGTACATATGTGGTGGCCTTATATGTATGGCTATACAGACCAAAGGGTAAGAGACGAAATTGCACAATCTGTAAAAATGGAGCTCCCATTGATAGTTGGTGAGTTCGGGCATATATGGGACGAAACAGAATCTGGAAAAATCCCTTACAAGATTATTATTGAAGAATGTTATAAAAATGAAATAGGCTATCTACCCTGGTCATGGGGACCTGGAAATAACCCTCAGACTTTTTTAGATATGACTACCGACAGCACCTTTGCAACTTTACAGGGCTGGGGCTTAGAAGTGTGCATGACAAGCCCCTACAGCATAAACAAAATAGCAAAAAGACCTGCATCAATGCTTGCAAATCTTCCTCCTGTATTGCCTGAAGAACCTTTGCCAGCAGGAAACTTAGCTTTAAATCAACCTGTTAAGGCTTCATCTGTAGAAAGCACCCTTTATCCTGCCAGCAATATTGTGGACGGTGATACTGGTACAAGATGGGCTTCAACTGTTACAGACACTAACTGGGTGTATGTAGACCTCGGTAAGAAAACAGAAGTTAACAAGCTTATTATTAATTGGGAAGCTGCATATGCAACTCAGTACAAGATTCAGGTTTCAGATGATGAAATTACATGGACCGACCTATACACACAATACAATGGGACTGGTAAAACAGAAACTATAAACCTTGAAGGTTCAGGCCGTTATTTGAGAATCTACTGTTCACAGAGGTATAAGTACGATTGGCCTTACTCAATATTTGAGATTGGTGTATATGGTCCAGAATCCGAGTTAAGTGCGTCAATATCGCCTACAGTAGCAGTTTATGATAAGAATACATTAGCAAATCAAGCTGCTCCTGCTACTATTATAGACTCTCAATCTAATTCTCTTAAAAAAATCACAACTGGCAACTACACCTTAGTTCCTAACGCAGATTATCATTTAACAGGTAATACATTAACCTTTACAAAAGAGTATATGTCTTCTTTAGCAATAGGTACATCAAAGTTTGTTCTTGATTTTGATGGTGGAGTTGACCCTGTTTTTGCAGTTGCAATTGGAGATACAAGCCCAGTTGGAAGCTCAACTATCAGCCCAGCCTCTGTAAATTTTGATAAAAATTCTCCCGCCGATATTAATATAACAATGGCTCTTAACGGCAACACTCTTTCAGCTATAAAGAACGGCTCTAATACTTTAGTTGCTGGTACTGATTACTCTGTAGCAGGAAATGTTGTGACTATTTATAAAAATTACATTTCAATACATTCAGCAAGTACTGTAAAGCTTACTTTTGATTTTAGCAGCGGAATAGATTCTGTCCTTACCATTAACCTTTCACAAACTGTTTTATGTGGAGATTATAATAATGACGGAGCTGTTGATGCCATTGATTATGCTTTATTGAAGAAGTATCTTTTAGGAGAGTTATCTTTGCCTACAACTGACCCTGCTCAAAGGTATAGACTTGATTTAAATCAAGACGATACTATAGATGCTCTCGATTTTGCAACCTTTAAGAAGTATCTCTTAGGAATAATTCCAAGCCTGCCAGCAAACTAAATATAGAAAAAGACTGAAAAAACCTTTCCATCAGTATTTTAATACTTGGAAAGGTTTTTTCATCTAACAGTAACTTATGTTATTTATTTTATTTGCGTGGAAGTACATTTATAATGCCAAGCAAGTATTGTTTCATAATTGCAAAGTCAACTGCATCTACTGTATTATCAACATTAAGGTCAATACTTTCTTCATATTTATGTTCAGGGTCTAATAAATACTGCTTAAATTTAGCATAGTCTATTGCATCAATATTACCGTCTTTATTGTAATCTCCGTACTTAACTTCTGGGTCTGGATCTGGATCTGGGTCTGGTTCAGTCTGTGCTTCAAAAGTATATTTAATCATTCCGTCTATAATTTCAGTAAACTTGAACTGACAGTTTCTTCTATCAAAGTAACCAAATAATTCTCCAGTACCAGAGAAGTTATTATTATCCCACAATATGCACATTATACCACGTGATTTTGCTGATGCAACATAATAAGACATATATTCTACCCTTGTCTTCAGATTGTTCTTGTCTACTACACCACATTCACCGATGATTACAGGAATACCTCTGCTGGTATACTTATTATATACGTTATCCATAAACCAGGTAACTTCGCTTTGAGCTTTTGAATCATTTATATTCCAAGCATTTGTACCTCCATCAGCCATTGCCAGCCCTGCAAAATTCCAAGGAACATATGCATGTACAGATACAATTAATTTGTTGTTATTACCTGAAATATCATTTGGCATTCTAAAGTAATCGTTTGTTGCTCCATCAGGAGATGCAACATATCCAGGAACCATAAGATATCTGCTTGCATTTTTTCCGCCTGTAGCACGAACTGTATTAACAAAATCCTGATTGAGTTGATTAATACAATTAATAGAATCAACTACTTCTGCATTTGTCAGTTCAGGCCACCACTCATTCGCATGACCTACAAGTCGAGGCTCGTTCATACCTTCAAATACAAGATGCTCATCATAGTTAGCAAACTTAGCAGCAATCTGTGCCCAAACTTTTGTAATATAATTCTTAGAACTTGTCAAATATTGACTGTTTGGGAAATAACCTTTTGCTTTATCAACATCATGATGTGTATTAAGAATAACATACATTTTATTGTCTATACAATAATTTACTACCTCTTGAACACGATTCATCCATTGTTCATTAATTTTATGATCTGTTCCGCTTGTATGTACATGCCAACTTACAGGAATACGAATAGTATTAAAGCCTTTTTGCTTTATTGCATCAATCATCTGCTTAGTTGTTTTTATACCGCTCCATGCTGTTTCATAATCTAAATCAGTAGTAATTCTGTCACCGTTAAAAGCATCAAAGGTATTACCTAAGTTCCATCCCAGTCTCATACGCTTAACAAAATTCATAGCATCATTATTCGGAACATTCTTCTGTTGTAAATTCAGGTTTGGAATAAGTGATGCATCATACGCACTAGCATTTTGCATTGGTAGTAATGCAGTAAAAATCATTAGAAAACACAGTAAAAAAGCTATTATTTTTTTCATTTAAGTTACCTCCTAATTGTCATAGCTAAGCTATGCATTAATAAATTTAATATAAATTCCAGCGTTCTCCTCTTCGATACATATTACTCGAAGAGGAGAATTCTTTAAATTTGTACCCTTCCATTATACTGTTCAACTATTATGTCAAATAGCATTAAGGAATTAATAAGTGATATTTACAGTTTAGATTTATTCACGAGGAAGTTTAAATATAATTCCAAGTAAGTATTGCTTTAGAATTGCAAAGTCAATTGAATCTACTGCTTTATCAAGATTAAGATCCATTGATTCATCATATCCATGATCTGGATTTAATAAAAACTCTATCTTAAACTTTGCTAAATCTATTGCATCAATATTGCCGTCTTTATTTATGTCTCCATATACTATTTCAGGTTCAGTCTGTCCTCCATCACCTGCATATTTAACCATTCCATCTGCAATTTCAGTAAACTCAAATTGACAAGAAGCTCTGTTAAGTAATCCAAATAATTCGCCTGTACCTGTAAATGCATTGTTATCCCACCAGAAGCAACTGATTCCGCGTTCTCTTGCTGCTGCAACATAATAAGATGCAAATTCCACTCTTGCCTGTAAATTATCCTTATTTCTAGCTCCAAATTCACCAATTACAACGGGTATACCCTTACTGGTAAATTTGTTATATAAGGTGTCCATAAATCCTTTTGTTTGATTAACGCTATTTGTATCTTTTATACTCCAAGTACTTATACCGCCTTCAGTATTTGCCTGTAATGCAAAGTTGTATGGTGTATATGCATGGGCAGAAACAATTATTTTGTTTTCTACACCTGCTTTATCAGTTGGCAGCTTAAAGTTTGCATTTGTCGCTCCCTCAGGAGATGCACAATACCCTGGACACATTAGGTATCTGCTTTCATTATAACCACCCGCTGCACGTACTGTGTCTACAAATACTTGATTCAGTTGATTGATACATTTAATTGAGTCAATGCAATCTGCATTATTAGGATCAATCCACCATTCGTTCTTATGTCCTATTAAACGAGGCTCATTCATTGCTTCCATAATAAGATGCTCATCATAATCGGCAAATTTTGTAGCTATTTGCTTCCATATAGAAGTAATATACTTCTTGGACGTTTCTAGATTTGTACTGTCTGGATAAAAAAATGCAGGATATGTCTTGTCGTTGTCATGATGAATATTGATAATTACATACATATTATTGTCAATACAATAATCAACCACTTCCTGTACACGGTTTAACCACGCATCACTAATTTTGTAATCTGTGCCGCTTACATGGTCATGCCATGAAACAGGAATACGAACTGAATTAAAGCCCTTTTGCTTAACTGCATCTATCATTGCTTTTGTGGTTTTTACACCAACCCATGATGATTCATAATCCAGCTCATTTTTAAGCCAGTAGCAGTTAAAAGCATCAAATGTATTACCTAAATTCCATCCTAGTTTTAAGTTGTTAACAAATTTCATTGCATCATTACTAGGAAAATTAAGCTGTTGAATGTCTATGTTTGGAATTAATGAAGAATCAGCCGCACTGGCATTTTGCATTGGCAGTAACGTTGTAAAAATCATTAGAAAACAAAGTAAAAAAGCCATCGTTTTTTTCATTTAGATTACCCCCCTGATATTGTCATAGCTACACTATGGCACTTTTATAGTATTAATCTTGCTATAAACTTTAGTTATTATGTGTATGTTATTTATCTTTTGTATGTAGAATAACACTTATCGACAAATTCGATAACAATATGCCAATACCAAGTTGAAGTGAAAAATTATGAAACTAGACTGCTATTGTATTGATTTAAAACATATGGTGAATGACTAATCGAAGCAACAACTACTAATACAGATTTACATTATTTAATATTACTTTTTTCTTCTCGATCACCTCCTTCTATTCACATATACTTAGTTAGACAAATCTCGGTGTTATCCTCTACAAGGTTTTCTTGCACTGTATGCGCAGAAGTCAGCTTAAATCAATTGTAAATAGATTTCAAGCAAACTAATACAGTAACAATCATTCCCAGTATTTCTATTCTATTCATATTATATCTTCTTATGCTGTAATATTCAAATATATATACAAAAAAATTTGAAGTTTTCTATAATCGAGCAAAATTTTACACTTTTCATTATTCCAATTCTTTAATCAACAGATATTTCATATACTGCATACATAATTTTCATCAAATAATTGCTTTATTTGATGAAAATTACATTTTTCCCCTCTTTCTTACTAACCTCTAGTGCTATTTACTTCCTTGCAGTGTTATTCGTATAAAATTCCTTCAACTGGCTTTTTGTCTCGTCAGTAAGGTAATGCCATCTAATCCCCTGGATTGCTCCCTCTAAAGCATATAGCCTGTTTATACAAGCAGAAGCATCAATAGCTTTGATTTTTAACCAGCATTGCTTGCTTCCAGTTTCCCGAAGTTGCTCAACAGTTTCTATGCCAACCTCCTTTAACTGCTGCTCTACCGCTTTCCCGATATTGGGCAAATTTGATAATTGACCCATTTCAAGAATCTCCTCCTTCAATATTCAAAGACTTCCTACTCTATATACTTTACACCACATTGAACAAGTGCTATACCACCTATGCTAATACTTGAGATATTAATTTGTTGTTGTAATGTTACTATTTTAAATTTGTACTATTCTGGTAGAAGCCTAATTGCTATTTTGAATATATATATATTATACAATATTTTCTTGCCCAGCTCGAAAATTATTTTTATATAAACATGGTGCTTTTTCGAACCCCAAAAGCCACAAGTGGTTTTTGCATATTAACTGTTAACTTCTTAATTTTTAGGGTATATATAATAAATAATTACATATTATAAATGCATAACGGTTTACTTATGTAAATACTGCAAATAATTAGGTTTTAGCTTCGTAAATCAGAAGCTTTTTTGCAAGATTTAGATTTCTTAAATAATATTATACAATTAGTGCCAAAAGAGTGGCACAAGGGAGGTTATTATGTTAAATTCAGAAATTACAAAACTTATTAACGAGCAGATTAACAAGGAACTTTATTCTGCTTACCTTTATCTTGATATGGCTGGTTATTATGCTGATCAAAGCCTTGATGGCTTTGAAAATTGGTTTTATATACAAGCTCAAGAGGAAAGAGATCACGCAATGTTATTTAGAACATATTTGCTGAATAATGATGAAAAGGTAGTTCTAACTGCCATTGACACACCAGAAAGCAACTACAATAACTTTAAAGACCCACTGTTAGCAACTCTAGAGCACGAAAAGACTGTAACAGCTTCTATTAATAATATTTATGCAGTAGCTTATGCCCAGAAAGACTTCCGTACAATGCAATTCTTAGATTGGTTTGTTAAGGAACAAGGTGAAGAAGAGAAAAATTCTTCTGACTTAATTAGCAAATTTGATTTGTTTGGAAATGACTCAAAAGGATTGTATATGCTTAATCAGGAACTTGGTGCCAGAGTTTATGTTGCACCCTCCTTGGTTTTATAAGCTTAACTTTCACTAAAAAAATCAATATCATATTAAATAAATTCAAATTCCAAACTGCTATCAGAGATAGTATCTTCTTTAAGGAAGTTATTATAGCTGATAGCTTTTTTTGTGTACGTCCTAATTTTATGAAACTAATTAGCTTTTTAATTTGATAAGTTCTCCCCCACCTACAATTTTCAACTGCAATAGTTGAATTTATTATATATATATAATTTCTACCACTTACCCCATTTTTAATACCACTTGAGCATAATTTAATAAAAAACAAAATTAAAGTGATAAAATTGTATCTTGAAAAATGCTATTACTACCCTAGGTTTGAAATCTTCAGAAAAAACAAAAGTTTCTATGTTGAATTTTGATTTAGGTGAGTATTAAAATTATTAAAAAACACATAAAATATTAGGAGGAAAATACATGAAAAAGAAAATTTTAAGCATTTTACTTTGCTTCTGCATGGTGTTGAGCTTGTTGCCCATGCCAGTATTGGCGGCAGACCCTACAATATCCATTGGAGGAGTAGCAGTTGACAGCAATGATTGGTATGCAATAACTGACACAAACGGTATAGTGACTACCCAAGGTGCAATCTCAGTTAACTATAACATACATGTAGTCAAAGGCGAGGTCAACGGTACGCCTACTGCTACAGTTACTCTTAAAAACGCCACTATCGAAAATTCTGAAAATAGGCATGCTATCAACGTGGAAGGTTATGACCTGAATATCGTTTTGGAGGGCACATCAAATCAGATTGGTGTAAATGCAACAAATGAATATGGTAATGCAATTTACAGCTCGATTGGTAACAATGTGACAATCACAGGTGAGGGAGATCTTACACTAAAGGGATATTACGGCATTAGTGTCAACGGTCTAGGAGAAGTGAACATTAATACCACAGGCAATTTGAATATAGCTTCTGTCTGGCAGATGGTTCAGACCTCTGGGAGCATTACAGTAGCTGCAAAAAGCATTGAAGCAACGGGATATTATTTTTACGGATATGTCGTATCCCTTACTGCTACAGATGGTGATATTCAATCCACTGGCAGTGGTCAATATGGTATTCAAGCAAGCGGAGATGTCACAGTTTCTGCTCCAAATGGTGCGATTTCTATTTCAGGAGTAGAATATGCTATTAAAGCCATGGATTATTCGGTCAACGTTGCTGCAAAGAATGACGTAATACTGACTGGAACAGTGAATGGTAAGGAGATATCCATCACCTCAGAGGCAGGTGACTTAACCATCAACGGTTATTATAAAGCCATTGAAAGTGCTCAAACCTCAGTTACCCTGTCTGCACCGTCAGGAGATATGTTTCTGAATGCCAAAAATAATTCCGACATCATCTCAGGAAGCAATAATTTCACCCTTGCCATTACAGCAGCTGGAAAGCTGGAGGCAAAGGGTCCATATGGAATAGTGAGTTACGGAACCGCAACCATCAAGGCGGATAAAGTGTCTGTAGAAAACACCTCCGATGGTTATGGCTTCAATGGCGGAGCATTGACTATCACAAGCCCTAGCGGAGGTAACTGCTCAGAGGTGTATATCTCAGGTGGAA
>JAEWST010000014.1 GCA_023398105.1 Bacillota bacterium | reverse complement strand
GCCTTTATACGTGATTTAATAGACCTAATGGTAACATTGCTCACTCCCATTATTTTTTCGGCAGTAGCGTCGTCTTTATTCATAGCATTCACCATTATCAAGTATAGATATTGTTTAGGACTTAGATTTTTGTATTCATCATCAAGCGATGAAACGAATGAAAGGTCCTTGTACTTATAATAGTCAACAAAATCCTGAAGATCCTGAGCTGACCATTTCACTATTGTGTTATTATCTAGTACGCTTTCATAGCAGCGTTTACCATTATATAAAGCTTTAGATTCGTTACTCTCTAAAACATTAATCTTCTGTTCCAAGTTTGAAATTTTAGAAATGGAATTATCTTTTGAGTTTTCCATTTCAGATATTTTCTTTTTGTATTCGTTTATTAGAAGACGGTTTTCGATTATTCCATGCTTAATTTTAGAGTTTCTATATTTCTGTCTGAAGATTAGTAATATAACAAACAACGACAGTAGCAATACTGCTCCAATTAAATATATAATTTGGCTTTTAAAATTTTGAGCCATCATCTCACGATTGTACTTTGCTTGAATATCGTTAAGGTTGTCATTTTCCTTAGCATTATCAATTTTTTTGTTAAGTTCAATGATGGAGTCTGCAATATTTAAAGCCTTCACATAGTTCTTTGATTTTCTATTCAAGTTGTATAGGGTGGATAACTTTTTCAAATTATCAAAATCATTTGTTGGTAAAGGTGCTTTGTCCATAACTTCCTTTGCTTTTATGAATTTACCTTTTTCTATATACATGTCTGCTACAACTGAATATGTGTATACATTAGGACTATTTTTGAAGGCTTTCTCTAAAAATTCATTTGCTTTTTTCGTATTTCCCTTATAAAAATAGTATTCTCCTATGTTACTAAACAATTTAGCTTGACTAAGTTTATCATAGTAGTTTAAATAATGTATGGCTTTTAGATTATATACAATAGCCTTATTATCAATATTTAGTTCTGAGTATGCATCAGATATATATCTTAAATCATGAGCTATGCTAGCTGTATCTTTAATCTTGTACGCATAACTAAGAGCCTTTAATCCATATTTAAGTGCAATATTAAAATTATTACACCAAAAATTTACAGTATAAATGTTATCATAAATTTTCTGTATTAATTTTGCATCAGCAGTTTTTAGGGCAATTTCTTCTGCTTTTTTAAGATATTCTATCGCTTCTTTCTTTTTTCCCCTGTCATAATACAATGTCATTGCCTTATAATTATATGCTTCAGCCAATCTTCCTTCAGGTCCATTCTGCTTAAAATAGAATATAGCATAATCAATTGAGTCGTTTTTAACTGGAATATATTTTATGTATTTTGTCTTGGTATTTAGCAATGTGTAAAGGGCTATATTTTCATCTCCATTTAGATTATCTGGATTAATGTGCTTTAAAATGTTATATGCCGAGTCAACACTATTTCTGTCTAGGCATCCGTCTGCCATTTCCAATTTATGATTTATATTATCATGACATGATGTAAACATCATGATTACATATATCATAGTTAATACTTTTATGTTATTTTTCATCCTGTAGTCCTTTTTTATTAGAATTAGTAATGCAAATATATAATTTTTTTGTAACTTTTGGTAACGATCTTCAATATAATTACGATGATTAACTATAAAAAAACTAATTAAAAGATTTTATAAGTAATCGAATAAGAATATTGTTTTTTATTTATAATCTAATTTTTTCGGTCCCAATACAGTCTGTTTTTGTTGCATTTGACCTGCAACAAAATTAATAAAATATGTATAACTTGTTGATATGACGCTTTTTAACCTGCAACATTGCCTGCAACACCTACTATTAACTTCTTGCGAAAAAATTAGGATTATAAATAAATCATTTCTATTTTTGTTCTGTCAAAAGGCAAGAAAATAATTATTAAATAGAGATTAAAACATGAAAATAGAAAATATTTTGAATGATGAAGAATTGTCTAATTTAGTTGGTGGTTCTTTTACTGCAGTTTCTACACAGGTTCAAGCTTACGAAATGGGAGATGCCAGTTGTTGTAATTCTACGGGATCAAGTTCACAGACACTTCCAACACCTGATGGTACTTTATAGTGCTTTTATTAATGTTGAAATAGAATAAAAAATAAACGAAAAAGATAATGATAGTGATGAAAATTCGTTATCATTATCTTTATGATTATTAATTTATAATTATGATTGAGAATAAAGATTCAAAATATACGATTCCTTGGCAGTGGATATTAAGGAAAGATATTTATTATTCTGATAAGTATACATTATTTAATATATATACTAAAACTTTAGTGATATTATCACCGGCATTGTTTTCAATACTAAAAATTTTATATTACAATGCGGTTTCTATGAAAAATTTAGAAAATGAACTTTTAAAAATTGGAATAATTTTTGATTATAGAAAACTTAATGATATTGCTATTAATAATAATGCTCAAGATTTATATATAAAATCAGAAAGTCCATATCATGAGATTAAAACATTCAAATATTTTCAGATGGCCTATAGGGTTCCTGTTACATCAACACCTGTTGATGTAGAATTGCATTTAACGCATAACTGTAATTTAGCTTGTAAGCATTGTTTTCAAAGCTCATGCTTTAAATCAGATAAGAATAGTCATTTAGAAGTAAATAAATGGATAGATATTTTTAGACAATTTGAAAATCTTAATATGCATAATATAATAATATCTGGTGGTGAACCATTATATTATGAGCATTTTTGTGATTTAATGTCTCAAGTTGTAAATTATCGTCTTAATTTTATTATTATGACTAATGGGATGCTTATAAATTCATCTCACATTTCATTATTTAAGAAAAAAAATGTTCAATTAACTATTTCTGTTGATGGGCATAATGCAGCTATGCATGATTTATTAAGAGGGAAAGGTACTTTTGAAAAATTGGATAAAATACTTTCTTTATTAGTTGAAAATAATATTAATGTCAACATAGCATATACTATAAATAAATACAATTTACCTTATGTTGAAGATTTGATAAAATATGTATTAGAAAAAGGATTAAAAAAAGTTTCTTTTGGTATAATAAAACCTTTAGGAAGAGCGCAGTTAAATAAAGAGTTGCTACTTTCTAAAATAGAAGAAAAAAGAGCTTATGATTTATTTAATAATCTTAATTCGAAGTATAGTAAAGTATTGAATTTGAATTTACCTAATCTATCATATCAAAAAGAAGTAGCATGTACTGAGAATAATGACTATGTTTTTTGTTCTGCAGGTACAAAAAGAATAGCTATTAATTCTGGAGGTAAATTATATCCTTGTATAAAATCATTTGGATATGAAAAATTTGAAATAGGAGACTTAAAAGACGATTCTATATATGATCTTTGGATAAATAATAAGTGGGATCTTTTTAGAGGAGGAATTTGCATTTCCCAAATAAAAATATGTAATACTTGCAGATTTCAGCATATATGTTCTTTAAAAAATTGCAGATTAGATCATTAT
>JAEWST010000123.1 GCA_023398105.1 Bacillota bacterium | reverse complement strand
CAATTCCCTATAAGCGGGTCATTAGCATTCTTACTTAAAAGATTACGCAGCACAATACATTGATCCAAAAGCTGTTTCAATTCCCTATAAGCGGGTCATTAGCATTCTTACTCGTTTTTTGAGCTATTCCCAGTAGTTTCAAAGCTTCCAGCCATTTTGAGATTGGACTAAGATTGCATTTTTTTAAGCTCTTTTCGTGTTTTCAAGGTGCTTTTTTGCTGTTTTTACATACTGCCGACACACCTCAAAGCCGCTAAATAGCTAGTCTCTGAGAAACGCACATTAAAATTCAAAATAAAAACCATATAATTATAACTTATCCATGTCTAATTATATTAAATCCACCATCTAATTACAATAGAAACAACAGCAAAACATATAGTATATTATTGATGAAACAAATCAGGTAGAAAAAAAGTTGAAGTAAGAGTATGTAATATATAATAAACATTTCCAAAATATGATATACTAATATAAATTTTTAAAAAGAAAAACTATGTTTTATTTGTAATTAATTTATATTATACTTAAAGGAGAATTTGCTTATGGGTATGCAAGATATAAGAGACGGAAAACTACTGTATCACCTAACAAGACTAGATAATTTTGATTCAATATTAGAAAAGGGATTATTGTCTCGGAGATTTGTTAAAGATAATAGAATTAGTTTTTATGATGTTGCTGATTCTGAAATTATTACGAAAAGAACACTACTTAGTTTAGATGATTACATTCCTTTTCATTTTCATCCTTATTCATCCTTCGATGTTGCGGTTAAAAGTACATATTCAGATACAGAGTTTATTTATATATGTATTACAAGAGATTTAGCAAGGTTAAATAAATTTAAAATATTGCCGAAACATCCTCTTTCTATAGAAGAATGTAAGTTATTAGATTATGATGAAGGCTTTAATAAAATAGATTGGAACACCATGCATACGCTTGGTACTAATGATGAATATACAAAACACGTTAAAATGGCAGAATGCTTGACTAATTTAATAATACCTGTTACTTTCTTTAAATGCATATATGTTAAAAGTGATAAAACAAAAACAGATATAATAAAAAAATTAAAACAAAAAAACATCCAAGTTCCTCCACCCTTTGTGCAGGTTCAAAAGTGGTTTTAAAGTAATTGTTTTGAAGGGGTGAATATGTGATTAATTATACAACTGGCGATTTGTTAAAATCATCTGCTGAAGCATTAGTAAATACTGTAAATTGCGAAGGGTATATGGGTAAGGGAATTGCATACCAGTTTAAGCTACAGTATCCTGAAAATAATATTGATTATATTAAACAATGCAAAAATGGGATTCTTAAAGTTGGTAAATTGCACCATTTTAGGGAAGAAGGGAAAATAATAATTAATTTTCCTACTAAAGATAAGTGGAGAGCCAATTCTAAAATTGAATATATTATAGATGGTCTTGATGAATTAGTGTTGTTGATAAATAGATTAAACATAAAGAGCATAGCTATTCCTCCATTAGGGAGTGGAAATGGAGGGCTTATTTGGAGCGAAGTTAAATGCATAATAGAACAAAAGCTATCATTACTTAGTAATGATATAGAAGTATTTATATATGAACCTTCAAAAAACTATATTTCACAACCAACAGTTGAACCTAAACTAAGCGTATCAGCACTTGTTTTGATGGAAATAAAAAATCGGCTATTCAAGTTTGATACGTTAAGGTTACAAAAATCAGCTTATTTTATTAACATATTTTCATCGCAAAACTATTTTCGCTTTAAAAGGCATAAATATGGTCCATATGATAATTCTATTTCAATAATTAGTAAAAGCATAAAAGAGTTTCAAAAATATCATAATGTTAGTGATACTAAAGAAGCATATAGGATTTTGTATAATAAACTTATAAGTGAAGGTGTGGAAACAAAACTATCTCAATTATTCCCTAGCATTGAAAAATCAGCAAATTTCGTTAATACTATTGTTTCAAACCATGAATTAGAAGCCTTGTCAACTATAGTATACTTGATAGAAGAGCAGAAATCCTTATCTAAAAATGAGATTGTTGAACAGTTTAAACTCTGGTCTAATGATAAAGCAATGAGATTTACAGATTTTGAAATTATACAAGGCATTGACAAACTATACAGCTCCAAGATTATTGACAAAAACTTAATGGGATATGTTATTTTGAAATAGTTAACAATATTTATTTTATCGCTATACATTGCACCTGCTAACAACAGGTGCTTTTTTCTATTCATTTTAGTGTGAAAAATATTGAAACTAACAGTAATATCAAGATTTTTTTATTCAAGAGCCAGTACCAAAAAACTTTTCGGAAAGCACGCAGCTTTCTTTTTGGAGACACTCCTAGCAAAACAACAAAAATGCAGACAAGTGCTAAATATGCATGTACCAGTACACATGCAAAATTTTTTATATATCAGGGATTACATTTTAAATATATTAAATCTCGGGGCATTGGCATTCTTACCGTCTATCAGATAGCAAAGCTAGAGGATAGACTTTTCAAATTCCCTAAAGCGGGTCACATGCATTCATACGAATATTCAAATCAAGAACCAGTTCTTGATTTGAATTAATTAAGAATTTTTTATTCAGCACCTAATCCTATTAATCCAGCTGCTATAACGAGGCAAGAAAATGTCCCCCACTTCTATAAGTGGCAGGTAGCACTTTGGTTATCAGGCGGTGAGAATATAAGGAGCATTTTCGAGCTACAAAAACCACAAGTGGTTTTTGACGGTGTATTTGTACATCGAAAAATTTCATTTTGAATCTAGGCGTTATAAATTATGCTATAATATGAATGTAACAACTTGTAAATTCGCAGATGACTACAGTCAACTACAGTTCAAGCCTTTGTACGATAAAATATCGGAACGATATTCTATCGTTTTTTAGAATATAGTCATCTATATATTTATGAACGTTACAAAAGCATCTAATTCTGAGTTTAAATGTGTACACCATAAGATTTCAGATAAATAAGTTCCTATATTCAGGGATTGAAAAGGGGATTCTACATTTTAATAAATGTTGGATTGGTATTAATTTCTTCTTGAATATGGTTATTAAATTAGAGCTTAAATTTTACGGTTTATTATAAGGGGGGGAATTTATGTGAATAATGAAAAAAAAGAAAAAGTTATATTGCCGGTAAAGTATCCGATTATTACATCTTATACGGCAGATGCACATATGCTGGCGATACTTAATAGTTACCCGTCAACGGAAGAATGGATATTAAATAATTATATTAATCTATGGGGAGAAGAACCGTCTCGATATAATAACTTTGCGATGCTAAGATTTCACTCTTGGTCGATAAAAAAGGTGTGTCCTTATTTTAAACTAAACTATTTTAATGAAAGTTTTTTTACTTCCAATATAACTGAGTTTATAATTTCAAAGATTGATGCGGGCAAATATGTTACTATTTTTTATGATCCATACTATATTAAATGTTCTATGCAATATCAGAAAACGCATGGAGGACATGAAATGCTAATCTACGGTTATGACAGGAACCTTAGAGTATTCTTTATAGCAGATTTCTTCCAGAATTACAAATATGCGTTTGAAACCGAACCATTTGATTGCGTTGAAAATGCAATAATTAATATGTTTGAATCAAAACTATTCTTGTGTACTGAAATAGATTTTTGCAAATCGGATTATAAATTTAGTAATTATTTTTTATTAAATTCTTTAAATAATTTTTTATATTCCCAAAATAATGTGGCAGAAAATGAAAATGTTTTTTTTGGGGAATATGAATCAGAACCGATAAAAAGGGGTGAATACGTATTTGGTATTAAAAACTATAGTTTATTGAAAGAAAAATTATCAAAGGTAACGTGCAATGATACTTATTATGATTTTAGGTCATTGCATGTTGTTTTTGATCGTAAAGTAATGATGTGCGAGCTGCTCAAATATTTGGCAAATACAGGTGTAATACATTTTAACGATTCTATAATAGATGATTATTCTAATATCAAAAATATAAGTCGGACTAATCGCAACCTTTTTATTAAATTTACAGTTACAAAAGATATAAAACTTATAGATAAAATAATTGATAATATTAATATAATGGAAGCCTTAGAAGTAGAAGCAATAACTTATCTTATCAAAAAAGTATCTGCAAAATTAAATGATGCTGTATAATTTTTTTGTGTAGGATTACATAAAATACTCCTTCCTAGTTAAAAGTCTAAATATTACCAACTCGGAAGGAGTTTTTTTATAAGTGGAGTAAGGAATATCCGTGTACATTTATTAGCTGGGAGAACAATTGTGAAGTATTGTGTCCTTTCTACAAATTTCCTGAACAGATAAGAAAAATCCCATGATGAATTGATAAAAACCTTTGAAGATTTATATAAGGTAAGTTTATCTTATGATCTTTCCTTTATGATTCAGGGTAATGACTATGATATTAATAGTGTATATATTATGTTATGAAGTAATCAGATTAGTGGTTGACGGAGTAACAAATGATTTTGTAGTAACAAATCCTGTAATCTCATCCGCATTGTCACCTGATGGAAATCCTTATCCAGAAGGGTTTAAGCCTATAGAATAAAAGTCAATTACTATCGGCTAAAAACTATATTTTATCATCGCTAAGGTTTTTAACCGTAATTGACTTTGCAAATTCTAGTAAGCCTACTATTAAATTTTTATAAAGTTTTATGGCTATAAAGATTTTAGGCTCTAATTTATTCTAATCAATTTGACAATAAATTAATAAATCAACCACAAATATTCCTATAGCAACAACTAATGCATCTTTCAGCATACTTTGTACCTGATGGGTAGTAGCCCGCAATTACTTTCTTGTATTGGTCGATAATGCTTTCAGTATTCTTCCTGTCTGCATTGCTAAAGGAATATTCCTTCAAAAGGTTGTTATCCTTGCAATAGACAACATAAAACCTGCTTACGTTGGTATTAAACATGTCTTCAATCATCAGGCTGTACAATTTCATTTGAATTAATATAGTGTCATAGTCGATTTTTGCATATTCTACATATTTATAATCCAAGGGTGCAAGTGTTCCATCCTTTAATTCATAGATTTCATCCACTTCACCCTTTAATCCAAATTTTCTGGAAATTAGCTTTACATTCAAGTATTTTGCTGTCCCAGCAGTCTTTTTTCGGCAATAGCCAATATTGTGTTTAGCTCTGTTGGAATGTACTTCAATGCCTTTTTTAACAAAGAAATTTTTATCCGCATATTGAGAAATACCAAGATAATTCATGTAATAGGGAAATCTATTGCAATAGAGGAACTGTTTAATCTGAGAAGGAGTCAAGAACACCTCATTTTCATTAAACTGCGGATTATATGAATCTTGTAATAATTTCACCCTTAATCAACTCCTTGTCAAAACCTCTCCCAATTAAATCAGTATCCTCTAAAAAGCTTTTCTGTGACGGAAATATATACACAGAATCCTTGCTATCGCTAATCAAATCTTCCATCATGGCTCTTAGCTCTGTTTTGTCGTGCTGATTTAGCACTCCCAAAAAAACTGATTTCTGAATTCTGTATAGTCCCTTATTTTTGCAAAATTTAACTGCCTTGTTTCTAGTTTTATTACTGCTAATATCATACACAACCCAAACCAGCATTCTGCTCTGCCTCCTCTAAAATTTTATTTGCTATAGAGTGGCAATCTAGTTCAATTATATTTTTTAGAACTGTCAGTTTTCCTTTGTATCTAATTCTCTCACTCAATCTTTCATTTATCTGCTGAATTAGCAGCTGCTTTCCCTCTCTATTTAGCCAATAGCTTGACTTCTCAATATCGAACATTTCTTTTCTTACCAGCCTTTTTGAAAACAGCTTAAATACTACTTCATCCATATAGCCTCGGTACATTTCAATAATGTCAAATACCATTGACGTTTTTTTATAATTGTCAACATGCATTATGCCTATATATGGGTCTAGCCCTGATAATATACAAGCCTTTTCAACATTGGAATACAAAATTGCATATGCATAATTGAGCATACAATTAAACATATCTTCCGAAGGATTTTTATTCCTACCACTAAATGCATATTGTTCTGGAATAACAGCTCCTAACGCACCAAAATAGCAGCGACCAGCAGTACCCCCAAAACCTTCTATAGTATTTCTAACAGAAGCTATAGGCTTATTATCAACGCTCAATACATTTTGCCTAAGCTTCTCAATCCTTGAAATGGCATTATCAAGCAAACATTCCTTTTCGCCAGTTCTATTTAATTTTAGCTTTTCAAGATGCTTTATCTGATTCAGCAGCTTCTGATTTATCCATTCTTTAACTAAAATAGTACCCATAGGAATATCTATAAGCTTTAGCTGTAATCTTCTAATTGTACTGATACTCCCAAGTTTAGCGTACCACACTCTACCGAAGGGTGAACCATTGCGTTTTAGGAATACCACATCAATATTGTTTTCCATTGCCAGTTCAAGCACATCGGTGGTCAAAGACGCACTTGTAGATATTACTATTTGGTTAATCTTATTACATGCATACTGCTCTTTGTTTTCATCTATTGTAACTTCAATAAGTCCATTGCATTTTCGCAGCTTTGCACCTGGGGTATTAATAAATAATTGCATCATAACCTCCACGCCCTCTTGGGAAATAAAATATATAAAACTATTGTGATTGCACTAAACACCTAAAGCACTGCATCCGAATTTTTTCAAGCTAACTTCATTTCGCCTAAACCACTAGCGACACAAATAGTAATTAAAAAGTGTATAGTCATTGCTTAATTGCTCAAAATGCGAAAAAAACGATGAATGCACAAAATGTAAAGTTCGCATTTTCATGCTAACCACCTATCAATAAAATATATTAGTCTAATATCAGAATTATTGCCCTAAAAGTCAATCACTAACCGCTATAGCCTTCTAGAAGCCCAAAAATAATACAAAAGCAAGCTGCATTCAAAGAAACTTTAAATCATAATTCTCCAAAATCCAATTTAAACCGTAATTGACTTTAATGATGTTATAAAATTATTGCCCCAAAATAAAAAAATCCCTACAACAAGGTAAGGATTTCTTAGAAGCCGAGCAGTAAATTTTATTCTATTTTTTATAAGTTCTGAAGTAATCATCTACTAACTTATTATATTTATTAGAAAAATCCTTTACTCTAGCATTAACTTCATTATACTTCGACGATGATCGGTCTAAAAAGTCTTCTTTTTCCTCTTCATTTACTTCGAAAATATTTTTGCTTATAGCTGATAAATCGCTATTCATACTTTTCAATAACTCTATCGCTTTTTCCCTATTTAAAGTTTCTTCTGCATTTGCTAAATTAGAAAACAGAGGATCATATGATAAAACCAGCAAATTATGAATACTACTCTTTAATTCACTTGCAGTTACTGCTGAACCAAAATGATAACATATATGATTTACAAATAATGCATATTTCTTTCCATCATTACTACCGCTATCAATGTATTTATCTACAACCTCAGACAGACGACGTACTTCATACCATTCAGCGTACATTTGTCGTACATCTTCTTTTTTTATTTTTTGGTTCTGCATATTTAAATAAACACTATTTATTATTGATGTTAAAAGAAGTATAGCCATTACTACACAAATAATAGTTGATTTCCTGCTGCTGAGTTTTAACATTATTAATACTCCTGTTATATTACATATCTTTAAAATATTTAAATGTAATTATTGTATACACTTTACTAAAATCCCCTATAAGCGGGTCATTAGCATTCTTACCGTCTATCAGATAGCGAAGCTAGATGATAGACTTTTCAAATTCCCTATAAGCGGGTCATTAGAATTCTTACTGGGTTTTATCCTATGGACGAGTCGGATGACGATGGTTTCAATTCCCTAAAGCGGGTCATTAGCATTCTTACCGTCTATCAGATAGCGAAGCTAGATGATAGACTTTTCAAATTCCCTATAAGCGGGTCATTAGCATTCTTACGTTATTTCGACTGAAGCAGCCTTTAACTATCTATCTGGTTTCAATTCCCTATAAGCGGGTCATTAGCATTCTTACTTGCGGATTCTCTTTCAGTGATAATCAACTATAGTGTTTCAATTCCCTATAAGCGGGTCATTAGCATTCTTACAGAGATTAATAATTTATGGAAAATGTGATTTAAGTTTCAATTCCCTATAAGCGGGTCATTAGCATTCTTACTCGTTTTTTGAGTTATTCTCAGCATTGCCAAGGCTTTCAGCCATTTTGAGAATGGGTTAAGATTGCATTTTTTTAAGATTTTTTTAGGTTTTCAAGGTTCTTTTTTGCTGTTTTTACATACTATTCACATACTTACAACCCAGTAATATTAACAGTTACAGACTTCAATCATAATTTATTAAAATAAAAATGATATAATTAAACTGTTACACAACATAATTGTATAAAACTATTTATATATTTTCAATACAAATACCAATTATTTATTGGTATTTTAAGTCTAAGTATCTCCTTTAACATATCTATGTTTTGTCTTATTATTATATTAAAACCATACTTCAGCCACTATTAGCCATGGCATCTATATGGGGTTGGTTATTTATTTACAAAAGATCAACATGAGAATTTCTAAAAATTACAATCTATTGCTTAGTTTTAGTCTGCATTAGCTATATTTCATATGTATATTTGCCAAGCCCGAAGGTACAGCTCTTGCCTATGTGAACTATACTTCCAATATGTATGTACGGGAGAAATTTTGTTAAATCGCCCCCAAATTCAATATCTCCAACTATTCCGCCCAGCTTAATTTTACTATTATGAGTGGAAGAAAACCTTTCCCAATCATGCCAGCGTAAATCAGCTTTCTTGACTGTAATATTTCTTGCCTCTTCAAGAAAAGCCTTATAATCCAGCTCCCATTCCCTATTGCAATAAAGTCTGCTCAATGCGGAGGCTCTTCTGAAGATATTTCGCATAAACAATTCAAAATTCAGCCCATCAGTAATTTTCCCCTGAGATTTAAACCTAAACGGAGTCTCAAAGCTGATTCTAATTTCATTTGCACTTTTAATCCCTATACTTTCAACACACCGCATTACCTCTATATTGCTAGAAATAAATGCTCCGTCAGAATAAACTTTTTTATGTGTCGTGCAATCCTCAATGTCTGTAAGCCTAAAGCTTTTTCTTTGTGCTCCCAGTCCATTGTCTGCAATTTTCTCCAAAGCATGGATAAACAAAGGTATGTACCCAATATTCACACCTATAAAAATAATATTAAACTCTAAGCAATCCCCTTTTTGAAAAAGCAGCTTATTATTTGAAATTGGCTCTATTATAAAAGAGTTGGGTAATGTTTGCATGTTTTTTGTATCAACATTCTGTTCTATTCGATTAAAAAAGAAGGTATAAGCACAAGAATATTTCTCCTCGCAATCTTGGCAAAGTGCATCTAATTCTTTAGTACATATACATCTTTTCAGCTCAATACCCAGTACACCCCTTAAGGTTGAGCCTAAATAGTCTGGAAGTGTTGCTGCTTCCATACATTCTAAACTTACCTTTACTTTCGAAAATTCTATGTCATTGTTCATTTTTAGCCCCTAATCTTAATTATGTAGTTATTGTCTGTTTAATAGACCCCATTCAATGTATTTCTGCCTGCTATCGGTTGTAGTTGGGTCATTAGCATTCTTACCGTCTATCAGATAGCGGAGCTAGATGATAGACTTTTCAAATTCCCTATAACGAGGCAAGAAAATGTCACCCACTTCTATAAGTGGCGGTACCGCTTTGTTATTCAGGCAGTGAGAATATCTCTCGCCTCGTTGAAACGCCGCTAATTGTAATAGCTTGAAAATATAGTTAGTGCAAACATGGTGGATTTTCAAGCTCTAAAAACCACAAGTGGTTTTT
>JAEWST010000120.1 GCA_023398105.1 Bacillota bacterium | reverse complement strand
TCTGAGTGTTAGTTGCAGCGTGAACTGTAGTCATAAGACCTTCAACTATACCGAAGTTGTCGTTGATAACCTTAGCTAAAGGAGCTAAGCAGTTAGTAGTACATGAAGCATTTGATACAACTGTCATATCTTTAGTGTATTTCTCATCGTTAACGCCCATTACGAACATAGGAGCGTCAGCTGAAGGAGCACTGATAACAACTTTCTTTGCTCCACCCTTGATGTGAGCTGAAGCCTTTTCAGTAGTAGTGAATACACCTGTTGATTCAACTACGTATTCAGCTCCGCAAGCACCCCAAGCTATAGCTGTAGGATCTTTTTCAGCAAATACAGCGATTTCTTTTCCGTTAACAACTAATTTTCCGTCTTTTACTTCAACAGTTCCTTCAAATTTGCCATGAACTGTGTCATAAATTAACATATATTTCATGTACTCGAGATCGATGAATGGATCATTGATTCCCTTTACTTCTACATTAGGGTTGTTTATTGCAGCCCTGAAAACAAGACGTCCAATACGTCCAAAACCATTAATACCCATTTTTACTGCCATTGATGTTACCTCCTAAAATTTTTATTAATTAGTCAAGCATATAAATGCTTATCAACATAACAATTGGTTTGAATTTCCTAAACCAATGATAATTTTATATTATTTTGAAAACATTATCAATAGTATAAACGCCAAATTAATAATATTTTAACAAAGTTCTACTGTGAACTTTTCCAATAGTATTGCTGGATTATATGATAGCTTTGCTTTTCTTAAGCCCTCTATCCCCAAATCCTGTTCCCTATTCACATATTCTATACTATCCCAATGATTTGCCAGAAACTGTTGATTTATCAACGTATAAAGACCATTTATCATAGCATTTGCCTTTTCAACATGGATTACAACTGTATTGCTGTTTAATCTTTCTCCTAATGTAAATGCTTCTGGCTTACCATCAACCTTAATTAATCCACCTTTAACATTCAAGAATTTATAGTTATTCAACAAATCAATATTTGCTTTTCTTTCAGCAATAAGACTTTCATCCTCAAAATAATTTCTTTGTATTGACCATTTTTCTAAAATATCTAAGCAGTCCGATATATTTTTATCTGATATTTCTTCATACTTAAAGGTATGCAGCTTTTTAAACTTATTAATATGATTTCTTTTCCCGTCGAGTTTTTTCCCAGCAAGAGTTGAAAGCTTTTGTACATAGTATATATAATCAAAGTTGTCCCTATCCTCTTTTGCAATAAACCTAATATCTAAATCCTCCAAAACAGAAATCTGCTCATCTGAAACACGGCACATTATAAATTCCCAGTTTTGTTGGTAGAAATAATCTCTAATTGTATATATTGCAACTTTTAAGTTTTCAACATTAGTATAGTCACCTATTGGAAAATAGCTAAAGGGTTTATCCCCACCAGAAGATATTATGCACAAAAAATCATTAATAATGCTATATCGTATTTCGTAATAATCTCTCCACATGTAAAAGTTTGTAAAATTTAATTCAGATACCTGCGAATCTATTTTTTTTAAATATTCATCAAATATTTTTTTATCAAATATAGATATTTCTGATAACTTTATAATTGTTTGCAATATACACTCCTCCATTCATACAAATACCAATTTGCTTACTCAATATTTTCTATTATTGAAATAAGGAATAATGTTGCGTTTACCATATCTGTTATTGATATTTGCTCCTCTACACTATGAACCTTTGTCATTCCAATGCTTAAATCAACTGACTCTATGCCCTTTGAATTAAATATATTAGTATCACTGCCACCACCTGTAACAATTGCTTCAAATTTAAGTCCACATTTTAATGTGGCTTTTTCCAAAATCTTTACTATTATAGAGTCCTTATTTATATTAAAGGAAGGGTATTCAAGTTGTGAATTAAACTCCACCTGCCCGTTCCATTTTTCAGCTGCTTTCTCAAAACATTCCTGCATATGTTTAGTCTGACCTTCAAGTTTAGATTGCTGTCTACTCCTAGCTTCACCTTCTATTTCAACCTTGTCACAAACAATATTGGTTGCAACACCTCCATTGATTATACCTATATTAGCAGTAGTCTCCTCATCTATTCTTCCCAATTTCATATTTGAAATAGCTTCAGCCATAATTGAAAAAGCACTAATTCCTTTTTCAGGTTCAATACCAGCGTGTGCCGACTTTCCTTTTATAACAGCATGTATTTTATTATGTGACGGTGCACTAACCGCTGCACATCCAATTCTTCCGTCACTATCTAAAATAAATCCGTATTTTGCATATATATTACTGAAATCCATGTTTTTTGCACCTAGTAAGCCTACCTCTTCAGCTATAGTGAAAGCAATCTGTATATCACCATGTTGAATATTATTTTCCTTTAACACCTTCAATGTTTCTAGAATAATAGCTACACCTGATATGTCATCACCACCAAGTATAGTAGTTCCGTCACTTTTAATTATGTCACCATCAATAATAGGTGTTTTTCCGATACCAGGTACAACTGTGTCCATATGAGCAGTTATTAAAATAGCAGGAACATCTTTAGAACCTTTTATGGTGCATATAATATTTCCACATTCGCCACCAATTTTTTCTCCTGCTCCATCTTCTATTGGATTATATCCTAATTCTTGTAATTTATATTTTAATGTATCACACATTTTTCTTTCTTTGCGTGATAAACTATCTATCTTCACCAATTCTACAAACTCATTAACAAGCCTTTCTTTATTTACCAATTTGACCAACACTCCTTTTAATAATTCCTTTTAGTCGATTGCAGAAGGCTACAACCAACAGTTTTAATGCATTTTAACTATTTTCAATTATATATTTCACTCCAGTGTGGTAGTATATAATTATAAATTTTCTACAATCCAACAATAAACAACCTCAAATGAGGAAATTGCGGAAATAATAACTATATAAAGTTTCTTCTTAAACTTAATTATACTATATCTATTTTAATATACCCAATTTAACATATTTATCACATAAATTTTCAATAACATTAATCAACTTTTACGCAAAAAAAGTTTTAGATTTTTATAAAGGATTTGTTGCCAAATACTTTCTTGAAATATAGAATTTTATTGGAATGACTAACTGATAAAATATTATTTAAAAATCACATAACTTTAATGGAAAGCTTGGTTGAAATTTTTACCACTCGAATCTAACTAAGTGACCTTGTGTTTCTAGCTCTCCAAAATTTTGCTGTCTAAGAGCTTCATATACAACAACAGCTACGGAATTTGATAGATTGAGTGAGCGTATACCCTCTTTCATAGGAATTCTAATACAGCTTTCCTTATTCTCTTTTAACAATTCTTCAGGCAGTCCAGCAGTTTCCTTGCCAAAAAGTATAAAGCAATTATCCTCATATGTAATATCGCTGTACTTATTTATTGCCTTTGTTGTTGAGAAATACAATTTATTATTACCATTTATTCTTAAAAATGCTTCTAAACTATCGTAATACTTTATTTGGGCATCATTCCAATAATCTAATCCAGCTCTTTTTAAGTATTTATCTTCTATTGAAAATCCAAGGGGACCTACTAAGTGGAGAATAGTACCTGTTGCCGCACATGTTCTTACAATATTTCCTGTATTCTGAGGAATTTCTGGTTCCACTAAAACAATATTTAATGACATTTATCTTCATTCCTTTCATTTTTTTAGACGTCAAATAAAAAAGATGGTTTATACCATCTTTTTTATTTTATATGAGTAATATTTGCTTGCCTAATGCATTGTCATATATTTTATCAATTATGTAACTATTTCTCAATTTTCAACAGACAAATCAATCTCCAAAATTTCTGTGTCTGTTAAATATAGAGGTATACATATAGTTTGCATTTTCGATTGAGATATTGACAAATTTTCACCTAAAAGTAAAGAAGGAGGTGTTATTTCTATTCCTATACCTTTGTTATAAAGCAAAGTTGCAGCATTACCTAAAATCATATTTGTTAACTCAGATAATGCACTCTTGGATATCTCATTCAATTCATCAACTGGCATACCACCCATCATAGCTGATGCTATTCTAAAAGCTGTCTCCTTTGACATGGTAAAAATTGTTTGACCTCGCATTTTACCAGTTATGCCAACCATTATCACTATTGCCTCCCCTTTGTATGGAGAAGATCTAAGAAAAACTTTGCCAAGCTTCGCTTCAATACTAGCAACTTGCTGCAATACTGTTTGACTCGCCTCAATAAAAGGGTTAATGTACTCTATATTCATAACAATCCACCTTATTATATATAGTAAAAAACTTAGTTGCAAAAAAGGCTATAAACCTATGAAATCATAATTAATTATATACAATATTCAAGCATAATTCTATATGTTTTTAAAAATTTATGCTTAAAACTTCATATCTGCGACATATTTTGTGTAATTAACCTAGTGTTTTCTCTAAATCCGTATAATTTATAACGCCTAGATTCAAAATGAAATTTTTCGAGTGTAGAAAAATTTCATTACATCAGCGGCGTTTTATCGAGGCGGGGGATATTCTCACCGACTGATGACCAAAGTGGTACCGCCACTTATAGAAGTGAGGGATATTTTCTTGCCTCGTTATAATCTATTTCTTAGCTTTTGATCTGGATATAGCAGCCATTATATATCCAAAAAATACAGCAGCAGAAAGTCCTGCTGAAGCCGCTTTAAAACCACCTGTAAAAATGCCAAGTATACCAATTCTGTCAACCTCGTTAAAAACACCTTTAGCCAAACTATAACCAAAACCTGTAAGAGGTATTGTTGCACCAGCTCCTCCTATATCAACAATTTTTTGATATATGCCAAATGAAGCTAGTACAGCTCCCAATACTACATATAACACTAAAATTTTAGCAGATGTAAGTTTTGTTTTATCTATAAGAAGCTGTCCTATTGCACAAATAATTCCGCCTACTAAAAACGCACTTAAATAACTCATAATTTATGTCTAAATCAGTAATTAGAAATGTACTAATATACTGACTCTACCCTCCTATATTTGAAATAAATAACGATAACACCAAATTTACATTGTCTTCTTTTTACTTATCCATCTACTTATTTCAGTCAATACTTCTATGAATACTTACTGCATGTGCTATACCAGGAATTGATTCCTTTTGCTGTAAACTTATAGGACTCATTAGTGCTCCAGTTGCAATAAATAATACCCTTTTTAAATTCCCTTTCATCATTTCCTTATATATATGTCCTGCAAATACTGTAGCAGAACAGCCGCAACCGCTTCCGCCAGCATGAGCATCTTGTTCTTCTAAATTGTAAATCATTACACCACAGTCATTGTACATAGCTTCAATGTTAAGCCCGTTCATTCTTGTAATATCTATACATAATTGTTTTCCAACCTTGCCTAAGTCTCCTGTAACAATTAAATCATAATAATCAGGTACAAGTCCGGTATCCGCAAAATGTGTCAGTATAGTGTCAGCGGCTGCTGGTGCCATAGCAGCACCCATATTATTAATATCAGTTACACCTAAATCATTAATTTTCCCAATAGTTATATGCTTAATATACGGTCCAGTTCCCTGTGATGATAACACAACTGCTCCTGAACCAGTAACAGTCCATTGAGCGGTTGGTGTCCTCTGGCTTCCTAATTCTAAAGGAAATCTGAATTGCTTCTCTGCTGAGCAAAAATGGCTTGACGTAAGGCACACAACATTATCTGCAAAGCCACCATCAACAAGCATACTTCCAATACTCATTGACTCTGCCATAGTTGAACATGCACCATATAATCCTAGAAAAGGCACATTTGTTTCTCTAAGCCCATAGTTTGCTGCTATACATTGATTCAACAAATCTCCAGCTAAAATATATTCGATTTTATCATTACTAAGACCTGAATTCTGCAAAAGCTTTGCAAATGTCTCTCTTACCAACTTGCTTTCTGCCTTTTCCCAGCTATCCTCACCCCAGAGCTCATCTGGCATTATAAAATCAAAACCTTTTTTTAAATCTCCTTTACCTTCTTTAGGTCCAACAATTGAAGCTGTTGCCTTTATTGATGGTGGATTATTTAAGCTAACAGTCTGTTTGCCAATATGTTTTTCTGCCATAATTGTCTCCTTGTTTAACTGTAATAAGTATTTTACTCAAACTTCCCAGTAAAATATAAAGCTTAAAGCCTATTAATATCAGGTGTGGCAGCACTAATTCAAGTCATTATTTTGGCAACAAACCATTGATAATTCTACCGCACCGATAGATTTATTATGTGCCAAGTTTGAGTATTTTATAGAAATCCTATAAAATAATGTATTACTCCTACTATCATAGCAGTACATACTCCGAATACTATTACAGGACCAGCAATTACAAACATTTTTGCTCCCATCCCCATAACATATCCCTCTGTTTTAAATTCCATTGCCGGCGATACTACTGAGTTTGCAAAACCAGTAATTGGCACAATTGAGCCTGCACCTGCAAATTTTCCAATCAAATTGTAAACATTTAGAGCTGTTAGCAATGCACCTAAAAAAATCATAATTATGGTGGTAATATTTGCTACCATATCTAAATCCAATCCTTTTGCTTTAAGCACATTAGTTATAAATTGTCCTATATCACAAATTAGTCCTCCTACAATAAATGCTTTTATCATATTAACAAACAACTTCGAGTTTGGCGAAACACTCTTCACATGTTCTGCATACTCTTCTTTTGTAAAAACTTGTTTCATATAACCTCCCATGCCTTTGGGCACAAAAATTTTGTAAAAATTCCAATTGAGAACCTCTATTTTTACGTACATGCATAAACCTAATAAACACTATCTAAACTACCCAATCAACCTAATTCAACCCATAAAGGGGGGACTCCTTCTTCAATGCCAGAATCTAGAAACATGCACTATCGGCAATTATTTGCCTGTGTAAAATATAGAAAAAGGGCTGGCATTAATTCTTCACAAAATAAAAAAAGATATATTAACAATTCAACACTCCCAGTTAAAAACGGTAGGTGTAGGAGACTTATCAATGGAAATTTGGGTTAAAAGTAATTGCATGAATTAGTTGGTGAATCGAAGTGACTTTGCCGAAAAACCAACACGATGTCAGTTTTAGCACACTATGAACCATGGATGGTGAATGTGTGCGATGGCTAAAAGCACTGAGATGAAACATTACTAAATTCTTGCAATTACTATGGCAACAAACCGCTGATAAGTCTCCCGCACCGATATCGTTTTGATGTGCGGAAGCTGATTTATTATATCTTATTCTTAACAAAATAAATTTAAATTATTAATAATTATTATAAACTAATATTTCCAAATAAGCCTTAGAATTAAATATCTTCAAATAACTTTTTTACTGTTCTAGTTTAAATACATAAACTGCCTTACTAGGCATTTCAATATTGTCTATATTAAATAATACAATAAGGGTAATAATACCACACAAAACTAATATTGTTAAAGCAATCAATAGAGCTTTCTTCTTTTGCAAAGATATAGTTTTTAACATTAAAATATCCCTCAATCTTAACTGTTATACTAATTTGTATTTAAAATGTGAAATATTATCAATTGTAATTCGCAATCATTTTGAGCTTAATTTCATTTAAAATTTTCTTCTCAATACGGGATACTTGTACTTGAGAGATTCCAAGTAGTTTTGCTATCTGTACCTGTGTCTTTTCTTTAAAATACCGTAATATTATTATTTGGCGCTCTCTAGTATCTAAGGTATCAAGGATTTGTCTTATTGCAATTTTATCAATTAGGTCTATCTCGCTACTATTATTATCCGCATTTATTCTATCTATTAACAATATTGGAGAGTTGTCACCTTCCCCAATTGTACTGTATAAAGATTCAGGGGTGCAGCCCGCTTCAAATGCCATAACTAATTCTTCTGGCGAAACATTCATTTTTGTGGCAATTTCTGTTATCGTAGGTTCTCTACCTAGCTCCTTACACATAATCTCTTTAGTGATTCGTGCTCTTGAAGAAATCTCCTTGAGGGATCTGCTAACCTTTATTATCCCATCATCCCTGATAAATCTTTTTATTTCTCCAATTATCATAGGAACGGCATATGTAGAAAACTTTACATTGTAAGAAGCATCAAACTTATTAATAGCTTTAATTAATCCTATTGACCCTATTTGAAACAAATCATCAATTTCATAGCCTCTATTTTGAAATCTTTTTACAATGCTCCAAATAAGACCCACATTTTTTTCAACTAAGATGGTTTGTGCCTGTCTATTCCCAGCCTTAGCATCTTCAATAAGTTTTTTTACTTCATCATCTGTTATATCCTTCATAGCTTTCTAAACCTTCCTGTACATATTTTGTTAACTAACCACAGTATTTTGGAATGAATAATTAGCGTGTATTCGAAACATTTCATAATAAATTATTAGCAAAAACATATATTTTTATACATATATTGAATTTATTTACAATCAAATTTAAAAATCTGCCATGTGGATTATAACCAAAGTGGTACCCGCCACTTATAGAAGTGGGTGACATTTTCTTGCCTCGTTATAAACACAATTACTAAAGTCAATTACAATCAGTTGAAAACCGATTATTTAAGTTTGAGGCTAAAGCCTCCTGAAGTAAAACCATTTTAAACCTAAACTGCATTAAAATTCTGATTAAAGCATGAAATGAACCTGTACTAGTTCAAAAATTTTGCTTCACAAAGCTATTAATAGCCTAAAATGTTCATCTATTACTTGCAATTTCTTAATTCGCAAGTTATTCAAACGGACACTTTAGGAACACCTAGGTTTCCTTACACGAAACACTTTGTGTTTACTAAGCACTCTACTTAAAGCGGAAAGGGGGTATGAGATGAGAACTGCCTCCTCGTAATAATGGCGACTAAGTTTGGAAAGCTACATCCATGCTAAGTCTTCTTTAGCTTTTTGAACATTGTTACTGTGGTGCCCTTGTTTAGTTCGGAAGCTATTTCTACACCATCCATAAAGCTTTCCATCACTGTAAAACCCATTCCAGAACGCTCCATGTCTGGTTTTGACGTATATAACGGCTGTCTTGCCAATTCAACATCCTCTATACCCTTTCCTCTATCAGATATAATGATTTCTATTCCTTCTTCAAATAGCCTGCAATGCATTTCTACAACTCCCAAATCGTTCTCATATCCATGTATGATTGAATTAGTCACTGCCTCTGAAACAGCAGTTTTTATATCGGCTAATTCTTCAATTGTTGGGTCGAGCTGGGATGCAAAAGCTGCTGCAACTACTCTTCCAAAAGCCTCATTATTTGATTTACTCATAAATTCCAGCTTCATTTCATTTATTAACTGCATTTTCTTTTCCTCACTCTCATATTTGCATTAAAGCATTTATAACGCCTAGATTTAAAATGAAATTTTTCGATTGTAGAAAAATTTCATTACATCATATCAGCAGTATTACATTTTTTATTAAAACAAAGTAACAGCTATGCCAATAAAAATTCTAACCACACATACTTGAAATGGCTATATCCAAATCATTATAAGCTGGTATAATTTTTAAAATTCCTGACATTTCAAATATTTGCATTATCTTTGGATTTGCATTTATAATTGCCGCTTTACCGTTTAATTTCTGAATATTCTTATATCTTCCAACAATTACGCCAATGCCAGAGCTATCCATGAAATTAACATTTGAAAAATCAAAGATTATGTTTTTTACAGTAGACTTTACAAGCTCGCTATCTATTTTTTGTCTTAAATATTGTGCACAATGGTGATCCATATCTTCCATAATTCTTATAATTAATGTTGTACCCTTTTTTGAAAGTTTTACATCCAAAACGAATTTCCCCCTTTATGAATTAACTGCATTATTAATCTCATATAAAAAGCTATGAGATTAGTTTTTCTATAATATCACAAAGTATTAAATTCTCTATTTCCCTGATTTTTCCTTTTTTAGAATTGTTTTAATATTAAAATTCAACCACCAACATAATCAACTTTTTTCTCGAATTTTGTTAGCTATTTCATCTAATTTTCTAAGCCTATGATTAACTCCAGACTTCCCCAGTTTAGGATTGAGCATTTCACCTAGTTCCTTGAGACTTAATTCAGAATTCTCAAGCCTTAGATTTGCAATATCAATAAGATTTTCAGGAAGATTTCTTATGCCTATTTTTGATTGAATCAATTTAATGTTTTCAGCCTGTCTGACAGAAGCATTTACCGTCTTCTCAAGATTTGCCGTTTCACAATTTACTATTCTATTAACACTATTTCTCATATCCTTTAGTATTCTAACATTTTCAAACTCCATCAACGCACTATGGGCACCAATAATATTTAAAAAGTCTACTATGTTTTCTCCCTCTTTTATGTATGCTACATAATTGCCTTTTCTAATTATTATTTTTACATTAACCTCATAGTCCTTTAGAATTTCTTTAATAATTTCTGTACATTTTCTATTTCGAGTGGCAATTTCTAAATGATAGGTTTTTTCAGGGTCACTAACTGAGCCTCCCGATAGAAAGACTGCTCTAATAAAGCTTTTCTTACAACAAATATTTATTAATGCTGAGTTTTCAACTAACGCTTCATCATTATAAAATTCACTTATTTCAAAATCATAGATTAATTTATTAATAATTTGAATAGATGCAAAAATTATTGAATAGGAAATATGTTTTTTAAGTTTGCTACTCCTTCTGATAGATACCTCTGGACTTATGCCATATACTTTCCGAACTGTAGAGTATAGCCTTCTAGCAAATGCAGCATTTTCAGTAACAACCTTAACATTCCCTGAACCTTTTTCATGGGTAAAAAGATTACCAGCTAAAATCACCCCCATGATTTCAGACTTTCTACAGCAATCATCATGCAGTTCTATTCTACAAAGTTCATCCTTTACTAAAGTTGAAAAAGACACCCTAACTCACTCCCTAAAAACACTTTTTAAATTAACAATAACCCCGAACAAATTTGCTCAAAAAAATCACAAACAATGGATTAACCTTTGCAAAGTTAGGTAATCTACCCTTTGCAAAGGTATAAATTTTTATTCAATTTAAGCAAATATTAAAGTCCGATGTCCTCTATCCGAGCATCCTCAATTGCAGCTCTTAAAACCTCAGATACGCTCCATGCCTGTGCAAAACAGCCTCTAGGATAATGGGGAACATTTCCATCAAATATCTCTGAAATGCTACCTAAGCCGCCATCCTTCATGTGATCAATAAACGGCATAATAAAATCTAACGCATTCCTTCTAGCCTCTTCCGTTGAGCCATTAACTCTGACGTAAGCTTTAATAAACCTTCCTAGTGGCCATGTCCAAACAGTTCCCTGATGATATGCACCATCTCTGCTCCAGACATCTCCAGAGTATTCTCCCCTATATTGATGACTATTTTGAGATAAAGACCTTAACCCATAAGGTGTATAGAGTTCCTTCCATACCTTTTCAACAATGCTTTTTGCTTTATCCCCTTCAATAACCGAATACGAAAGGCCAACAGCCATTATCTGATTTGGTCGTATACTAGGATCCTTTCCAAAATCATTGACTACATCATATAAACAATTATCAGAACCATTCCAAAAAACTTTATCAAAAGATTGTTTAGCCTTCTGAGCTAAATTAATATATATATCCCTATCTTCAAACTTATTTGCCAAATGTGACATAACCATTAGTGCATTATACCATAAAGCGTTTATTTCCACAGCCTTTCCGTGTCGTGGAGTAACAACCCAATCTCCAACCTTTGCGTCCATCCATGTTAATTGAGTATGAGGATTTCCTGCGGTAATAAGACAATCCTCTGTCATACCTATATCAAAAATTGTTCCGTCTTTAAAACCTGTGAATATCTCCTTTAAACAACTATATATTTTTTCTTTTATGAAATTATAATTGTTTGTATACTCTAAATAATTGTAGACTGCCTCAAAATACCATAAAGCGGCATCAACACTGTTATATGCAGGCTGCATTCCATCATCAGGAAACATATTCGGAATAAGACCATGTTCTACATATTTTGAAAAAGTATAAAGAATATCCTCCGCATCTTTATATCTGCCTGTAGCTAATGTAAGCCCGCTGAAGGCTATCATTGTGTCTCTTCCCCAATCAGTAAACCAAGGATATCCAGCAATTACAGTCTTTGAATCTGTAGATTTTCTATATACAATAAAATTGTCTGCAGCAAGAACTAACCTCCTGCACAGCTTATTTTTATATTCCTTTATACTCAGCAGCTCACAAAGACGATTTTCTTCTGAAGCAATTACTTCAGTAGCATCAACTTTACTGCTTTCAAGCTTCTCGCTAGTTACAACAAAGGATATTGTTTTACATTCATAAGGCTTCAGCTCAACACTAAAATATCCAGGAATGAAATGATCCTCGAAGCTATCCAAACCACGCTGATTTTCTATTGTATAAAGCATATTATAAAAATAGCAGTTATCAAGCTTTTTGAACTGACCTGAGCTTGTACTAAAGTTCATAGTTACATCAGAGCCCTTTGGTGAAATACTAATTTCATTTTTATTAATATCCATATCAAAATTCAAATAGCTACATTGACTTTGATGATGATGATCTCTATAATTAACCAATGGTGAAAGCTTAAAAACAGCATTCTTTGAGCCATTTCTAATTTCATATTGAACTACAGTTGTGTTTTCGCCATATTTCATAGCGATTTTCTTTTTTATGAAAACATCCCGATAACTAAATATAAACTCAGGAACATACTGATAATTCACTCTTTGAAGGTGATGGAAGCCATTGTTAATATAACCGTCTGACGTCTTAAAGGAACAAAAAGATACTGATTTGCCATCTTCAAAAATTAAATCCTCTAAAAGATTAGATAAAAGTAAGTGTCTGCTTGTGGGGGGCTTCAAAGCTGCTATAAGCAAACCATGATATCTTCTGCTATTTGAACAAATTAATGTCCCCGAAGCATATCCTCCTATTCCATTTGTAATAATCCATTCTCTCTCACTTCCCTGCTCATAACTATACCAAAAGCTTTTTCCAAACTCCATATTAAACACACTCCTGTCTGGTTTTTTAAGTATCAGCATCATATGGCTGGATTACCTTTATCCCTTTATGAATTTAATCTTTCTCTTGCATAGTAGTAGTCAAGTACTCTATCTTTATCACGAGCCAAAACAAACTCTGAAACCAATTCGATTATCTTTTTGGCAAGCTTATTAGAGTCATGTCTTACCAAATTGTTATTAACAGCTTTAAAATCACCTGTAATAAGCTCTATCCCCATCTTTTCAACTATCTCAGAATCAACCTTTACAAGCTCTGCCCCATCTAATAAATACCTTTCCCTAAGCTCATTAGGTATAGAAGCAGTATTAACAATACAGAAATCTATTATTCCCTTTTTTGTATGTTTTTCAATAGCTTTTATATGGTCGCTAAGTGAATACCCCTGTGTCTCACAGGGTTGTGTCATAACATTGCAAACATATACAATAATAGCCTTTGTTTTTTGCAATGCCTCACATACACCTTCCACTAATAGATTGGGTATTATACTGGTGTATAGGCTACCTGGACCTAATACTACTATATCAGCCTCCATGATGGCAGCAATAGCTTCATTTAAAGGCTTCACATTTTTATGATTAAAATATACTCTTTCAATGTTTGACACATCATTTGAATCTCTATGCCCAATATTAAATTCACCTAAAATAATATTTCCACTGTCTGTTTCAGCACACAATCTTACATCATCAAGAGTAATAGGCAAAACCTTACCAGTTACAGCCAGAACATCACTCATTTTTTTGACAGCTTCTTCAAAACTATCAGAAATACCATCCATAGCAGCTAGAAATAAATTGCCAAAGCTTTGCCCCTTAAGCATTCCATCCTGAAATCTGTATTGAAGAAGTTTTTGCATTATAGGCTCAGTGTTAGCTAAAGCAAGAATACAATTTCGAATATCACCAGGTGGAAGCATTCCAAGATCCTCTCTTAAAACGCCAGAACCTCCACCATCATCTGCTACCGTTACCAATGCAGTTAGATTTGAAGAATACTGCTTTAATCCTCTTAGCATTGTGGAAAGACCTGTTCCACCGCCTATAGCAACTATTTTAGGACCCTTTACTGATATTCTTTTTTCATTAAGAAGACTGCTCAAACCCTCTGGATTAAAGGTATTAATTTTGTTATGGCTCAATACTGATAACAAAGAACTTGCAAATGACTTTAGTGCAAACAATACAGAGCCTACACCCATCAACGCTGAAATAGTCATTAAAAAAATAAATAAGACGCCTTTAGTATAATAATCTATAGCAAATGTAATACTTAAACATACAAGTATTAGTCCTACCGCAAGCAGCAACCCCCACCTTTTTATTCTAGCTCCTGGTACTGCCCAGTCTGTTGCTCTCATTTACCAACACCTCTGCTATCTTTCTCAATATCCCTATGTTCAATAACGGCTCTGTGTTTTTTTTCTTGCAGTCTTCTGAAAACCTCATCAGCTATGGCAACAGATCTGTGTCTGCCGCCTGTACATCCAATTCCAATATCCAGTTGTGACTTCCCTTCCTTTATATAATTTGGAATAAGGAAATCCAGCATATCATCTAATTTTTCAATAAACTCCTTTGTTTCGTGTGCATTTAGTACAAATTCCTTTACCATTTCATCCTTACCAGTTTTCAGTTTCATTGGTGCAATATAATATGGATTAGGTATAAATCTAACATCAAAAACCAAATCACAGTCTGTTGGTATTCCATATTTAAAGCCAAATGAAACAATATTAATTATTATACCCCTAAAGGTCTTTCCCTCTAAAAATATGTTGTTTATTTCCTGCTTAAGCTGACGAGTGGCTAGTGTTGACGTATCAATTATATAATTGGCTTTAGCTTTTATTTTTTCAAGAGCCTTACGTTCCTCTCTTATTCCCTTCAATAATCTTCCCTCTTGAGATAATGGATGCTGTCTTCTGCTTTCCTTATATCTCTTAACAAGAACATCATCAGCAGCCTCTAAAAACAATATCTCGTAAGAAAAACCCGACTGTTTAATCTCTTCAAGAGCTGGAAAAAGATCATGCAAGAGCTCACCGCCCCTAATATCTATAACTAATGCTATTTTTTCCATTTTGCCTTCACTTTGAGCACTAATTTCGGCAAATTTAAGAATTAATGAAGGCGGCAAATTATCAACACAGAAAAAACCAATATCCTCTAAATATTTAGTCACAAGACTTTTTCCTGCTCCTGACATGCCAGTTACTATTACAAATCTCATTTGTATCCTCCAAATCTTTCACATGTAATTATTCCAATAAATATTCTGATGTGTTTTCTTGACACCCTATAATTAGCAAAATCTCTATTTATTAAAGTCTCCGATAATCCTTAGCTCAGGCTCAAGTTCTACATTAAACTTTCCCTTTACAGTTTTTTGAATATAGCTAATTAATTCAAGTACATCTTTACAAGTAGCAACACCCGTGTTAATAATAAAACCACTATGCTTATCTGATATCTTTGCACCGCCTATGCCATATCCTCTTAGTCCACAATCATCAATTAGCTTGCCCACAAAATATCCTTGCGGTCTTTTAAAAACACTACCAGCACTAGGCCATTCAAGAGGCTGTTTATCTCTTCTTTTAAAGTTGAAATCATCCATTGCTTCTTTAATTTTTGGGTTTTCACCAAATTTGAGCTTTAAGCGTGTTTTTAAAACAATTCCTTTTGTTTTTTGGATAACACTTGTTCTATAGGAAAAATCATGTTCTTTGCCTCTTACCGTAACTATTCTTCCATTTACATCAAGATATTCTGTCTCATCAACTACCATAGACATCTCACCAATATATGCTCCAGCATTCATTGTAACCGCTCCGCCTATAGTACCAGGAATCCCTTCTGCAAATTCAAGACCCGAAAGCGAATTTTGAAGTGCTATTTTTGAGGCTTTTGAAATAAGCATTCCAGCCTCAATCTCCATAAATTCACCATCAACCGAATATCTGTCCATATTGTCATATATTTTAATAACTACACCCCGAATGCCTTTGTCAGATACCAAAAGATTAGTTCCGTTACCCATGACCAAATATGGTACTTTGGCACTGACAAGGCACTTGATAGTCTCCTCAATCTGCTCACTGCTGTCAGGCAAAATCATAAGGTCTGCTGGTCCGCCTATTTTAAACGAAGTGTGGTTGCTCATAGGTTCATTAATATATACTTTTTTTTCTCCCAAAATGTTATTAAGTTTACTAACAAGCTCATTATTTTGCAATATCCTATCCCCCCTTTCAAATAACTCTAGAAATAAACTCTTCTATATTTTTAGAATTAACCTAATTTATACAACATTCGCAGTTGAAAATTGTAGGTGTGGAAGAATTCTCCGCACCGATAGAATTTTTAAATGTAAAAGTTGACAAAATAACTTAAAATAATAATAATTATTAGTTCCTACTAGCCACTAAAATCAGTATATGCCATGCAAAAAGCTTTAATACTATGCTTTAGATAAATTCATAATTCTATTTCTTCTCTCATGCAAATATTCATCCATTTTTTCTATTGAAGTTGTAATAACCAATTCTTCAGGTACATCAGCTTCTTTAAGCAATTCAGTGACAAAATCAAATTTACCAATACCAAAGCTAATATGTGCATCGCTTCCTGTTGCTATCCTTACACCATGTTTTTTACACATTTGAGCTATTTGAAGGCAATTTTTTTCACTACCCTTTCTAACAAGTGCAGATTGATTATTTAATTCAATAAGCTTATTATTATCTCTTGCGGCTTTAACTACTTTTTCTATATCTATTTGAAACTGTGGATTACCTGAATGGGCAAAAACATCTATATATGGATTTGATAATATCTGTATTGCAGCATTTGTGTGCTCCTCAATTGTTGCTGGCTTAATACATATATCATGGTAGCTTGCTAGCACCAAATCCATTTTTTCTAAATAGTAATCATCTAAATCAATTTCCCCGTTATAGTTAATAATATTCAACTCTACGCCTTTTAAAACACGAACACCATACAGTGTGTCAGGTATTATTTCCAAATTGCCAAAGTGGTATCGAAACGGAGCACCTGACATAGCTGGACCATGATCTGACATATTTATCATTTGTATTCCATTAGTAAATGCTTCTTTTGCATTCTCCTGAATTGTACTATATGCATGCCCACTTGAAATTGTGTGAGTATGTGTATCAGCTATTATTTTCAATTTTCCCCTCCTAGAGTTTGATTAATCCTTAACCCATATATCCAGATTCTTTGTATATAGTATTTTTATTAATATTACCTAATACTCTTTCACTAAGAACCTGTGCAGCATTATATCCCATCTTCTTTTGTCTGTTGTTCATCGCTGCAACCTCTACTATGATAGCCAAATTTCTTCCAGGACTTACAGGTATAGTTAGACAAGGAACAGTTAAGCCCAGTACTTCTGTAAATTCATCTTCAAGCCCCAACCTGTCATATACCTTTTTGTCATTCCAATGCTCTAATTTAATAACAAGATTTATATTTTCTGTCATTTTTACAGAGCCAACACCATATAAATTTTTGACATCCAATATTCCAATTCCCCTGATTTCTATGAAATGCCTTATTATATCAGGAGCTGTACCTACAAGTGTTCTATCCGATACTTTTCTAATTTCAACATTATCATCTGCTACAAGACGATGCCCTCTTTTTACAAGTTCAAGTGCAATCTCACTCTTTCCCACACCGCTTTCACCAAGTATAAGTATACCTTCACCGTAAACCTCTACCAGTACACCGTGCATACTTGTTCTAGGTGCCAATTGAACATTAAGATACCTGATAACACCACTCATAAATCTAGATGTTATGTCATCTGTTCTAAGAACTGGTATATTATATTTTCTTCCTACTTCAATCATCTCAGGAAATACACCAAGTCCTCTTGCAACAACCATACAAGGGAATCCGCATTTGAAGAAATTATCTAGCCTTCTATATCTGTCGCTTTCCCGAAGCTGCATTAAGTATGCCGTTTCTCCTTTGCCTATAATCTGCATTCTATCAGTTCCAAAATACTCCATGTATCCTGCTAATTGTAATCCTGGTCTATTTACATCGGCTGATGTAATCACTATTTCCTCAAAATCCTTACGTCCAGTCAGTTCCTCTAATTGAAACTCTTCTATTATTTCTTTTATAGTTACAGAAAACACTAGAAAGCACCTCTATTTCGTCAATATACATACTCTTGTATTATATAATACCTATTCAAAAAAGGAAACACGGTTATTTATTTAATTTACAGTGTTTCTCATATAACGAGGCAAAAAAATGTCCCCCACTTCTATTAGTGGCGGGTAGCACTTTGGTTATCAGGCGGTGAGAATATCTCCCGCCTCGATGAAACGCCGCTGAATGTAATAGCTCGAAAATAAAGTATGTACAAACAAGGTGTATTTTCGAGCTACAAAAACCACAAGTGGTTTTT
>JAEWST010000106.1 GCA_023398105.1 Bacillota bacterium | reverse complement strand
ATTCCATTTTCATAATTATTACCTCCAATTTCCTTAACCTTTATTATATATTAATTATACACTTTTTTGTAGACTTTTAAAATAGTTCTTTTATTTTTTAAAAACAAATTTTAAATAAACAGAAAATTTAATTTTCGCTGTACTTTTTCATTTTTAAAAGTAAACAGCTGTTTTAAAGTGAAAATGATTTTTATTATCAATTAGAAATGATGCATTAAAAAAGAGGAGAATTCATCTCCTCTACATTTGATTAATTTCTATCTCTTTTTTTATTGCTTCAATTGATGGTGCATATTCGCATTTGCTTCCATCTTCTTTACATCCACAGCAATAATCACATCCGCAGCAATTTTCTCTACACCATTTAACTTTATCGTTATCATCTAGTTCTTTAATTGTCATGCTAGAAAAATCAATTTTTACATTGCCATTTAAATAATATGTTGATTCATCACTTTTTTCAATACTTTTTACATTTACTATTTTTTGTGTTCCTTCCAATTCTATACAATAAGTTCTACCAATTTTAATTTCATCAACTTTTTTCATAATTATTACCTCCAATTTCCTTAACCTTTATTATATATTAATTATACACTTTTTTGTAGAATTTTGAAATAGATTTTTTAAAAATTTCTCTACATTATTTAAATTCAATTGATAGATGAGGTTACATCCTCAAAAAGTTATGATGAGGCATTATCAGTATTCTTTAAGTATGTTGATGTTAAATAGATAAGAGAAGTTCATCTTATCGTTAATGTGCGATAAACTAATTGAAACTGATTATCATTATCAATATAAATTGCACATCTTGAACAAATCAAAAAAAAGGTGTTGCCACCTTTTATTTTAAAAGTATCGTGCATTATTCTTTCCATGCTGAATAATAAAATATGTTATCAATACAAATTCCTATAGTAGATAATATAAAAGCTTGTTTCATACTAAGTGTAAATATTGCACTTATTCCAAAACCAATCATACTACTTATATTAGTTGCCATTTGTAAGTTGTTATCATACTTTACTCTATCAGCTTCATTACTGTATCTCTTTGCCCTTAACTTATTTCCACCACATATTATATTTTTTGTAACTAATGTAAAACATATAGTATCTAAAATGTAGTATGTTATCAGTCCCATGTTATTCGTTAAAAGCATTATTAAAATTAAAATATATATTATACATTCGGTTGCAAGCATTACATTATATCTTTTATATAACTTATCAGAATATTTGTTCCATACAAATGGAAGTATAATTCCTCCCATACATGTACATAAAGCATTTATAGAAATCATTCTTTGTCCTACTGTTTTCATCAAATAACTATGCACTGCTGGATAGCTTGCTGAATAAAATAAGTTTGATAAAAAACTCGCAATTATTAGTTTGTCTTTTATAAAAATCACCTCACTTTACTTCGTCAAATCTACATATTATGTACTATATTATACGCAATCTTAATTTTATTCAGTTTTTTGTTGATATGAGTATACTCATATCAACAACTTCATCTAACAAAGCCTATTTTAAAAATTTAATTTTGAATAAATATATTTTGTATATTCTGAAAATATCAAATTTAATATGAAGTCTGCATCTGTATTGATATCAATTTTCTCATTATTAATTTTTAATGTTTGCGATTGTGAATCTCCTCTAAATTCAAGAGTATCGTTATTGGTCATTATTACTTTACCTTCAACAGTAGTATCATCACAATATATATCAGCATATTGTATTGATATGACTTTATCAATTATTGCTAACGAATAGTTTTTTAATTGGTTAGCATAATCAGCTTCTAATGATTTCATATCTCCATAAAATTCAATGTTTAGATATTGTTTGTTTTCCATAATTATAACCTCCTCTTATTATGTATTTATTATACAATATTTTTAAAATTTTTTAATCAGATAAATTAATTTTTGTTATTTTTCAATTATCCTTTCCTTAATTATATATTAATTATACAATTTTTAAAGTTTTTTTAAAATAGAAATTTTGTTTTTTAATTCATTTGTATTGTTCATTTTAGTAAACAATACATTTTTTAGTAATGATATCTATTTAATTCAAATAACAATATATATTAAATTGCATATGAGAAAATTAAATGATAATTAAACATATAATTTAATTTAAGTCATTGAATTTTAAATATCATATAATAACAAAACATTAAATTAAATATCAATTAATGTATTATGTGATTGATAAAAACATTTTAATTAAATCATAATAATTAGATGTTAATTATATTAATGTATAATTTTAATATCATTAATAATGAAGAGGATTATTTAAAATGTTCTTATTCTTAAATAAAAAATGCAAATTCAATAGACATGATATAGTAAATATATTTGATATAAAACAGACTATAATAATATTATTTAAAATCATTTTTTAATACATGTTTAATGCTTTTAAATACAAATACGTAATTTTTTAATTAATGAATCAAATATTGATTTATTTGCTAGATCATATAAACTCATTATGTATATAATTAATTTATATCATTAAGTATGATTTATTAAATTACATTAAATTTTTAATATGAAATGCAATTAACAATTGCTTATTAATTAATTTCGATTGTTTAAACGTATTAATAAGAAATTTAATTAAATTTCATATGTAAATTCAATTGAATGTTAAGATGTCGTATTAATAACCAAGTGTTCGAATCTGTTTTTAGTAATAAATTAATTCGAACAACGTCAAAAGTAAACAGATAATTTTATGTACAATAACAACTAAATAATTAAAATAAATATTACAATAATTAAAGATAAAAAAATAAATGTCATTTTTACATGACATTTTTTAAATTATCTTATGATATGTCCGTTTTCATCTTGGCTTACATAACATTTAAAATGTTACTACATATGAAATTTTGAAACGTTAAACAGAGATTTTACTTTCATAATTCTAAAACTCCCCATAACCTTTCCAACAATTATATTATACCATATTTTTTAGTCGAATGATATAGTAATTTTAATTTTTTTAAAAAAATTTTCGTGACTTAAATCTTCTGTTTATAAACAGAATTTTAATTTTGCGCTGTATTTTTGAGTTCTTTCAAGTAAACAGCAAATTTAAAATGATAATGATTTTCATTATCAATTAGAAATGATGAATTAAAAAAGAGGAGTTTTCACTCCTCTGTATATTTTTATTTCATTAATTCTTCTATATAATTTTGCTTTGTCTTTGAAACTAAACATCTAAATGCCCCAGCAAAAACTTTTTCATCTAGCTGTTGTAATTGTCTTACGAGATACTTTTTATCATCTAAT
>JAEWST010000032.1 GCA_023398105.1 Bacillota bacterium | reverse complement strand
TCACGTGGAGAAATCCCAAAGAAAAGAGGATCAAATTCATCAACTTTATCTATAAATCCTCCCCACTTTGGCCATTCAACTGAGGATAGATTTTCACTGCTGTATAAATTTCTATCCTCCGGTATTTCAGTGACAGCATTTGTGCCCTCCACCAGTAAACTCCAAAACTCTTCCGGATTTGAAGCTTTCGGAAACCGACAACCAATACCTACAATCGCAATTCCCTCCATAACTTCAGATGGGTCAGGCTGCCCCTGTACATTTGCCTGATGATTCTTTATGGGTTGTTCTCCAGCTAAATATTGAGATAATTTCTTTATCGTTACATAATCATATATTAAAGTTGGTGAGACCTCCCTATTCAGCCAATCACTTAGTTCAGATGCTATTCTGATAATTTTAACAGAGTCGAGCCCAAAGCTGGAAAACGACTCTTCCAGTCCGATCTGTTTAATCATAAGGTTTTTTACCACTGCGATTTTTTTAACAAGCCAGTTTTGTATGCTCAATGCATCCTTGTCAGAATTTTCCGTTTTACTATCGTCTGCCTTCTCAGAGTTCATCTCAGCACATTCCACATTTTCTGCAAAAAGCTGTGCCAGCTTCTCAATGCTGCTGTCATAAGCTCCCTTCTGGAATTGCTCCGCAAGCTTATATCTTTGCACCTTTCCACTTGTCGTTTTTGGAATATCTTTTACCGGTATAACATGCTTTAATTGAAGCCCTATTTTTTCGTTTATAATATTCTTAACCGTTACAGCTATGGGTACAAATTCCTCTACTTTTCTTTTAAATAAGACGAAAGCGATTATTTCCTCATTGAAGCTCTCCTTATCATATACACCACAAACTGCAATCTTTCCAGTTTCAACCCCTTCCACATCAAAAGCCAGCCGTTCTAAGTCATGTGGATAGAAATTCTGTCCTCTAACAAATATTATATCCTTTGCTCTTCCTGTAATTATAAGCTGTCCCTTTGTATTGATAAATCCAAGATCACCAGTATTGACCCAACCATCGGAGGTTATCAATGAATCGCTGGCTTCTTTGTTATTATAATAGCCTTGAGTAACATTCTTTCCGCCTATATGTACATATCCCACTGTCATCTGCTTTAACTCTTTGTGTTCCTTATCACATATTCTGATGGAGCAATGCTTGATAGGATATCCTTCTACAGCAAATTCTATAATATCATTCCCCGTGACTCCATCAGCTTCCTCAACTATTTGTCCTATATTAAGCGAATATCTGTTTACACTAATTTTTTCATATACTTTCCCAAGTTCCGGAAAAGCCACCCCAATGCTCGCCTCAGCAAGACCATACGCGGTAAGCATAGATTCTCTTTTTAACCCGAATTCTTTTAATGTATTTAGAAATTTATCACAAAGTTCTACTGAAATTGGCTCTGCACCATTAAAAATGATTCGAATATTAGACAAATCCCATTCTAATCCCATATAGGGTTCAAAATGATTGAGAAAATAAGCATACCCAAAGTTAGGTGATGAAAGCATAGTAGCTTTATGTTGGTGAGCCTTTTTCATCCATATGACAGGTCGACGTATAAAAAGGGTGGTAGTCATAATAAAATGGTTTACCCCCAAATAAAGTGGCCACAAATGGTATCCTATCATTCCCAAATCATGTGTAAGCGGCACCCAGCTCAAAAACGAATCCTCTTTATTTGCACTGCAAGAATATGTCATACCATCAATATTTGTTACTAGATTTTCATGTGTTAGGATAACTCCTTTGGGGTCGCCTGTAGAACCTGATGAAAATTGAACAAATGCGATGTCTTCAGATTTCGGATTGTATACTCTCCCGTCACCTTTTAGTTTATAAATCTCTTCAAGACATATTTTCTTTTTTTCTATTACCTCAAATAAATCTTGCTTACCGATGCTTTGTGCAAGCTTTCCCAAATTAGAAAGAATTTTTTCTTCGATGACTATATGTGGATTATTGAGAACAGTCCATATTTTTAACACTTTAGCCCTATGCTCATCGTTATTTCCAACTGAAATAGGAATTGGAATAATTCCGCCCAAGAGACATCCCCAAAAAACATTCAAGTAAGTGACATTATCGTTAATTTGAAAAATCAGTTCATCGCCCTTTTGCATACCTATGCTTTGAAGGTTATATAGTATATTTAAAGCATTATTATATAAATCTTTATATGAAATATAAATTTCTTCATCATCACCATATATGTGAGTAATACCTTTATCACTCACATATTTTAGTGCTTCAAGCATTTCTACAAGATTCTGATGTGTATCCATAGTTCAAAATTACCCCCTTTAAGCAATTGCCATCCTTTAATAATAGATTCTTTCAGTTGTGTCAATTAAAAAATAAATTTATTCTCGAGGTAATTTAATTTTTTATTGTGTGGGAAATACACATTTGTGGAAAACTATCCTTATGGTTTGAGTATAAAGACACTTCCTTAGACATTACTTTCAATTGACAATTTTATGTATGGTACTAGACTACAACTTTATTACTGGCAGTATTTGCCTCAGAATATTTAATTGGGTTATACTTCTCGCTATATTTTTTCATTATTTTAAATCCGCGTCTTGTTCCAAGATTTATCTTAAATGCAAATATACTATTAAATAACTGTCCTTGAAGTATCTTTCTGAAACTTCTTTTAAACAAAGTCCAAATTGACGAGTTTTTTTGATATAACCATCGGTACCCTTGAAACAGTTGTTCCTGGGTCATTCCTTTAGGTATGAAGTTAACTCCATCAAGTATATAGTTATCATAATCATGACTTGTGATTCTGTTTTCTTTTATTAATCGTTCACGTAGTTGTGTTCCTACATAAGGATAAGGTATATTAAACTGTATACAATCAAATTTCATTTTATCAATAAATTTATGCAATCTTTTGAAGACATCAGCCTTGTCCTGATCCAGTCCGATTACAAAAGCTCCCTGAATGAGAATCTTATTATCATGAGCCCGTTTAATAATTTTTCTATATTCTTTGGGATTGTTTTGGTTTTTATTTGACTGCTTCAAGCTATCTTCATTGATTGACTCAAATCCGATAAACATGAATATACATCCACTTTTACTTGCAAGCTCCATGAAGCCTTCCCTACTAGCAGTTTTTACACCTGTTTGACTTGCCCATTTAACCTTAAGTGGAACAAGCTTTTCAAATAATTCATTTGTATACTTAGGGTTTACTCCGATATGGTCATCAACAAAGAATATTGGCTTTGATCTGTCAAGAGTTTTAACTTCTTCAATAACTTCATCGATAGGACGATTGCGATACTTGTTGCCCGAGAATTTTGTAGCTGAACAGAACTCACAATTAAAAGGACATCCTCGTGTTGTTTGAACATATTGATATACGGTATACTTTTCAGGATACTTTATCAAATCAAGCCGTGGCTTGGGCAATTCCTTCATATCAAAAAAGACATCTGACGTATATGTTTTATTTAGATTGCCTTTCAAAGCATCCTTAACGATATCTTCCCAAATCAGTTCTGCTTCGCCTACTGCAACTGTATCACAGTGTTCCAAGGCTTCTTCTGGCACCGCAGATACATGAATTCCTCCCATTACTACTTTAATTCCTCTCCTACGAAACTCGTCCGCAACCTCATATCCCCGCTTTATTGCAGATGTTGTCCCTGTAATACCTACCAGGTCAACTTTTTCATCAAAGTTTATTTCCTCAAACATCTCATCTACAATTGAGACTTCATGCTCTCTTGGTATTACTCCAGCGACTGCACAAAGCGACCATGGTGGGAGCTTAAACCTTGTACCCATCCCTTTAATAAGTTTATGAGCTTTTGGTTGTATCAGCAGTATTTTCATATTGGCATCACATTCCTCTCATTGTGCTTAAGGCACTAAATTAATTCAAGCTTTATATAAATTCTATGCTTTCGTACAATTTTGAATAATTTCCAAAATTACTTGATTTAAACTAAAACCTAATTTTTTTATGGAACTCAAGCATTTTTGTACTCTGACATAAAGTAGTACCTTCTGTTTCCTAGATAGAAATCATGTTTTAGTAGCAAACACCTAGATTTTCGTTTCTTTACCATAGCCTGTTTAAAACCAAGATATGCACCAGCATTCCTGCTTTAATTCTTCCATCTCTTAATTCCTAATATTTTCCCGAATTCTTTACTGTAAGTATTGGTTCTGCTACCATTACGAACTCTCCTAAGAGAAATTGTTTTTTTCATTTAACTTATTAATTAGGATGTACCATGTAAATTTTGAAAGCATTGTAACCTCATTATCTGAATCATACACTTTAACAATAACATCAAACAGCGCACGTCCTTTGACATTTAAATTATCTTTAACCTTCTCTATATCTTTATCGTTCATGGTTGCATGAGAAAATATGGCCCCTCTGGCAGGCTTTTTATATTTAACTTCAACAGATCTTACTACTGGAATAACCCCCTTTTCCGTATATTCTTCGAAAACCTTCATCAAATATTGACCACTCGTCGCTTCTGCAAGAGCAAACTGAACACTGGCATGAACTGTTTCCAAATGATTCAAGTATTGTGGCTCATCCTGTATCTCAAAAATATATTCTTCCTTATTGGTTTTTTTTATTTTCATAAAATTATTAAACGCAATTTTAGTTATATCCATGTCCTTATCTCCTCTTGCATACACTATTTATATTACATCACTACTCCATCGAGTAACCTATGTAGCTTATTGAATAGCAATAACATGATAATCTGCTTTGTTATATATTAACATTTATTCAATCAATAATAAATTTTACTACCATTATATATATATTGTAATTATTTGTCAATCGTTATGCATCGCACTTTTTCAAGTGTTGAATTAATTACTCAACTTTCCATTGATATGTTTAACACCTACGATTTTTAACATCATTATTAGCCTCTTACGAAGTTTGGCAGTTATATCCTAGTATAGGCATTATGTATTTTTTATTATCGATTTATGTTTAAATAAAAAAAATAGTTATAGAGATTTATTTTATCAAATCCCTATAACTATTGAAATTACTCGGTTTATTTACTAAAATATGAAGTTTTTATGTTCCAATCGTTGAAGATATTAATTCCAAAAGTTGAAGTTATTAATTACAACCCACAATAGATGTAAACCTCTAATTCTGCTTTTTATCCATTACCAAACTCTTCGCAACTACATTCATCCTTTTAATGTTTAGTGCCGTTAGGTGAACAATTTGTTCGCTTACCTTCTCTTGAACTTCTCTTAAAAGCTGTTTTATCAAACAGCCATAGATTAGCACTAAATCCATCTCTATATATATACCATCAGGTCTGTTTTCAGCTCTGAATCTAGATATTTTTGATACACCTTCAATACTGGAGGTTACATGCTCTACTATTTGATATATAGTGTAATCAGATATAGTATAGTTCCCCATATAGCTAAAGGTAGGGCGTACAACAGATTTTTCACCTACAAGCTGGTAGCTACCTTTTCCCTTTCTTCTGAAAATCTGAAGGGGATCTAAGAAATAGCCAGAAAAATCCTTTTTTATTTCAAAGGTAGGAACAGGTATAACATGCTTGCCCTGTTCTCTTCTTGTAGAAAGTGCTTGTTTAATCTCATATTCACTGGCAACATCTGTAATATATACCTTTTCAGTAATTGGTGCAACTCCAAGCCTTTCAGCTATTGTTTCAACCATTCCCTCTGATGTTCCAATAATCAATAATGCATGGGTGTTATATCTTTTAAGTGTATTAACTACATCTTCTGTGTGCTTCTTATCCGTAAAAAGTGCCCTCTTAATTGAAGCAATTTTAGTACTTTCTCTCTTAGCAGAAATTCCAGCAATTATCTGATTGCCCTTAATCAGTAATCCATCATCTATAATATAGTCAGTTCCATGTTCTCTTGCAACCCATGAAGCTCTATGGCTTTTGCCTGTACCACTTGGTCCAATAAATCCTATAACCTTCAAAAAGTATTCCTCCTGAAATAGTCTTCTATAACAACAAATATGTAACCTCAGACTATATAAATAGTCCCTTTAGCAACTAATTACTCTTAACTGCGCTATTAATACAGCTAAATCATATAGTTAATTTCACATATAGGTAAAAAGAGAGTCATAAGACTCTCTTTTCATTTTCCCGGACAGTTTTTCTTTAGTAATTATTAAATTTTTTCTATTGTATATTTTAAAACTTATCAATCGTTTTGCATTTTTTAATCTTTTGTAATATATAAAGTACTTCATATGCATATAAGCAGATACGAAGTATTTTATTCACAAAAACAAATAATTATATTACTAAATAATGTATTACCTATACAAATATAATATAATTACACAATATATTGTATTTATATACTACCATTTTGTCAATATATATTACAAAAAAACATAGTAACAAATTTCCAATTAACATAAAGTACTACTCATTTTTGTCTATTTTTATTAAATTATATTCACATTCACCACAACCATTACATAGAACAACCTTCCCAGAAAAAATGTTTTTTATGGTATCTAAAAGTTTTTGATTCTTAAACTTCTGCCAGTTATGAACCACTATATTTTGGGGAGCTAGTGAAATTAATGAACTAACTAATAAATCATCATGGTTTATCTCTGTTTCGGGCAAATCATATAAAAAGTCTTGCATACAATCATTTGTAATTTCATACTTTTTTTCATCTAATAGTATATATTTCTCATCCTGCTGCATAATCACGTGTACAACATTAAATTTTGACTCTTGTATTTCAACAAAATACTTAAGAAGCCTTATAAACTCTTTGTACTCTCTTTCTATTAAGAAATCATCCACTGCATCATCAATTATGTCCTCAAGTTCCTTACTATAATCCTTTAGTCTAAAGTTTATAAAACCATCGAGAATTATGTTGCTAGAGCCCTCAAAGTATTCCAAAAATTTTTTAACAATCATATTTCGTCGTCTAATTTGAAATAACGTATTAAAAAACACATTATCATCGTTTCTTATTTTTTTCTGTGAAATTCTTAAAATGTCTTTTTTTTCATTTGCATTAAAATATCCATAATTGCTATTTATTATTCTAATTAGCAATTTCTCCTCGTACTCCTTAATAACATGCTCAGCAAGTGCACTTGACACATGATATTTAAGTAATTCATATTGATTTAAGTTATTCGGAACTAACCCATCTTCTTCTATATTACATATTACGGAAGTTGTACCCTCAAAATCTATCTCTTTTATATAATAATTAATTCTTTTTTCTTTTAGTTGCACAAGCTCTTTTTCAATTTGTTGTACAATGTTTTCTGCGTTATCGTTAACTCCTATAGAGAGATATTGATATTGCATCAACTTCACTTCCCTTCGTGTGTAGTATATGTCTTGATAAAATTTGTATGCAATGAGCGTTTTGCAATTTATGCTAAAAAATAATTTAAACACTTTTTCTTTAAAATATATTTTAACGAATTCGCCCTTATAAAGTCTTGCTACATTATATGCATTGCAATTTTTATCGGTACTACACGATAAAGATTATTTCTGTATTATAGGAATTACAGTTCCTAAATCCATTAATCTATCATCATTAAGCATAACCATGTCTACATTTTTTAAACTTAAATAACATAATATTTCTTTAAAGTTCTTATGGAACTTTAAGTCACCTGTAAATGCAAGTTTATTTCTTCCAATCAAGCCAGTTGCTCCTCCAAGAAATCCCATATCAAAAGGTTCTAGTCTTATTGACTTATCAGGTTCAATTAGTAATGCATCTATGTCTACTGATTTTGCCTTTCTATAGATATCATTATCAGAGGTAATTATACTATTTTCATTAATAATACATGTTAAACATTTTGAGTAACCCTGACTAACATGAATAAATTCTACTCCTCTATCTAAAAGCAACTCTTTTACAACAGGATCAGTATATCTTGTATTATGAAAAGCATATTTTCCTACTCTTGCTATGTTATATGCAATATTATAAGGATATTTATCCCTGAGTACAGTTTGACCCTTTATCATGTCAAAGCCAATACTAATCAGCTCATCTATTATTGACTGGGGAGTATTGGGAGCATAGACAATAATATTACCTTGTATATGATGAAACATCATGTCAGGATGATAAGCTATTGCAGGGTATATATCTGGATGCGGCAGCGTTTCAATCAATAATATATTTTGCTGTTTTAAAATCTCTTTAATTTTATCAGATGCTCTTCTATCAATTATTACTACAACAACATCATTTGTAGGTATATTTGGTATTTCAATAGGATTCATCCTAACCTCCAATTTTGTCTTTACAAAAGATATAATTTTGAATTATTTTTGATTATAGTTAATTTTAGGTATCACACATAATTTTTATATTTCATATTATACTAAAGAAGAGCATGTCAGTATTGATATTTTTATAATTTATAAGACTTTTTATAAAGCCAATAAGTTTCAATACTAACATTTCAATACTAACTGCCTGATTATTCAGACGGTTATTTAAATACACCGCATTCCCTGTTTAATAGGGAGTGCGGTTATTATTTTTGATAAAAAATGCTGTAATGCATATAGTTTTAATTCAATAAAATTTCTAAGTATAAAAATCAAATGTATTCAGATAATATAACTGATTAAATAAGCTTAATTAATTAAAAGCTTATATCTTAGTCAAATAAAATATAGAAGGAGTTGTGACCATGAGAACATCTTTGGATAGAGTAGCATTAATCGTTGTAATCATTGGAGCTCTAAACTGGCTTTCTGTAGGGTTATTTAATTATGACTTAGTAGGCTCAATATTTGGAGCTACTTCGCTAATTACAAGATCAATATTTGCCATTGTGGGTATCGCTGGTTTATACACCATCAGTTTATTATTCAGAGAACAAGAGACAGTTAGAAACCATCATTAATTTAGCATCAAAGTGGCGTTGCTTTCAGACGCCACTTTGATTAAAAAGAAAAATCTTAAAAACTATACTGACTATTGATATACAGCTGGTCAGTAAGTACTGGTCATTTAGTAATATATTTCCGTTATATTTTTATTAATATTGCAGATTATATTAGTACACCAATTGAATTCACTAATTAGTGATTATGGTGAAACTTATCTTATAAGGAGGAATATGATTATGGCAAGAAGTAAATCAACATTCGAGAATATGAAGTATGAAATAGCATCTCAGGTTGGCGTTAATTTAAAGCAGGGCTATAATGGTGACTTAACTTCTAGAGAAGCCGGCAAAATCGGTGGAACAATTACCCAGAAGGTATTTGAAGCTTATACAAATTCCAAGAAATAAGAATTAGCAAATAAAATAAAAGGATACCGTGAAAATGGTATCCTTTTATTTTTAAAATATGAACTTTTCAGTTATCAAGAGTTTGTTGCCAAGAATAAAGCTTTTAAATTCTAAATAGCATTATATTTAAATTTAGCCTTTATTACTTAATAATATTTATATATAATAAAAATAGATATATACATTAATTGCTTAATTTCTAAGCAACAGAATTTAATGTATTTCTAATATTATACAAAGGATGTACGTATGACAACATTTAAATCAATATTTTCAACACAACTATCTAGAAGATTTCTAATACTTCTTGCCTTTGCAACAGTAATATATCTTCTCAGAGGAATGGCTAATATGTTTTTATTAACCTTTATATTTGCTTACTTAGGATATACAGCTTCAAATTACTTCTTCTCCAAAGCAAAAATAGTAAATTCCAAGTTATTAAAGGCTATAATAATTACAATATACTTAGGCATTATAACTCTTGCAACGTCCAGTCTGTACAGGTATATTCCAGTAATTATTTCTGAGTTAAAATCAATAATTCTTCAAGCTACTATTTTCTTAAACAGTACTTATGAAAATGACACTTTAAACTACATCATTTCACTAGTTAAGGATTTTAAGATTACAACCTATATAGGTGACAATGTTGACACCTTGTTAAAATCAATAACCAATATAGGAAAATGGGGATTTGACATATTTATTGCAGTAATTTTAAGCTTATTTTTTATACTTGAAAAAACTAAAATATCAAAATTTACTTCAGGTTTTAAAAACAGTAAAATAAGTGTTATTTATGAGGAACTATCCTTTTTTGGCAATAAGTTTCTACAATCCTTCGGAAAGGTAATTCAGACTCAAATTACAATATCCCTTATCAATTGTATACTGTCTATGATTCTTCTATCTATTCTTAAGTTTCCACAAATATTGGGATTAGGCTTTATGATATTTGTTTTAGGCTTAGTTCCTGTTGCAGGTGTAATCATTTCTTTAATTCCGCTTACTATAATTGCCTTCAACATTGGCGGCTTCAAAATGATAGTATATGTTCTTATATTAGTTGCAATTTTACATGCTCTTGAAAGCTATATACTTAATCCTAAGCTAATGTCTCAAAAGACAAAACTGCCTGTTTTCTATACTTTTGTGGTTTTAATTGTATCTGAGAATTTACTTGGAATATGGGGACTTATTATTGGTATACCAATATTTATATTTATATTAGATGTACTAGAAGTTAAGCACTTTGATATTGCAACTAATTCTGACTCTGAAAGTGTGGAATAGATTAGCTTACCTTACTAAAGTCAATTAAGCTTCAAAGCCTTCACCCTAAAAGCTATCTGTTTAACGCAAATTATGCTTTTAACTCAAGTTTGTGTTCAAACTTATTTTATGACTTCTAGGAAGCTTTAACCAATAGCAATTGACATTGTGTTATAGGAAAGAGAAAAGCAAAAATATTACTTGTGCAAATATTTTTGTTATTATAAAATTAATATATAAATTTATTGGAGGTATCTCATATGGCATGCTATAACGTAATGTCTGTTTTAACAAATAAGAGAGTTGAAAATGTTAATGAAATGCAGAGAGTTTTGACCGAATCAGGATGTATTATTAAAACAAGACTAGGTATTCATGATGCAAGCGAAGACTATTGTTCTAACGAGGGTCTTATTGTTCTTCATCTTGTTGGTTCAGAAGAAGAAATAACAGCTCTTGAACTAAAACTAAACGAGATACCTGGAATCAAGGCGAAAAACAGTCGTCTTTGTTCAGATTAAATAATTTTATCAACTTTTGCAAGACTCCCTCACCGATAGGCTTAATATTATGTTAAAGTTTATTTATTATTTTCAAGCATATACTATAATAGGTATTAATTTGATAGTTCAGCTATAGATTTTTCATGCATACTCACAGAAACTCTTCTATCTACAACAAAATAATTGGAGGTCAATTAGAATGGCTGAACCGAAGAAATGCAGACAATGCAATGGAACATTTATGTATACAACCAATGATGATTTGTGTTTTAGCTGTATTCAAAAAAACGAGTTAGAATTCAAAAAAATAAAAAGTTTTTTGAAAGAGCACCCAAGGTCGTCTATCGGAACTATTTCTACCACGTTAGAAATAAGCGTAGCAACTATTCAGAAATTTATTGATGAAGGCAGACTTGAAATGGTAGATAAGATTGTTATTGATGAATAAAAGCAATCCCTTAGGGATTGCTTTTATTTTGAGTACATAGTTGAATATTATTCTAAGTGCACCTATAATGAGACTGTTTGCCTTTTTTACCTAATTTCTTCACGCTCTACTGATTTATATACTCCATATTCATCTTTTAAATCAGATGTAATCTTCTTATTACTCTTCGTCTTCCTCTTCCTGTTCCCAACTGTGGTATACATTTGATACATCATCGAGGTCTTCTAAATTCTCTAAAAGCTTATCCATGAACTTTATATGTTCTGGGTCAGTAAGTTTTGTAGTCATATTTGGTATCATTGATACTTCTGCTTGCACAAATTCATAATTCTTTGCTTCAAGCTTCTCACGAACAGCTGAAAAATCTGCTGGTTCAGTGATTATTTCATAAATTTCATCTTCTACATTGAAATCCTCTGCTCCCGCATCAAGTGCTTCCAGCATCAAAGTATCTTCATTAACTTTGCTGCTCTTCTCTATTAAAATGATACCTTTTTTGTTGAACATAAATGAAACGCAACCGTTCTGTCCTAAGTTTCCGCCGAACTTATCAAAATAGTGTCTTAAGTCTCCAGCAGTTCTGTTTCTGTTGTCTGTAGTACATTCACATATAACTGCAACTCCACCTGGACCATAGCCTTCATAAGTTATCTCTTCATAATTTGAGTTGTCGCCATCACCTGATGCTTTCTTTATACTTCTAGTAATATTATCGTTAGGCATATTTGCTGCCTTTGCTTTGGCAATAACATCTTTTAATTTTGAGTTTGTACTAGGATCGGCTCCTCCTCCTTGTTTTACTGCTATTACTATTTCTCTACCCAGTTTAGTAAAAACTTTACCTCTTTGAGCATCTGTTGCTCCCTTTTTACGTTTTATAGTAGCCCATTTTGAATGACCTGACATAAATACCTCCTAATTACATTTCTAAATAATTTAAATTATTTCAATTAATATTTACTATTCACTATGAATGCAGGCTTAACATGGTGTTATTTGCTCCATATAAACCTAAACTTAATTAATCAACTTTCTCAGTTTAATATACTGCTTAAAGTATATTAATATAAGGGGTGGTAGCATTATCAATGGAAAGTTGGGTTGGAAATAATTGTATGAATTAGTTGATAAGACAAAGTTTTTTTGCTGAAAAACCGACACGATGTCGGTTTTAGCACACTATGAACCATGGATGGTGAATGTGTGCGACAACAAAAACACTTCGATGAATAATGTTAGTTCCTAGCACATACTAATTCAAGCAATTATTTTGGCAACAAACCATTGATAATCCTACCGCACCAATAGATTTTTAGTGCAAAAGTTGATTTAATTATTAAAAAGATTGTCACTATTATCTATTCTAAATAACAGCTACCATAAATTATAATAGTAATTTATTAAATAATCAACCTTCCATCGCTACCTAATGTTATGAAAGTTTTCTCACCCAAATCACATATAGCTCTGTCACTGGTGTTCTCAATAATATTATCTATCAGTTCTTTTTCCTTTCCAACCTCAATTAGTACACTTAATTCAACATCCTGGCCATATTGTATGTCTTTTATTATATTATTATTGTTCATAAGCATATTTTGTAATTTACCAAAAAGTGTATATTCTACTACAATGTTTAGATTAAAACAAAGTTTTTTTGTCACTATTTCTCCAGCCTCTAAGCCCATTGCAGAACTCTTGCTATATGCACGTATAAGACCTGACGCTCCAAGTAATGTTCCTCCAAAGTATCTTGTTATTACTACCACAACATCCTGTACTCCCATTCTCTTGATAACCTCAAGTGCAGGCATTCCTGCTGTACCCGATGGCTCTCCATCATCGCTGTATCTTTGAATTAAGGTTTCATTATTAATGCTATAGGCATAAACATTATGCGTAGCATCCCAATACTTTGTTTTGAAACTATTAATAAATTCTACAGCTTCATTTTCATTGGATACAGGTTTAACATTAGCTATAAACTTGGATTTTTTTTCTTCAAACTCTGCGGTAGCACCATTCAGTATTGTTTTGTACTCTAATAACATATTCAGTCTTTCTGCCTCCATCCAATAACTATAGAAATTTAGTGTTATAACGCCTAGATTCAAAATGAAATTTTTCGATTGTAGAAAAATTTCATTACATCTATTGCTTGATAGTTCTTCGTTCGCAAAGTGTCTAAGCAGACACCTTTAGGATGTACGCATTCAAGTTCATAATTTCAAATGCTTTTGTAACACTTTTATAACTCTCTAAAACATATAAATTCCTATATTCTTAAAAATAGCACTCTCCTACAAAATATGGAGAGTGCTGATTATTTTAATTTACATAAGCACTGTTGTTTTGCCAATTTGCTTTGCTTTTCCAAACTCCTGAAAACTAAAGCGGTACCCGCCACTTATAAAAGTGGGGGACATTTTATTGCCTCGTTATATTTTGAATAAGATACGGTAATAAGAGATTTGTCTTGACTATAAGTGATTTTCTGCAAGGCTTCCTCAATTGAGAAATATGCACCATCCTTAAAATTTTCACCTTTATTAATTTGATAGCTATTATCAAGGGATTTCATGATGTACCATGTGATTTTATTACAAACTGGTCTTTGACGTGTTACAGAGAAAAATTCATAATTGGTATTGCCCGCTGGAGTAATAATTTCTGCATTAATTCCTGCTTCCTCTTTTACTCTTCGTATTGCTACCTCGTCTGGATAATCTCCATTCTTAATTACCCCTTTTGGAAGTACCCACTCATCCTTCTCGTTCTTCAGAAGAAAAACTTTATCTCCTGAAAATACAACTCCACCTGCACAGTTTCTAACAAGCATAATCAAAACCCCTTTCCTGATAGATATTTTAAAGGTAGATTAAAATAATAAAATATATACTAACAAATTAATTTCTATTATTATCATACCTTACTTAGTAAGTTTATACAAGAATAAAATCATCCAGCCTGCCTAATTTGTCTATTTTTACTACAGCTTTTACATTAATTCCATCCTCTAGGTATTCTTGTTCTATTACTCTTCCATTTTCATAAATATAGGCCATAACCCATCCATCATTATACGGAACCAACAGGTTTATTTCTCTAAGTCTCTCTTTAAAGCCTTCAGTTATTGTCTCTAATAATTGTGGGATGCCGTTTCCAGTAAATGCTGATATTTCACAAACCGACGTATACCCCATTGAGTTTATTCTACCTCCTTGGGTTACAATGTCCTGCTTGTTTAGCACAAGAATAGTGCTTTTAGTTGAAGCACCCAAATCTTCAAGTAATCTCTCTACAACACCTATTTGCATTGTTGCATTATCACTTGAAGCATCCACTACATGCAATAGCATATCAGCATGAACTGCCTCTTCTAAAGTCGATTTAAATGCTTCTATTAGGTCATGGGGAAGCTTTCTTATAAACCCAACTGTATCAATAAGTACAGCCTCTCGTCCATCAGCTAATATGAGCTTTCTAGCAGATGGGTCAAGGGTTGCAAAAAGCTTATCCTCTACAAAAACTGATGAGCCGCACAGTCTATTCATCAAACTAGATTTACCAGCATTTGTGTATCCAACTAATGCAATAACAGGTGTATTATTTTTCTCCCTGCCTTTACGCATAAAAATACGTCTCTTCTCAAGTAACTTCAGCTCACGTTCTAAGCCTGTTATCCTTCTGCGGATATGTCGTCTGTCAACCTCAAGCTTCTTTTCTCCAGGACCTCTAGTACCAATACCTCCTCCAAGTCTTGAAAGCTCATTACCCAAACCAATCAATCTTGGTAACTTATACTTAAGTTGTGCCAACTCAACTTGTAGCTTACCTTCTTTTGATTTTGCTCTCTGTGCAAAAATATCAAGTATCAACGTGGTTCTGTCTATTACCCTTGCACCTGTAAGTTCTTCAATATTTCTTATTTGAGCACCTGAAAGCTCGTCATCAAAAATTAGCAGTTGCACATCTGTGGCTTTGCACATTAGGGCTAATTCCTCTATTTTTCCCTTACCAACATAATATGCTGAATCCTGATTTTGTTTTCTCTGTATAACTTTTTTTAAAACAATTGCTCCAGCTGTTTTAGCAAGTTCCTCCAACTCGTCAAGAGAACTCTCAGCTTGTCTAAGAGACATATCCTCTACTCTACTTTGTGAAGTTTCCAAGCCAACTAAAACTGCTTTTTCAGCCGAATCTTCATTTTGGTAAATATCAGCTCTTGCAGTAGTGTCCAGCTCTTCAATTATTTTATAAATATAATTGAGCCTTGTATCGCCAATTGTAAATGGGCCATAAATATCTGCATCTTGTTCAAGATTTAGACAGCCTGCATATATTTCAGTTATCTGTCCGTCTACTATACCAATGGCAATCATAGCATCCAGTCTCAATTTTTGCAGAGTTTTTATGTCTACCTGTGATAAAATGCCCTTCCCACCTGGATGTGTATGAATACATCTAATAGCTGACAATCTGGTATTTCCCCTTCTATTGTCCATTTGCGGCAATGATGCTGTTCCACTATCACCAATACTTATGTCTACCACAGTGCCTCTTCTGTTTATTAAAACGGATATTTCTCGGTTGATTTCAAAAGAAATCCTTGAAATTGTTTGAGCAAGCTCAACAGGCACTAACTCTCTTGGACCGTATTTGCCATCATATAGACCTTCAAGCTCATTTAATAGCCTGTCTTTTATTGATTGTGTATTTCCATTTATTTTAATAAGACCAGCCTCCTTATTTAAATATGTAGTTCTAAATTTTGACTACTAAACAGTAGCCTATAATACCCCCGTTGATCCAAAGCCTCCGCCTCTGTCAGTTCCAATACTTTTAACAGAATCAACCTTTGTCAATATCATTTTTGGCACTACCTGTAGAACTATTTGTGCTATTCTATCGCCTTTTCTAATAAGATATGCTCCGTTCTTATTTCCCTTTTCATCAATAGTAAATTTTTCATTTATGCTTTTATTTTGATTAATAATAGAACTATTATTTACTATTATCCCTAATTCATCCCTATATCCGCTGTCAATTGTTCCTGGCGAATTTGGAATCCTAATTGGCGTTTTCAAGGATACTCCGCTTCTAGGTCTTACTTGAATTTCATAACCAACAGGTATAGCAAGCTTTAACCCTGTTGGAACCACTACAGTTTCGCCAGGCAGTATAGTAACTTCCTCCGCAGCATATACATCCATTCCTGCGTCACCTTCGTTTGCATACTTCGGAAGTATAGCACCTTCTCTGCAAATCTCAATAAAAACCTCTACTGACATTATATTTTTCCTCCCCATTTTTTAGCTCAATAACTGTTCAAAACTTTTAACAACTCAAAAATAACTGTCCAAGGACTAAACTCCCCTTTGCAAGTGTCCTTTTGTATAGCCCTTAGCTTTTATTTTCTCAACAACTTTATCCTTTTCTGAGTAATTGCAATTGTCAATTAAACTTCTATGCAAATTAATAATATCATATATTTCCTGTACACTTTCGTCAACAAAACTAAGTCTCATGTAATTAACTCCAGTTTTACCGACTTGTCCAATAAGCTCAGGAACAAATATCACATTTGAATTAAATATTGTACTTCTGCAATCAACACAGTCACATTTGACCAAGAACGAAGCTCCTTTTCTGTCCTTCAGTTGGTAGACTCCATTTTTACATACCCTATTACACTTTTGTGGTTCTTTATTGCCCGCACTTCCACCAACAGGGCAATACTCACTTGTCATTACTGGTATTTTACCATATACTCCTAATTCAGCTTCAAATTGGGGTGGAAAGTTTATGGAATTTAGTTGAGACAAATTTAGCTCATATGACAACATCGCTCCAAAGTACCCTGTTTCTCTTAGGAAATGCATTGACCAACCATTTAGTATGTTAAAGGAATAATCTCCAATCAGCTTTACACCTTCACCGAGCTTGTCCCTTATTATTTTTGCAGTTCCCATATTTCCCACTAAAAATCCATCAACCTCTTGAGAAATATCTTGTAAGTTTTTATTAATTATTTCCGAATAGTTTCCCTTTATAATAGCAGGTATATATGCAAATACTTCCTTGCCTTCCTCTCTGTATTCCCGTACTAATTCTTTTACAGTGCCCTTCAAAAAGCTATCGAATGGCAAATATAATCTGTCTGCCTTTATTTTATTAAAATCTAAATTGTCAAACTCGCTGTATAGCATTACAGATATTTTTGCCTTTTCGTTGGTATCACGATTTTTTTCTAAGGAAATCGGTATATTTCCTGGGAAATATTCTATAGAACTAATTAATTCATCATTTCCCGTTTTTATTTTTCTTCTTCCAGATAATATCCTCTTATTTTCGAGTAGCTCTGATGCTTTACGCCTAATATTATTCAGTTCGCTTATTGGTATTACGACATTATTATCTATGTCCAATGTAAGATCTACAATATTAAAGGGTGTAGAGCCCATTTTCCCTAATTGTTCGCTAATTCTTTCCCTTGTAAGAGGTTTATTTACAGCCTCTTCAGGAAATAAATCACCAGTTACAGAAACACTATTACCACTGTCATCCTTTAGGCACAATATCGGAAGCTGTCCTATTTTTAATGTAAATTCTGCTGTAATATCTGCTTTTCTGTTACCCTTTGCATATGATAAAGCAGCCTGTTCCAGTAACTCCTTATCTGATGTCTTGTAAACCCTGCTCCCTTTTTCAACTTTTCCTTTTATAACAGATGCCCATACTACATCACCAGAATATGCACGTTTTACAAGCGTGCCATCTTTGACTATCTTTGTAATTATACCCCCAGGACTATCTTCAAATAATTTATTTGACCAAATTTCTATACCATCACCATTTCCAAGTGAATTATCAAGTCTTATTTTTACTGAATTAGTACTTCTATCCTGTTCAAGAACATTTCCAAGATATGTGCCCCAATTCTTTGGCTTCTCATATGCCATCATATATGGTCCTGTCTTGCCTTGTAGATAGCCCTTTGAAAAGCCCCCCCTGTTAAAGCTTTGCATAAGCTTATGCATATCTTCTTTTGATACACTATATTTATTTTTTTCTTTTTTTAGATTTTGCTGTTCAATTTCGTCTAAATATTTCCTATAAATTTTAACAACTGAGGCCACATATTCAGGACTTTTCATTCTGCCTTCAATTTTAATAGAACTAACTCCTGCGTCAATTAAGTCAGACAGGTTCTCTATGAAGCAAATATCCTTTGAGCTTAATAAGTATCCGCTTTTAATATTATTATTATCCTTCTGTATTGAATACGGAAGTCTGCAAGGCTGAGCACATGTCCCCCTATTTCCGCTTCTACCGCCTATTATACTGCTCATCAGGCATTGTCCTGAATAGGAAATACATAGTGCTCCATGAACAAAAACCTCTATTTCCGTCGGTGTTGTTAGGCAGATTTCTTTTATCTCAGAAAGTGTCAGCTCCCTTGCTAAAACCACTCTGCTAAAGCCCATTTTTTCAAGTTCAGCCACACCCTCACTGTTATATGCGGTCATCTGTGTGCTTGCATGGATCGTCAGCTCAGGAATGGCTTTTTTTAAGCTTGAAGCAAGACCTATATCCTGTATGATAAAGGCATCTATACCCATCTCATATGCTTTTGCTGCATACTCTATTGCCTCCTGCATTTCATCATCTAAGACAAGTGTATTTAGAGTTAAATAAACCTTTACTCCTCTTGTATGAGCATAGTCCACAGCTCTCTGTAGTTCCTCATCATCAAAATTGCCTGCAAACTGTCTGGCATTGAGTAACTTCCCACCCAAGTATACCGCATCACAGCCATTTTCCACAGCTGCCAAAAACGCCTCATAGCTCCCAGCTGGTGCTAATAGCTCAACCTTTTTATTTAAATCCAAAGTTTTCCTCCCTCATAAAAACAGTCCTCCCTCAAGGAGTTTCCATTTCCTCTATAGGTAATATCTACGATTATTAACTCAACTTTCCAACATAAAAGTCTATCATTGCACGTGACTTATAAATGTTTTGTTGCAAGATCAATTACTTGAAGCTACTAAATTTTAATAGTTTTATATATCTCCCCTCTTGTGACATGAAAACAATTCAAGCACAAATGGCATTATGTCAACTAGTGAATTTATTTGTATATTTACTGCATCAGCCTTTTTCCCTAAAATAATGACTGGAACCTTGTTCATTGTATGTGTCTGAAATGTCACATCCTCAATATTTCCATGATCACTTGTTATAATAAGCACATCCTCTTCAAAATCCATTAAACTGGTCAGTTCTATCAAAAAGCTATCTAGTTTTTCTATAACGCTGACAGCATAATTTATATTAGCTCTATGTCCTGCAATATCAGTCATAAAATGCTCAAATAAAGTAAAATTGTTTTCTCTGCTTAATTTATAAAGATTTTGAGCGGCTCTTTCGGGTGATATAGTAGCAACGCTATAGCCTGATTCTTTTAATATTTCACCTGTTATATCATGGTATACACCTTTATTATCTATGAAATCTGCTACAGTTTTAAATTTTATACTTGCTGCCATTCCCATTACAGAGGTTACAGATGGTCTGTTTCTTCTATCTGTCATATCCAGCATTTTAATTAAATACTCGTCCCTATAAACATTTGCACTTGCAACCTTAAATCCCATACTCTTCAGCCTGGAAAACATATTTACCCTGTAAATTATTTCTCTTAGTGAAGATGTAGGCTGACCACTCAAATGTCTGTTAATTGCCGCAGGTGCGTTGATTCCTGTAAAAATAGCAGTTTGTCCTGTTGCACTTTGGGGAAGTCCCTCAATACCCATTGAGGCATCAGCTTTAAATCTTGCTTTATCTATTAGCTTTGCCAAAACTAAGGACTTAGTTGCATATATAGGATTTGTCTCTTTATTTTTATTTCCTATTCCAACACCATCAATAAATATAAATATTACCTTCATTATTGTATTTATTCCCTTATTCTCCACATTACTCTATAAAAGAGATGATGCGAACTCGGTGCCTCCTTTTTAATATTAAAACAAATTCCTTATTTAATCTTATTGTACACAATCCATCTAGTCAACCTGCGTTATACATCTATGATTTATGTTTTTAACTCAAAATGCAATTATATTCTAATAATTCCCTAAAACATAAGAAAAAAGCCAGACGAGTATAAATACCCTCTAGCCTTAATTGCAACAATCTATCTACATATCATATCCAATCATAGGTTTTTGCACAATTGTCTTATTACTCTTGTTAGTCTTATCAATTGAATTTCTAACCTCTCCAAGCTCAGCCTCTCTCTTTGCTAACTGCAACTGTAGGGATGTATTTTTTGAGGACAAAGCATTATTCTCTTCCTTTAACTGAAGGTTTTCACTTTTTATTCGCTCAAATTCTAACCTTATGGCTTCTTTTTCCTTACTCACTAATACCTCATTTTCACGAGATTTAAAATAATCATCTGCCACATTCAATGCCGTTAAAACTGCAGCAAGTGAAGTACTAAGCCTATTATTGCGAAACAATATTTCATTCATTTTTTTATCAATATATAAGCCGACTTTCTGCATATATTCATCGGATTCAACCCCTACAAGAGTATAATCATTGCCAGCTATTCTAATAACAACTTTATTTTTTGAAGTCAAGGTAAATCAGCTCCTTTAAGCTCGCCTAATTACCTTGATTATACTATATAATACTATATTTCGGCAAACAAATTATTTTTCTTTTTTGGGTTGTTTTTTACATTTTTGTAGAAAAGTTGAGTTAAATAATTTATCTTATCTTAATTAGCTTTCCTGTCTTAGGGTCTATCATAATAAGCCAATATCCAAAAGCTCCATATTTTGGTTTGTAGCCTTCTGTCTGAGCCCAACTTCCCATACTTCCAAATGGATTTTCATCTATTGAGTATACCCCAGGTATACCACAAATAAAATGTTCTTTTCCTGAGCGTCTATCTAAGCGAATTCCAAAAATAATATATCTATATTTATAATGAGCTAACATAACTTTTGGATTAAAAAGCAAATAAGTTCTTATGTTGTTTCTGAATAAAATATTATTTAAATAACCTGGGCTATTTATTTTCCACCAATTGAAGTTCTTACTTTTCATTCTAAATGGATTATAGCTTTCAAAGCTTTTATTCAGCTCATCCTTCAATTCAGGCAAATTTAATTCCGTTCTTCCTTTTACCTTATCCATTTCAATTGATGATATATCCTTAAAGTTCTCCTCTACTGAACCTAATATATCATTATCATCTAAATTTAACTCGGGTTCTTTTTTAGCTGTTGCATTATTATAAATGCTTGTGAGTGTTGCTGATTTATCGGTATTGTAAATACTGGTAATTACCGATTCAAATTTCCCTGAAAAATTTAATTTCATATCATTAAGGAGTTGGTTATTAGCTTGTAGATTTGACTTTTTAGCCTCATTACCAACTTCTTTATTATTAATATGTGTAGTATCATTTAATTCATATTGGACAGATTCTTTATTATCTTCTTTTGCTCTTCCGTTATTATTATCAAATACATTGTTTATGTTTTCCGCTGATTTTGAGTCGTTGTTATCCTCATATATAGATATTTCAGGTTCAGTAGTGTCATAAACTGCTGCTGCTTTTGTAACATTACTTCTTTCATACATCACAACTTCTTCAGTCCTATTATTTAATTGGTCAAAATCAGCTGTTTTGTTAGCACCTACAATTTCTTCTGATTTTTCACTTCTATCATGAAACAACTCAATTACATTAACCTCATCTATCCTCTTGGAAAAGTTTTCTTGTGGCTCATTATTAATGGCTTTATCAAAACCATCAGCATAGCTTTCCTCTCTTATTACACTTTTTTCTATATTTTTATTAGTCTCTAGTTTATTAGCATCCTTTTCAAAGCTATCACTATTTTCAATATTCAGATTATTTTTAGCTTGCTTCCTTTCATTAATCAAAACATGGCTGTCAAATTCATTTTTCCAATCAAGCTCCTCCTTTGCATAAGCAACAAGGGGACATTTTAATGCAGGCATTTTACCCGATAGCCGCAAAATAATAGCGTATATATTAATTTGCTCTATGGGCATATCATTTGCGCCCACTTTGTTAGTATCAGTATTTAATTTTACGTCGGCTCTACCATTTATATTGGGGATATCACAAATGACAGTATAACTAATGTTACTATCGGTTTTCTTAATTCCATAAAGCTGATAGGCAAAGCCCTGTCTATTTAGCAAATTATTCAGTGATAGTTGTAGCTTTGCCTGTTCACCATTTATTTCAACCTTTATATAACCTGATGGATTTCCAACATCATTATCCATACTTTTGAATATATGAAATTGCTTTTGAAATTTATTAGCCATGGTGATATTCTCCTTTTGTAAAATTGTATAATCAGTTATACCTTAACATTAAAATATATGCTTAAATTTTTAAACTATGCTTTTTTTAATAAAATTAAATAGAATTGCAGTAAGATATTCACATCCTTGTTTACATATCAATTCCTTCAAAGTATAATAATAAATACATGTAAATTTTTTATTACAAATTTTGTTATTATTTAGAAAAGAGATGTGAATAATTTGTGGGCACAAAATTAAAAAGACTAATAATAGGGAAGCCTCTTAAAAATGAGGAACTTAAGGGAGAAAAACTTAATGTACTTTGGGGGCTTCCTTTGTTATCAAGTGATGCCATTTCATCTGTTGCATACGCTGGGCAGGAAATTCTTTTAGTATTACTGCCAATAGGAATGTTAGCATACAGGCAAATGGCATATATTTCATTTGCAATAATTGCCTTGCTTGCTATTTTGACACTTTCATATAGTCAAACAATAGAAAGCTATCCTAACGGTGGAGGAGCATTTATTGTTGCTAAAGAAAATATAGGATTAATTGCTGGTGTTACTGCTGGCTCTGCGTTAAGTATCGGCTATATACTGACTGTCGCTGTAAGTATTGCCTCTGGTGTTGATCAGATTACATCTGCCTTCACCGAATTAAAGCCCTATAAGGTTATTATTTGTGTACTGCTTATACTATTTATGACCATTGGTAATCTTCGGGGAGTAAAGGAATCTGCTAAGATTTTTAGCATACCAACATATCTGTTTATTTTTTCAATTATAATGATGTTGGTAGCAGGTATTGTAAAGATTTATAACGGGTATATACCGGAGCCTGTTGAAATTGCAAAAAATACATCTGAGCAGTTTTCTATAATTCTCTTATTAAGGGCATTTACAAATGGTTGTGCTGCTCTTACAGGCGTTGAAGCCGTCAGCAATGCCGTGCCCAACTTCAAGGCTCCTTCAATTAAAAACGCAAAGAAGGTTTTATTTATGTTATCGTTCTTTGTATTAATTGTTTTTGGTGGTACATCTATTATAGCAAATTTCTACCATGCTAACCCCGAAAATGGAGCATTGCTTATTCAGATATCTGAAATGATTTTTGGTCGTTCAATTATATTCTATGTTATTACGGGGCTTTGCTTCTTGATATTAGTTCTTGCTGCAAATACGGCTTTTGTAGGTTTCCCTAACCTTATATCCGTTATGGCAAAGGAAGGCTATGTCCCAAGGCAGCTAAGCATGAGAGGGGACAGACTCAGTTTTTCAAACGGAATTATTGTTTTATCTACTATATCAGCATTACTGGTAATAGTGTTTAATGCCAATGTAACCTCCTTGATAGGTCTGTATGCTATTGGAGTTTTTATTTCCTTTACACTATCCCAAACAGGTATGCTATTCAAATGGGTAAAGGAAAAGGGCAATAATTGGATTCCTAAAGCTGTAATAAATGGCTTCGGTGCTTTAGTAACATTTATTATTGTAATCGTAATTGCAATTACAAAATTTAAACAAGGCGCTTGGATAGTTGTCATTGTAATACCTGTGATGATTTTCTTAATGCTCAAGGTTAAAAAGCACTATGCAGCAATTGGAAAACAGCTCAGAATAACTAATGAAGAACTAGAAAATGTTCATATAAGACATAATACTTACAGAAACCGAGTAATAGTCCCTATATCAGGCATTAATAAAGCTAGTATAAGAGCACTTAGATATGCGGCTACAATATCGGACAATGTGGTAGCCTTTAATGTTGCAGTTAACGAAGAGGATGCTAAAAAGGTAGCAGAGAAATTCAAGTTACTTGATTCTGACATTCATCTAATCACAAAATATTCTCCGTTTAGAAGAGTAGTAGATCCTTTGCTTAAATACATTGACTCTACTGAATATGACTATCAGAAGGGCGATATTATAACAGTAATTTTGCCTCAATTTGTAGTTAGATCCTGGTGGAATAAAATCCTTCACAATCAAACAAGAATATTTATCGAGCGTGAATTGCTGAAGCATTACAAGCATATTGTAGTATCTACCATGCCTCTCCAAATGAAGGTTGATGATAAGGTAGTAAAATCTTATAAAGACGAATAGAATTTGGGAACCTTATTTTGACTAGTTATAAAAGAGACAAGTAAATATTATTTACTTGTCTCTTTTATATAAAATTTTAGCTCATAACATGTGCTATATATCCTATCAACTATTTTTTTGTTCCATTAAATTTGACAATTCTCCGAACTTTTCAACGGATAAAACTTCGCCTCTAACATTCTCATTTAATCCCATGCTGTCAATGACCTGCTTTATCTGTTCTTTACTCTTGTTAAAAATACCTGCATTTGCTAATCCATTAACAAGAGTTTTCCTTCTCTGTCCAAAAGAAGCTTTTACCAATTTAAAATAAAGTTCCTTATTTACTTTTACAGGCGGCTCACTTAAAATGTCCAGTTTGATGACTGTAGAATGTACTTCAGGCTGTGGAATAAAGCAATGAGGCGGAACATCAAAAATGATTTGAGGATGAGAATAAAACTGTACAGCAACAGATAATGCACCGTAATCTTTTATCCCTGGCTTTGAAACCATTCTTTGTGCTACCTCCTTTTGTACCATAAAAACCATACTATCTATACCCTTAACCTCTTCTAGAAATTTCATTATTATTGGTGTTGTTATGTAGTAGGGTAAGTTTGCTACTACTTTTACTCTATCAGCATTATATTTTTCTTTATACTCATTTATTATAGCTTCAATATCTACTTTCATTATATCGCTATTAATAATGGCTATATTTGAAAATTCACTAAGATTGTCCTTTAGGGCTGCAATAAGGTGTTTATCAATTTCTACTGCTACAACCCCAGCGGAAGTAGAAGCCATCTCCTTTGTCATGCTACCAATTCCAGGTCCTATCTCAAGTATAAGCGTATGTACGTCTATTTCTGCTGCAGCGACAATTTTTTTTACAACACTATCATCATTAAGAAAATTTTGTCCAAGTGTTTTTGTTAGCTTTAAATTATGTTTTTTTATTACTTCCAGCGTGTTATTTTTAATCATTTAATTCTCCTTTAAGAAAAATAGCTAATCTAAATATCTAGATTAGCTGTATTAGTCCCTTTAAAACTTTATTCTTTTAAAACATGAAAAATGTGTCAAAAAGCCTATTTCAATATATAAACCTTTACCTTTTTAACACCCCATGCATCTACTGCACTACTACTATCAAGATATACATCTATCTTGTTACCTTTGATAGCACCTCCTGTATCTGCTGCAACTGCATATCCATAATCAGCTGCCTTGCCCGGAAGCTCGACATATACTCTTGTTCCAAGCGGTATAACTCTCGGATCTACTGCAATTATTCCTTTTCTTACCTTGGCTCCAGTTGCAGTAATACCGAAACCTGGATCTCCAGGGTGTTTACCCGTATCTTTAAATGAAGCTGTATATGAAGTTGCCTTCATATCAATTGCCTTTGAAAATCTTAATGTATCTCCACGTGATGTCTTGTAGTTTAAAACCGTACCCACTTCAACAATTCTGTCTAGAGGATTTGCAGAAACCACCTCTTCAACTAATTGCTTTGCGATCTGTTTTCCATTCTCATAAACTACCTTATAAATCTTTTCACGGACTCCTTCTTTTCCTTCTCGAACTGTATTTTTTATTCCGACATCTAGTCGGTCATTCTCTTTTGTAATTGTTTTAAATGGAATAGTTGTTGCCTCAGTAACTGTCTTTTCATCAACACGGACTATCGAAATGTCCATATCTGGTACAATTTTGTCCTCTAATTTGGACTCAATAAACTTGTCATTCCCATCAACACTTATAGCGTTGTCATTTAGTACCTCTTTAACAGTATTCTTATATGTCTTTACATCCAACTCTTTTCCATCCACATTAATTGAAACAGGTACAGCTCGTTTAATCTGTATTTCGTTGTTTTTTATCTTTACGAGCTTTGCATCTAACGGCATGCTTATATAGTCTTCATTTGCTACTTTTACGCCTGTTTGCTCTAATACCTCTCCAACTGTAGCCTTCATTGTTTTAATCACAATCTCTTGCCCATTATCGTTGATTACTACGTGCTTTTTCAACCCATTGAACACAAAAAATCCCGCAGTAATTGATATAACAACAGCAACGAATATAATTGCAACATCGAAAGGCTTTATTTTTAATCTAGAAAAATACCTTTTAATATTTTTCGCAATCGGTGTCATAATACTAACCTCCTGTTAAAATATTCAAAGGGACTATTGTTATTTTAGTCTAAGCACATATATTTGTCAAACTAATTACCTATATGTTGGAAATTTATTTCCTAATATAATCCCTTTTTTACAATTATTAACTGAAATTTAGTATATTAAACTCCTTTATAATTTATGCATAATATTATTTTAATCTTTCAAAATGCATCAAGGCTCATCTTTCATTTCTAACATCATCCACTCATTAGTATATGGATTAAATTCCATAGTTATGAATTTTTTATTACTTCCACTTTTAAAAATACTGTCTTTCACCTCTTCATTGTTTGCAGTAGGTGCTGGCTTAATTACTTCAAAAACCACCTTTAGCTGAATCTTCATCAAATCTTCATCATCGACTATTTGATTTATATAGGGTTCTGAGCTTTTAAGCTTTATCTCCTTTAGCTCCTTTTGGTACATTTCCTTAAGAGCATTTACATCTCCAATAAATGTTTTATCATTTGCGTTTTTGCTGATAAATACTTGAGAATTCTCATAGTTTTTTGAATTAATGCTATCTGTCCATTTCTTTATAACAGTATTCATAGCTGAAGTATCAACATTTTGTTTTAGTGCATTAATCATATCGTTCCTTAATTGTATTTCCTTCTTTAATTCTGCATTCTCGTTATTTAACGAAGATGCGTGTTTTCTTGTTATCTCATTGTCATTTGTAATAGTTTCTAACTTTGTGGTTAGTTCCTTATTGAGTCTGTCAAGGTTATTCATCTTTTCACTAAGCGTTTCAATAGTGAGATTATTTGACTGTCTCATATTTTGATAGCTTTCTAGTTGTTTCTCTCTGTCCCATAGTAAGTAGTTAAAAGAAATAAGTATGGCGATTAAAAATATAAACACAATAACAATAATAAACTTTTTCATATTTTTATCCATTCCTTTCACTTCGCTAAAGAAACTAATGTCTCTCCCAAAGCAATCCATATGTTAGAACTAATAAATTCTTTGTAATAAAAGACTTCAATCTATTCTAAATAATTTTTTGGCATTAGAAAGTGTGGCGTCTGCTACCTCTTGGGAACTAATACCTTTTATTTCGGCTATTTTATCTATAGTGTGAGTTAAATACCCTGAATTATTTCTCTTGCCCCTAAAGGGTTCTGGTGCTAAATAAGGGCAATCTGTTTCAACGAGCAGTTTGTCCAATGGAACTGCTTTAACTACTTCAACTACCTTTTTAGCGTTTTTAAAGGTTACTACTCCACCAATGGAAATATGAAAATTATAATCAAGCATGTCCATTGCCATTTCTGTACTTCCTGAGAAACAATGAAAAATGCCGCCAACCTCACTTGCTTTAGTTTTTTTGATTATCTTTACAGTATCCTCATGGGCATCTCTATCATGAATAATAATAGGGAACTTAAGCTCCTTAGCAAGCTCAATCTGCCTTTCAAAGCACTCTCTCTGTATCTCTCTAGGAGGGTCCCCGTAATAATAATCCAATCCAATTTCACCTATTGCGACTACCTTTTTATTCTTAGAAAGCAGTCTGATTCTATCTAATATACCTTCATGCATTTTGTCTGCATATTCAGGATGTATTCCCAAGGCAATATAAATAAAGTCATATTTTCCAGCAAGTGCAATATTTGCATCTAAAGATTCCAAACTTGCAGAAGCATTGAGTATATAAGCCACTCCATTTTGGTGTAATTCCTTTAGTAGCAAATCCCTGTCCTCGTCAAATTTATTATCGTCATAATGTGCATGTGTATCAAAAATCAAAGTATCACCTATCTTGAAATAATTTTATCCTGCATCTGCCACAGCAGTCCTTATCCTACTCTTGCTCCGCTTTCCATGTCTTTGTCTATTGTAACAAGGGAAAGTCCATCCTCATTTGAGGCTGCTAGAATCATTCCCTGCGACTCTATACCTCTTAACTTAGCAGGTTTTAGGTTAGCAACAAGAATTAGAGTTTTTCCCACCATTTCTTCAGGTGTATAGTATTTTGCAATACCTGAAACAACTTGCCTTGTTTCCTCACCAACCTGAAGCTTCATTTTTAAAAGCTTATCAGCCTTTTCTACCTTTTCTGCTTCAATAACCTTTGCAACTCTTAATTCAACCTTCGAGAAATCATCAATTGTTATAAGGTTTGCATTTGTCTCATCATCTGTACCAGCAACGTCACTTGTAGGCTGTTTTTTTGCTTCTTTTTTAGAGTCCTTCTCTATTTTCTCAGCTTTTTCTTCTTGTTTATTAGCTTGGCTTATTTTTTCTATCTCTTCAAGCTCTTTCTTTACATCTATTCTTGGGAATATTATGTCGCCTTTTTTTACGCTTGCTCTTGATGGATACAAGCCCCATTCCTTCGCTTTCTCCCATGCTACAATACCCTTATCCTCTATTCCCAATTGACTCCATATCTTTTCTGGTGTTTCAGGCATAAATGGAAGAATAAGAATACTAACAACTCTCAGTGTTTCTGCAAGATTATACATTACTTGTGAAAGCCTTGCAGTATTTGACTCATCCTTTGCTAATACCCAAGGCATTGTTTCGTCAATATATTTGTTAGCTCTAGAAATTACTTTCCATATTTCAGTTAAAGCAGTGCTAAATTGTAATTTATCTAGCAAACCCTCTACCTTTTTAGGTGTTTCCATTACTATTTTTATTAAATCCTCATCAAAATCACCTGTTGACTTTGAATCTGGAATAGTTCCAGCAAAGTATTTATCTATCATAGCAACAGTTCTGCTTACTAGATTACCTAAATCATTTGCTAAATCAGAATTAATTCTAGTTATAAGTGCTTCATTAGAAAAAATACCATCTGACCCAAATGGAACCTCTCTAAGCAAGAAATATCTAATTGCATCAAGTCCATATTTATCTACTAGTATCTTAGGATCAACAACATTACCTTTAGATTTGGACATCTTTCCACCTTCAAGCAAAAGCCAACCATGTCCATAAATCTGCTTTGGAAGTGGTAAATCCAGTGCCATCAGCATTGCAGGCCATATTATTGTATGGAAACGAATAATTTCTTTACCTACCAAATGAACATCTGCAGGCCAATATTTTTTGTAATTAAAATCATCCTGAGAAGAATATCCAAGTGCAGTAATATAATTTGACAAAGCATCTATCCAAACATATACAACATGTTTATCATCAAATGTAACTGGTATTCCCCAATTAAAAGTAGTTCTGGAAACACAGAGATCTTCTAAGCCTGGTCTTAGGAAGTTATTCAACATCTCATTTTGTCTTGATGTTGGCTGAATAAAGTCTGGATTTTCCTCAATTAATTTTATTAATCTATCTTGATATTTAGATAATTTAAAGAAATAACTTTCTTCCTTAGTCAATTCTACTTCACGTCCACAGTCAGGACATTTGCCATCTACTAGCTGAGTCTTTGTCCAAAAAGACTCACAAGGAGTACAATACCATCCCTCATATGAACCTTTATATATGTCACCCTGGTCATATAGCTTCTTAAATATTCTTTGAACAGCCTCTACATGTTCTTTATCTGTGGTTCTGATAAACTTGTCATTAGTTATTTTCATCAGCTTCCAAAGGTCAAATATACCCGCTACAATTTCATCAACATAGGCTTTTGGAGTTATTCCCTTTTCCTCAGCCTTTCTTTGTATTTTCTGACCGTGCTCGTCAGTTCCTGTCAGAAACATTACTTCGTATCCTGTCAACCTTTTATATCTAGCTACAGCGTCTGCTGCAACAGTTGTATATGAATGCCCTATGTGAAGATTACCGCTGGGATAATAGATAGGTGTAGTAATATAATAAGTTTTATTAGGCATGATTTCCTCCTCATTTGCCACAAATTGTTACTTTTCAATAGAAACAACGAGACAACAACATTTTTATTTATTAGAATAGTGATTATAATTACTTCTCAAAATGATATAATTATAAAAATTACATATTATAACTATACATATTTGTTATTGATTTTTCAAGGATAATATTAACTAGTAAATAAGATATGTCCGAACATGGTTTGCTTTTCGAGCATCAAGCACCAAAGTGTCCTACCAATTTAGAATTTAGACTTCTTGGGAATAAAAGACTTACTTCGAGCATCGAAAGGAATATTATTTAATATGACTGACCTTATAAATTGCATTTACTTTACAAAGAAACACTCTAAAATTGTATATCCAATAGTTACAAAAAAATTATCGGAATATAGTAAGTATACAAGTAAAATTCGTTCACGTTCTATAAGAGCTTATGCAATAGAGGCTTTAGAGAAAAATAGATTTGATTTGGCAGTTTCATCAGTTTTCATTCTATATCCACATGTTGACATACCTTTGGCGACCGATGTTATCTTTTCGTTTCAAGCAATTATACAATATTTAGATACAATTTGCTCTCATTCTTCACAGAGTACGGAGCCCTTCTTAAAGCTGATTTTCTCATCTCTAAAGGATGCAACAAATATTCGTTCTGATGATTTTACAAAGTATTTCACCTTTTTCCCTTCAAAGGATGATGATGGTTATTTAAGCATACTTGTGGAAAAATGCAGACGGAAGGTACTTCTTCTTCCTTCCTTCGACATAGTCAGAGATTATATTGTTGCCTATTTGTCCTTATTTATTGATTTACAGGTTACAAAATATTCATCAAGTCAATATAATAAAGAACTAAATCTTCATAATTGGAGCAATGCCCATGCTCAAAAATATACTGATATATCAGACTGGGAATTTTGCATGTCGATTGATTCTCCGCTAACTTTACAGATGCTGCTCTCTTTGGCTACTAATCCCAATTTGACTGAGCATGATGTTGAAAGCATAATTAATTCCTTCTTTCCTTGGATATGTGGTATTCAAAAAATATTAGAGGGTTATTTGAGCTATAATGACACGCTTTTTTCCAGAAGCATCAACCATATTTTTTATTATACAAATTTAAAAGAGTACGAAGACAGAATCATCTATTTTATTAAAAAAGCATCTGAACATAAAACATCAAATTTAAGAGCTTACCGCTGCATAATTAAAATATTACTAATCATATATGTTACACATCCAAAAGCAACCGTTGGTATGAATAGAATTACCAGCAAAGTTCTTCTACGTGCAGGCGGGCGTGGAATGTTTATGTATAGCAGTATTATAAAAATGATACGAAGCTAGACATCAATTTTAGCTTTCCATATATAACATTTTCACTTGAAATTAAATTAAAACTTCAAAAGCAATAATTTAATTATATAAACAGATAAGGGGCAAATACCTTAAAATTAGCATTGCCCCTTGAATTTAATCCAAAATTTAGAATCAATCTAAGCTATTTATACAAAAACCAAAACATACTATAGACAACTTAATTTATTGATATCTTTAATCTTATTATTATATTTCGAGTTTCCAATCTTATGTATTTCCTTATCTTTTGATATCAAATACGCTGTACTCCGTCTCCTTGCCATCCTTTACATAAACTATTTTTATTGTACTTACCTTCCAATCTTTAAATGTTAAATAGACATATTCATTATCTGATATATTCACAATTATCCCAGAGGACTTTTGGTACAGTTCATTATCGTAATCTTGTAATCTTGTAGAAACAAACATCTTTTCTTTAAAAGACTTATATTCTTCCTCAGTTATTTTTTCCACATAATCATCCTTGAAGGAATAGCCATACCAAACACCTGAGATCCCTTTACTAAAACCAAAAACAATATGTTTTCCATCTTTAGTCACAAAAGCGTTTAGCCTTGTATGTTTATCTGGCACAAGCGATGCAGTATCGAAGGATTTAGCAAGAATTTTATTTTGCATGTCATATACATATACCCCTTGGCAATCAAATATAACCTTCTCTTTATCTGCATAAAGCAACTTTGGAGGTTCATCCCCAATAATTAAGTCATCAACTGCTTTCATGTTAACCTCACTAATTGAAACTTCCTTTGTGTTTGCTTTGTGATTATTATACCTAAAAACTAATAACAGAATAAAAGAGCAAACAACAATAGCTAAGCAGAATAGTATAAGTACTCTCTTTTTATTCATATAGCCTCCAAACTAAGATATGGCAAAATATATTTTATGTTAAATCTGTTATATGAATTAATCTGTAAGCCAATATTTCATCGTCAATTGGATACTCAACTGTTAGAATTTCATTTTTAGTATACCAGTCATCTCCTGTTCTTGACGTAACCATTGGAATAGTACAATATTGATTCTGAGGATAGCTACCTGTAACCATTGTGGTATGCCCAAAACCCGGGTAATTGTATTCCGCCTCCTGTAACTGTATAAAATCTCCATTTTCCCAATTTACATATTGAGCCGGGCAAGCATAAGCTAACGACTTGCCCTCAGCTTTAGGACCCGTTCCTGTATTAGCTACTATGAAATCATAAAATTGATTAACACCTGACCATGAGGATGAACGTGCAGACAATGAATCATAATACCAGTTATTATGGTTTTCTACTGCACCACCTGCCAATAAGCAATGAGATGCAAAATTTGTACAATCATATGCAATATTATAAAAATCATAATACGGTGCATAGCTTGAATTTCCTGAACTTGGACTATCTTTGGTACAGTTTGCTAATGCGTATGTAACCATGTTACTTCTTGCAGTAGAACTTACACTTAAAAGATTTATAGAATTACTTGCATAAACTGAAGACTTACCTGCTATTTTAGCTTCTTCCCTTACTTTATAAAGTTCTGCTGTTGAATCAAGCTTATCATAGAATTCATTTTCCTTAGCTAAAGTATCTTTTAGAAGCTTGATTGATTCTTTACCAAAATCAAGTTTGTACGAACTGTTTTCAGTAGAATTTTCTGATATTGACCTAGATGTCTTATTCATTTTACTCTGTCCCAAACTAACACTTTTATCAAAATCGGTAAACTCAAAATAATCTGTAACGCATATTAATCCATTTACATTTTCAAACCCTAACTTTACTCGTCGCCCTGATTCAGACATTTCATTACATCCAGTATATTGATGCTTAACTCTTACATTATAAGTTATTACTACTTTATTATCTGATAATTCATAATCATAGCAACTTGCATCTACAGAAAAATTAGATACATTACAATTAGAACGAACCTTTCTATTTTTCATAATATTGTGTTTTAAATCGAGATATTGAATTAAATCTGTGTCTTTAACATATTTATTTATGTTAATGTCCTTTTTCATATCAATTGCATAGTAATAATCGAACACAAAATTTTTACCAGTCTCCATACATTTGTTAAAAAGTGCAGATGAAGTCATTTCCTTATCTTGTGCAAAAGCTGTGTTCACCGTCAGGTTAGTAATTAATAGTAACGAAATCATGAAAATCGAAAATAGTCTTTTTTTCATTTAAATGCTCCTTATTTTTTATTTTTGCCAGCTAGCAAACCTATTTTACCATAGTATTACATTAATTTCAACCAATTTCCTTTTAAGTTAATATGTACATACTCTCTATTTCTTATACATATATAATTTTTAATAGATAATACTTATAAGATAACATTATATTAATAGCAAATGATACTTATACCACTTTAATACCAATGCATCTTCTTATATGTATTACAATTTTTTAACATCCAAAGTTTATTTAATATACAAACAAAGATAACTACACTTTAAAATCATTTAATTATTAATCTAATATTAACCCTTAAAAATATTTTTTATATGGTATTCTAAATATTTCAGCCTTTTCCCATCTAAAGGAAGATTAGGAATCTTCTTTCCCGTATAAATGCCTAATCTTTTTTGATTCATAGGTGATAGCCAAGGAGAAACAATTAGTAATCCATCTACATCAAAGGTAATGAATCCTTTATCGAATAATTTGTCATAAGTTGGTGTAAACATAAACCCATTTTTAGGATCAATCTTCTCTTTATCATCTGATTTAGACCATGGCTTTATATGGGAAGCAATTAGTAGTCGTTCATCGTTAACCATAGTGAATGGGCAGAAAGGACATTCTTCCAACAATTTACTCCTATACTCACCCTGTCCAATACGTGCTTGAATAAGTGATTCTTTCTTTTTAGCTGATAAATTTTTATTTTCTTGAATATCACCTTCTTGTTTTATTTCCTCTGGCATTAGATATTTAACTATGTCAGATTTATAATCAATAAATATTTTAAAATATAAAAATTGCTTGCCTTTGTTGTCAATAATTTTGAGTATAGATAAATATGATATATTGGGTAGTCCCACATCTCTTATGTATTCATAAAAAGAAGATGTTGAATTAATGTAAACCCTTGGAGGTTTAACATTAACCTTATATATTTTAAAATTTAGAATCTCCTTGTTAAAACTTGTAAGTTTATTCGTTAAGTTTGAATAATATTGTTTCATTTCTTTTTTCTTAACATAATTCTGTTGAGGAAATAAGAATTCTTGCTCTGCATCCTGCAAATATTTTGAAAAGTCTTTTTTGCAGAAAAAACAGTCCATTTCAAAACTCTCAAAAAAGCCAAATAACTTTTCACTAGCATTACCCACATATAGTTTAGCTTCTCCATGTCCTGTTCCCATTTTATTTTTAACAAATGAATCAGCTAAAGTTATATATTCTAAAGCATCGATAATTTGGTATGTTTTGTCAAATATCTTTATATTATACTCCATGTTTATTCTCCCCTTCCTTTTAATAGTGCAGGGTAACATTCACAAATAGATTTCATTATCGCAACCAAAACATCAACTACTATTGAATTACCAGCTTGTTGATACATCGCTGTATCTGAAACTACTATTTTGAAACTATCGCAAAAACCCATTAACCTTAAACATTCTCTTGGCGTTAGTTTTCTTAATCTACCATCAGATGTTACATAGTTGTCAACACCTGCTCTGTGCATCTTATGCATTGTTGTAAGTAAAGGTCTTGCTATTTCTAAATCTGTTTCTGGCTTTGAGTAAAACCCTTTTGTACCTGAAGCTAAAACATATTTTTTAACCTTTTCCGATAAAAAGTATTTTTCTAAATTTTTCATAGTTTTTTCCATGTCGCTGTTTTCTTCTACAAATACAAAATCACCATGCCAATTGAATTGTTGGTTCTTCTTTTGACAAAGCTGAACATCCCCATCAATCTGAGTATATCTCTTTGAAAGGTTTTTTTCACTTGTTACAAAAGCAACACCTTTTTTATTTAGATAGTATTTTCCCGAAACATTATCTAATAAAAAATCCTGCATGGTCTTGTCCAACTTAAATGGTTTTGGAAATTCAAAATTAGTGGTCAATTTCAAATCATTTCTAAAACCAATTACAAATAGTCTTTCTCTATTTTGCGGTATTCCATAATCTTTAGAATTTAGTATTTTGTAATCCCACTTATAATCTAAATCAGTAAATACTTTTTTCATTGTATCCCATGTCCTACCATCATCATTACTCATAACTGCCTTAACATTCTCATATATAAAGACTTTTGGACTAATTTCCTTAACAAGGCGTGCATACTCATAGAACAGTGTACCTCTTGTATCCTCAAGACCACGTTTCTTTCCCACTAAACTAAACGATTGACATGGACTTCCCCCTACAAATAAATCTACTTGACCCGCATATTGTTTACCGTCTAAAAAAGATATATTCCAGTGAAAATTCTTTTCGTCAATGTTATAGTTTTCCAAATAGCTTTGCTTAACTTTGTTTTGAGATTCCTTACTTCTATATAGCGAATCAACATAATCTTTTTTTTCTTCATAGGATGGTATCTCAGATAATTCTTTCAAAATGTGGAATGAATTTATCCTTTCATGTAACATAGAGAGTTTTTCACATACTTCTTTTATATCATTTACAAATTTCTTTGCTTTAATCTCTTCAAGAAAAAAATAAACGACTTTAATGTCTTTAATAATATCTATCCATCTTATATTATCTACACTCTTATATTCAAAATCATTACAATTTTCAATCTTTGACAACTCATTATCTTTACTGAAATCACTTATAACTTCCAATAAATATTTTATAGACTTTAAATTTTTGTCAGTAGTATCCTTTGCTTTTGTAATTTCAGACAAAAACATTTCATACTCCTTGTGCCTAACAACTTTTAAATTTGGCATTGCTAATATTTTTTTTAGCGTTTTTGTGCAATACATATTTAAGTTTTTCGTGTCTATACAACTTAATTTTTTCTCTATTATTGAAAAAAAATCTTTACATTTTACTAAGTCTTGACCCAAACGATTTTTATACTCAATATCCTCTTTTTCCTTGGCTTTTATATTTGTTATTAAAGAATTTAATGTCCCAAGTTCTTCCCTTATATCTGTAATATCAGTTTTTATTGTTCTAGAAAGAATATCAACATCTCCATTGTCACAAGCAAAAGTAACTGCGTGTTCTATGTTCATTCTTTGTAAAGCATGTTCTATAGCTCCTATTCCACTAAATACAGTTCCTAATTTTATCATTCTTCCCCCAACCTATTATTCATTACAAATTATTAAACTAGTTTTATTTTCTAATTCGACTTTCTCAGTTGAAAATTGTAGGTGTGGGAGACTTATCAATGGAAAGTTGGGTTAGAAATAATTGCATGAATTAGTTGGTGAAACGAAGTAGTTATGCCGAAAAACCGACACGATGTCGGTTTTAGCACACTATGAACCATGGATGGTGAATGTGGAAAGGCGGCTAAAATACTGAGCCGAACCATTTAAGTAAATACAACCCATACCAGCAAAAAATGCTTGCATTTTTTGAGGCTCGAAAGTGCAC
>JAEWST010000132.1 GCA_023398105.1 Bacillota bacterium | reverse complement strand
CAAGCTGTGCAAAGGACTGAATTATCGGCACTACTGATATTCTTCTGGATCTGCCTGCAGACAGCATCATTTCAAAAGATTCAATCTTAGGTATAGTTCCAATTTCATCTGCATAAATCATCACACGATTTGGTAGCTTGCCTCCATTTTCATCAGCTACTGTCAGCATTTCACGATAGATCTGCTGTAAGAACAGCGATACCATAAAATACTTCGTGTTATCTTCTTCCGGGAGTATAAGAAAGATTGCCGACTTTTCGTTACAGAAGGTTTCTGCATCAATTGCAGTATCAAAACAAAGAATCTGCTCCATCTCGGAATCAAGAAATGCATTGAGCCTTGAGAGTACCGTTGAAAGAACAGATGCCATTGCCTGTTCTGCTGAATTGAGTGCTGCCCCTGCAAACCACTTTGCTTTATGATTTGACGGAAGTTTGTCCATCAGTAATTGGAACTGGCTTTTCCCTTTTATTTTACTTGGGGCCATTAGATCTTGAACCATTTTAAAAACAGAAATTATATGCCTCTTATCAATCAGTTGACCATCTTCTGTTGTGGGTGGGAGATATTCTGCTATCAGAAGAATAACCGAAGTAAGCAGTCCTTCTGCTGCATCATAAAAAAATGCATTCTGACCCATTGCAGCATTGTTTCCATCTGTTGAGATAATTGTTTTTGATATAATCTTTGCGTATTTCTCAGCTTTTGCCCTTGCAGAAAAGTTATTATTATCTGCGCGGTATAAATCCATATACTTATTTACCAAGTGCAAAAGATTGTTTCCGTCACTTCTTGTTGGGTTTCTTAAATCAATGACTGCCACATTATATCCATAATTTTCCTTTGCTATTAAGCCATAGTTTCTTGCTAGGTCACCTTTGGTATCCGTTGTAATAAAAGACATACCGCTCGCACAGGCATATTCAAGGTTAGGATAGAGAAAATATGCAGTCTTGCCAACACCTGCAGCACCAATCATCAGGCAATGCACATCCCCAGTATCAATGAGTCCTGTAACAGCTCCTTTACTTCCTGCGCATCCAACTACCAGACCCTGTACTGCATTTCCATTTTCATCTTCTGGGAGATTCAGCCCTTTTCTCCACGCTTTAACGTTAAAAGCAATATGCTGATAAGTTGTTTCAATTTCCTTTTTTGTCGCAAATCTTGCAACCCCATGCTGTCCATCTCCTACAGTCTTGGATTTTATTCCGTTCAATGTATAGTAATGCGCAAGCAGGGATAAACCGCCGATAACTGAAAACATAACAGCAGCGGCAGCTATTAACATGTATACTTGTGAATTCATTTTTTCTCACCTTTCAATAAATTGAGGCACAGGATATTCCCATGCCCCGCTTTTTTATGCCATTTTTAACATAGGAGCCTGCACTTGTTTTTGCTGTGTCAACTCCAGCCGGATAGCTGATTTTAAAAGTTCTAATGCCGTTTTTTCATAATGTTCTGCAATCGCAGTCTTCTCTAACTCTGAAACAATTCCCCTCTGCTTTTTGAACGCTGACAGTTGTGCTTCAATATCAGTAAGCGTTGGATTCAACCTTCCTCTGTTTTGATATGCTCGAAAATCATTACTCATTTTTCTGACGATTTCTTCGGCAGTCATTGCTTTTCCAAGTTGCCTATATTCTTTTAACGCAAGACATAAAAAAATGGCTGATGCCGTTTTCATAGCTTCAGCCTGTGATCCATTTTGTTGTTGTGCTTCTTTAAAAGATTTTTCACCATCGGAATAATTTATTTCAATTTTTTCAACTCCTTTAACAAGTACCAGGATTTCTTCACACAGTTCATCTTTGATAAGATGTTGCGGATGTTCTCCTGCCGAAATAGACTGCATATTCTGCTTATCTTTCAAATCTTCATTCCAGTCTTTCCTATTGGAAAATAACCTGCTGCAGGCAATGTTTTTTTCAATTAACATATCAGAAATTTTTTCACATGCCTCAATCCCGGCAGGATCATAATCCAGGCACAGAACCACATGGGATAAACTTGGATTGATTTCAAGCATTTTAAACAATGCCTGCTCGGATACTCCGCAAAGTGCAACATAGCTGTGTTTCTTCCAATTAGAATTTTTATGTATTGTAATAAACGAGAGCATATCAATCGGCGCTTCAAACACATATATCCGGTCACTGCTTCCGAAGTAATGAAAGCTATAGCAAGGATTACTACTGTCTATATTACCTTTGAATCCTTTCCCTTCGGTGTAAATTCCTCTTTTATGGGCATGACATGGAACTCCGGCTTCATCATATCCTACGAAAATTGCATTGTGATACTCTTTTGTTTTATCCGCTGACTGTTCCTTGCTTTCATAGATCAGCTTTTCCTTTGCAAAAAAGCTGATTACATCCCGGTCAATAAATCTGTGCTTCATCAAGTAAGCAAATACTCTCCGCATTTCGTTATTCTTGGGCGGTAATTGGAATGGTTTTCTGTCTGCTTCTTTCCCTTTGGCTTTAGAATATATTTCTCCTTGTTCTCCTCCAAGCAGCATTGTTACAGCATCAGGGAAAGATAATCCGTAGAATTTCTGAACGAAATCAATTGCAATCCCACCCTCTTCTGCTGCATGGTCAAACCATTCGTTTCCCCTGACTGTAATGCTGTGATCACTTGTCAGCCTTTTTTCTCTGCCAGATGGAATCAGTGTTTCTCCTTGTCCTCTTAGAAATTCTTCAAGATCAACACTGTTAGCTTGTTCTTTTTGTTCCTCTGTAAAATGGATGTATGTACTCATAGATTTCCTCCTTTATTGTTTTTTTCTCTAGAAACGTTGAAACGCCGTCCTTTTTGTTGGACGGCGTTTCAAATATGGGGTTGTGTTTAGTTTTGAAGGGTAGGGGGTGTAGTTGAAATCAAACTTCTTTATTCATCAGTAACTCCTTTCGCATTGGATTTTTGGGCAAAAAATAACAGCCTTTCGGGGTGAAAGGCTGAATTATATTAATTAGGTATATGAAAGAATTGGATTCTTACTTAGTTTACATTTGAACACTACAAGATATCAATTCTTAGCTTGACCTATTAAATCTAAGCCACTAATACAGTTATACACCAAAAAGCAACAATAATTCATCACTCTATTTAATATCAAAACCTATTGAAGTCATTTTTTCTATAAACTCTTTTTTAAACGGAGCAATTTTGTTTTCATCAACTACAACGGTTAAATCCTTTTTAGCACGTGAGCATCCAACGTAAAACAATTTATATGCCCATAAAACACCTTTGGTCTTTGTTGATTTAAAACATTCTTTTGCATTTTTTGATGTTGGGTTATTAAGGTAAACTCTGTACTGCTCTTGTTGACAAAAATCAAAATACATATCACCTATATATTTATCATTGATAAATTGAGCCTTTTTAATATATTCTTCTTTATGATCTTTATATACATTCGCTGGTGATAAATATGTCAAATCTACCAAATCAACTTCAGATTTATAGTCATAATAAAAATTCTGAAAATCGGTTAAGTTAATGTCATTGGTACATAATAAACGTAGAAATTCATACAAATACACAATTGGATTCTGCTTCGAATCTTCTGAAATGAAGCAAACCTCATCATGCCCTTCTCCCTTAACACCGTGTTGTGTAGATATTTTAGGTGCATTTAAATATGAATACAATGAAATTAATTGTTGTAGAGGTGTATTAAGCACCTTTTGATATTCTTCATTCTCTATGAATGGAAGAAATACATCACTACGACAATACTCGTTATCAATTAGAAACTTGCAAAATTCCATTATTGTTGCAGTTAGGGATTTTGATTCCTCCCTTACTTTTTCTACCTTACTAGAAAAAGTAATTTTATCATCATGATATCTGATATCAGTTAAATTTTGATTAAATATATGAATTTTTTCTCTTGCTAAGCGAATGCTTTTACCATAAGCTTTTCTTTCAATCAATTCCACAAATTCGCACACACATAGCAAAATTCGAAACAATTTATCAGGATTATCGTTTGTCTTATCTGTCAATACATCTGCTGGAGTGTATTTTGACGGGAACTTATATGCTTTCATCTCTGATAAAGCACCATATAAATCACCAATCCCAATCTTTTCAAATCTGTCACGATTGAATAGATATAGTTGCATGTGATTCTTATATTGGCTTATAAATTTTTCTGATGGAATATCTGTTATGAGAACAGTTGGAGTATTCCCATTACGAATTCCATTTGGTGGTTTTTGGAAATACCTTGTATCGTTATATAAATTGTTAAGAACATCAATAATGGGTGACGAACACCGATAATTAATATCTAACTTCTTATCTTGATTAAATGTACTTAGTATCCTGTTAAATGAGCCATCATAATTGCTATATATTTCTTGCATTTTGTCACCAAGCAGGTACAATTCACTTTTAGTGTCAAGTATAGATTGGTAAAAGATAAACAACACGTCTGCAGATGTATCTTGGTATTCGTCTATAAATATGTATGCATATTTATGAGACAGTCTTTTTTTAAGAACTGTAAATGTATCAAACATCTTTCTACAAAACGATATCACATCATCGTGAGAAAGGCCACCATAATAATAGCTGCTGAATGTCTGTTCATTATAGTAAATTTGCTTGATATTCTTTCTTATAGTTTCAAAATCCAATTCTCCGTACTTTTCAATGTACCTTGCATTTTTTGAATCACTCTCACCATTATCTATTAATGATTTTATTTTATCTTTAAATTCTTCAATATACAGATCAATAACTTCTATTCTAGATAAATAGGGAGATATGAAACTCGAAAGGAAAGAATGAATAGTATCTATTGTAACATTGTCGCTATCGACTCTGGCTTTGAGTTCTTCCTTTGCTCTATTAGTGTAAGTAATGCTTAAAATTTTCTTATCTGAATGCTTTGCAAGTAAATTTATTATTGTATTTTCAATATAAGTGGTTTTTCCACTACCTGCAGGGGCATTTATTAAATACATGTTATTTATTACGCTAACCATTCTAGCCCCTCCTTTATATAGTCTGGTAATAGCTTCATATGTAAATCAGCAAGGATAACAGAATACATAAAATCAGTCTTCTTGTTCTTATTTTCATTTATGATATCTCTTACAGTCATATCATTTCTTTTGTTTGGAACTTCTAGTTTGAGTTTATTATCTATTATCTGTGTTTTCCACCATGTTGAACTATTAAGACTTTCAACAGTAATCCCTAGAAATTTGCAAAGCATTGCTTCTTCTAATGTGCGTGCAAAAGAATCATTTTCTCCCTGAGATACAACTTTTATTAATGAATGCTTATCACTCTGCACCCATAAATCAATTTCCTTGACTGTTGCTTTTCTCTTGATACAGGAATAATCCGGCTTAATTACTTTCTTACAAGGCTTTTTTCTTAAATCTGATTGTATCAAGGATATTTTATCGATCTCTGATTTTTCATAAAAACAATCTTTTACTCTTTTTCTACATTTGCTTTCACAATATGGAAAAACATCAGTATTCAAGACTTTTAATGTGACATAGTCTAAATAATACTGAATTAAACCTGCATTTGTTATTTTCGTATTTTTTTTAATATTATCGATTGAAACTATGCTTTTGTCATAATCAATATCAGTTATAATAAGTGTTTTAATACTTAGAAAGTGAACCAGTTTTCTATACCAGTGCGTATATGCGCCTCCTACTTGAACAAAGGAAATATACTGATTAGAAAGCACCTCAAACTTTAAATCAGTTAATAACTTCTCAATGTATAACTTTTCAGTATCACCTTCATACATTATTATCTTATTTGCAAAAACCAAGTCAGAGTAATTAATAGAAAATAGAAAAGAAAAAAATTGTCTCTCTTCATCAGAATCAAGGTTTTCTTTAAATAAATTCATGTCGTAAACAGTACTTGTTAAAAGACTATCGATTCTTAAAACCCTTATGTTTTTTAAATCTGAGCACTTAATTATTTCACTCGAATGAGTTGTAATAACCCCTTGGACACGGTTATTGTCTTCATTCATCAATATTTCATTTATAAATTTGATGAGCATCCTTTCCATTTGTGGATGCATATGTGCTTCTGGCTCTTCGATTACAAACAAATTAACAACATCTGCTTTATACTGTTTCACAAATGCTTCTACCTTCAAACACATATATATTAAGTTACTTATCCCTAATCCTTGGGAAAACTCTTTAAGTTTCGTACCGTTTTTAAACTCAAAATGTGTTTGCAAGGAAGATGATAAAAACTCCATAAGCAGTTCATCAGAAATATCCGTCTGTAAAGAAAACTCTCCTCTATTATAATCAAAATGTTTTTCTATACTATCTAGAGCTTTTTGAGTTTTTGTTAATGAATGATCCTTAACCTTCTCATTAAGTTTTCTAGCTTTCAATCCATCCTTAATGTCTTTGATTATTAGAGTTTTAAACTCTGCCCAATCATCACTTTGTTTGAAATGATTGAGCAATTCTTTACTTATCGAAAAATGTTTGTCTGTTTTTTCGTCATTTAACAAACGGGTTGCTTGTAAATAATTGTATTTAAAGAGACTCTGAAATTCTTTTATTCCAATCCTCTCTTCATTCCTATAGTATTTATCAGTAAAGTATACAATGTTTGTGAACGTGGAGCCAAACATTTCGAGTAAAAAATCTTCATATTGGGTATTGAGTTCAGCAAGTTGAAGGGTGACCTGCTTTGTTTTTTTTATTTTCTTTAATTTTTCTATTTCCATTTTCTTGCTATAAAGGGTTGTTGCTCTCAAGCTAAGAGACTTAACTAACTCAGTAGTATTGATTTCATAGTTAAATGAAAAGTAGAAGCTCGTGCATTCATCATCTAACTCCATTAAATAGTCTGAAAACAAAGATATACTCTCACTTTTGTTGTATTGAACTTCAATTTCAATTTTAATAGCGATATGTTTAGTATTGTATTCAGTAGAAAAGAATTGTTTTAAGTTTTCTCTAAATTCAGTTTCTGTTGTGCTTTTGCTATGTAAATCATCTACAGTTTTAATGTAATCATTCTGCAATTTTGAGTAATAGTCAGCCGACACATCCTCTTGCGTGAAGTTTTTATCTTGAAATATCCTTTTAAACAACTCAATAATCGACGTTTTACCACTATTATTAGCACCTGCTAAAATAGTCAATTCTTCATCAAAATCAATAACCGCATTTTTAAATTGTCGATAGTTTCTGATTGATATCTTCTTAAGTCGCAACGTGAACCCCTCCATAATGAATTTAACAAGTTGTAGTCTGTTTAGTTACATTTTGCTAAATTAGTTTGATAATAAATAAAAAACTAAACATTCCAAACTTCATCTAATTGTTACAATATGCCTTATTATATTACCATACTTTTACAAGTTTTAATATGCAAAATTAGTATATTATTACAAGTTAAACTCATGCTCATCACTTTTATACCCCTGCCCAACCTTCTTCTCCCTCATCTTTCTCATCAGCTTACTATCCACCTTGAATCCAATTGTACTCTTAGTAGGCTGGGGCACATTATTCTCAAATGTCCTCCCTACATGATACATCACTCTTGAAATTCCGAGTACCACAGAAGGTTCTCTAAACTTATCCATATTATCTGGAAAGAATTGGGCATACTCATTCCCCTGCTCTGCCGACAGCGTAAGCCATTTTATTGCAAGTTCTCTATTCTTCGGTACGTCTTTCCCCAGCAGATAGAGCTTTCCCAAAATATATTGAGCAAACTGATTGCCTTGCTCTGCCGATTTTGTAAGATAGTACACTGCTTTTTCGGTATCTTTCAGAACATCCTTCCCGAGCAAATACAGCTTTCCAAGCTGATAAGCAGCCCACTCATTTTTCTGTCCGGCTGACTGTGTTAAATATAGGATTGCTTTATAAATATTCTTTGGTATGTGCTTTCCCTCTAAATAGATTTTACCAAGTGCATACTGAGCTAATGCCTGAATTGGTTTGCATATCTCATTTTCGTTGTCTGCTGCTTTTTGCAAGTACTGAATTGCGCTCTTTAGTTCTTCCCTATTTGGATTTTCTTCTGCCAGAATTAGCTTTGCCAGTGCATATTCGGCGAATACATTACCCACTTTAGCTGACTTTTCAAAGTATTCCTTCGCCCGTCCAATATCCTTTTGTGTGCCTATTCCATTCTTAAGCATCCATCCAATCCGGTACTGCAATTTGTCATCATGGCTATTCTTTTCCAAGGCTTCAAAACCTTTAAAGGCTTTTTTGAAATGTTCGTTGCTTTTATTTGCATCCTTTTCTGTGCCGACACCGTCCCGATACATTTTAGCAACCTCATAATCTGCATATGGAAAGCCTTGCTCTGTTGATTTTAAATACAATGAAAAAGCGGTCTGAAAATCCTGCTCCACTCCTTGTCCACGGTAATACAGTCCACCAAGGGAATACTGCGCATACTTGTATTTCTTTTCTGCCGATAATTCAAACCACTGTGCTGCTGTCTCATAGTCCTGCTCTGTCCCAAGACCCTGTGCAAACATTTTTCCAATGCGGTATTCAGTATATTTCCATGTCTTTTGAGCTTCCACTTGCTGAAAACCAGAAAGAGCTTCTGCATAATATCCAGATGCTTTGTCATTATCACTTTCCACGCCAAGACCGTCTGCATACATTCTGCCGAGGTCATACATTGCAAGAACATTGCCGCTCTCCGCCTCTGCCAGAAACAGTTCCAGTGCTTTTTCAAAATCCTGTGGAGTTTCTTCCGTTCCAAATAGATATTCACGAGCCAGTTTGTATTCTTCTGTCCATCTTACATAAACATCCTGACATTCAATATCAGTATCATCAGCCCTTTCATCGTCAAGCAACTCAAATTCAGCTATTTCAGAGCCTGCAATCATTTCAGTGCTTTCTATTTCAGCAAAACTAACAATATCCTCCGGCTCGGCAATTTCACCTTCTTCAAAGCTTACTTCACTCTTTGCAATTTTATCCGCTTCGGTAATTATCATATTTTTTATGGATTTAAATTCTTTCTGCTTGGAAAGCGGAAGTCTGTCAGGAAGCTCATCCATATAGCTGTGCAGCACTTCATCACGCATTTCATACCATAGCTCATAAGCCTTCGCCACTGCCTCTTCCTTTGAAAGCTCGTCTATAATTTCATCAACAATTGCTTTAACCTTTGGTTGCAAGTATCCGTATACCCTTTTACCATTTGTAAGTTTCAGCCCTTCTGACAGGTTTAAAAATAATTCTTCTATTTTCGGATTTTGTATAACTCCAGACTTCATTTCCGAAATAAGTTTAAGCATTGTTTCCATGCTCTCAACTTTTAATTTATCACGCCTCCGGTTTTGCTCTTTATATATAATCTGCATTTCATTTTTAAAAATGTTTTTCACAAACCCCGACTTTATTTTTTCAATTCCCTTTTTGGTCAAGTAGCCATCGACAGGATTTATAGAGTAACAAATCATGTGAATGTGGGGATGGTGGCTCTCATTATGAAAAGCCGCATACCATCTGAAATTCTGAATCGGTATTTTCATGCTTTCTGCAATCTCTGGTGCAAAATATGAGAGCATATTGTGCCATGCTTCTGCCCTGTCATATCCGGTACGAATGGCATCTTCCCTTCTTAATGAAATTATTGGAGTCCACACGTTTCCAGTGTGGTTTGCTACTTCATCCTCAACTCTGCTGAGTACAATCGCATCATCTCCGCCTGTAAACAAACCATGAGTCCCCATTTTCTCAACTCTTGGACGGTTTGCAATGTAATCTACATAATTTTTACGCTGTCCAATTTTATCAAGATTCTGCTCAAGAGCAATCGAAATAAACTCCGATGCATTCTCAATGGTTTTGTATTTTTTATAATCTTCATATTCAAATAGATTTTTCGTTCCGGGGAATTCTTTTATGATTTGTTCTATCAGGTTTGCCTGCTTTACGGTGGAAGTAAGATTTCTGTTTTTCTCAGTCAGTTTTTCCACACCACTTCTGGTGGAAATATAATTCACAAGGTTTGATAAATGAGCCGAAGCTTTAGCGGTGCCGCCTTTCAAATAAGGACATTTCAAGATTATTTTTGGCATACGAAATCTCCTTTTCTGCTTTTACTCATCAATCCATCCCTTGCTGAAACTTCACTGCATCCTCTATGCTGATTTTTCCCTTTGTCTTTTTAACTTCATTTACGCATCTACCACGGAGTTTTCTTAAGTCTTCATCACTTATTTCAAGCCCTGCCGCAAGAATATTCATCATCATGGACATCTCAACCGATAGGCGGAAAAGATTGCTTGAATTTCTGTTCTCCGTTTCTCTTAAAATCCCTTGCATTGCAGATATCAGAACTTTCGGAAGATACTCTGAAGTATTTTCACTTGTCAGGTATCCCATGTAAAACTGTAAAGCCTTTTCAATAAACTCGCTGCGGCTTTTCGTGTTGTCTATATCAAGCATGGAATCCATTTCTTTTATTGTTTCAGGGTAGAGCCAGACGGCGGTTCTGTTCTTGGTTTTGTGTTGTGTCTGGTTCAAATAT
>JAEWST010000050.1 GCA_023398105.1 Bacillota bacterium | reverse complement strand
ATTCCAAAGCGACATTGTCAGGTGTCCTTTCAGCCTGCTCCTTAAACAGCCTGTATACGGTCTTCTCCTCAGGAAATTCAATATCGGTGTGGTTATAGTTATATATTTGCTCTTTTATTTCTTCTTCGGTAAGTATGCTGATATCTTCTATACGAATATGAGGATTTTCCGTTACCGCTTCCGCTATTACTCCTATATGTCTTGATATACTCTGTACAAAATCATTTCTATAAATTGAACTGTTATATCTGAATTTTATATTCAACTTTTTGCCAGCAGCTACCACAACATTAAAATCATAATTAGTCTGTTCAAATGAATGGACATTATCTATTTCAAAGCCTATATTAAATGTTTCATTCATGCCAGACAGATATTTTTCTACAGGATAATTTTCAAATACGAGTATATTATCAAACAAACTTCGGTTAAATCCTAAACCAGCCTGTATTTCTGCCAAAGAACAGTATTCGTACTTTTCAGCCAAAAGGGCGGTGTCCTGTGCTTCCTTTATCAAGCTGACGAAGGTTGATTCTCTGTCACATTTGCACCGAAAAGGAATGGTATTTATAAACAAACCCACTGCATCTTCTATCTCAGTAATATCTGAAGCTCTTCCAGAAACAACCAGACCAAAGACAATATCCTGTGAATTGCTGTATTTTTGAAGTAATATACCCCAAATAGCCTGTATCAAGGTACTAATTGTCACATGATTCTTAACTGCAAGACTTGACAGCTTATCTGTAATTTCTTCATTTACATCAAATTCAAATTCAGTATGAAGAATAAAATCAGTTTCTAGCTTGTTCACCCTTGGGAGCAATTCCTGAGGCTCATAACCGAAAAGTTGATTATTCCAGAATGTCATAGCCTTACTTTTATCTTGTTTTAATAACCATTTGATGTATTCTCTATAAGGATATGCATCCTTGATACTAAGTTGAGTTTTTTGCAATAAGGCTTGGTAAATCATGAAAAAGTCTCTGCAAACGATTGCTATGCACCAACCGTCCATTATGATGTGATGAAAATCCCATATTATCTGGTACATTTCTGAATCTGTTTTTATGACAGCCACCCTCATAAGGATTCCCTTTAACAGGTCAAAACCTTTATTTCTGCTTTGTATTTCGTAATTTTCTATATATAAATTCTTTTCATTTGCCTCAAGGCGAGTAATATCCTCATAATAAACCTCTTCTTGGGCTGTTTTCTTCAAAACTACCTGTCTGGGTTTTTTTAAGCCTTCATATAAGAAATTAGTTCTTAACACCTCATATCTTTGCACCAACTTATCAAAACTTTCCTTAAATATATTAAGATCGATATTGCCACTAACACTGTAAGATATTTGTTCAAAGTATTCACTGGATTTTTTATCTTTCAGACTATGAAACAACATGCCTTCTTGCATAGGGGACAAATCATAAATGTACTGAAGCTCTCCGGTTCCAGACGTTGCAGAAACAATTATTTCAAGTTCTTCATTTGATAGCTCTGAGCCTTCAAAATCAGATGGTGTGAATTGAATGAAATTCCTTTCTAAACAATGTTCAACTATATCAACCAAACTTTTTCTATAGTGATTCATTATATTTTCAATACTTTTTCCATTGACAAAATTTTCATTATAGGTAAAAGAAATATCTAGTTCATCCTCAGAAACAAGAGCACTTATTTCTAGTGGGTGTATACATCCTATTTCAGGGTTTATTGAAGCTCCTTTTGATATATTGGAAAACTTCAATGTACTGGCTTCTGTTTCCCTGCTCACTTGTCCGAGATAGTTAAAACATATTTCAGGGTTTACTTCCAGATCCGCAGCAACTTCATTTGATTTAGAAGTTATGTATCTTAAAATTCCGTAGCCTATTCCCTTCTGAGGAATTTTTCTTAAGTATTCTTTCACTATTCTTATCTGGAGAGACAAATCATTTTTTTGCCCCATCATCAATGCTACAGGATATAATGAAGTAAACCATCCAACAGTACGTGTAATATCAATATCGTCAAAAAGCTCTTCTCTTCCATGCCCCTCAACATTCACCAGTATATTTTCCATTTCGGTATGTGTGCTTAAAGCAAGCCCCAAGGCAGTTAACAATAAATGCGATATTTCGGTATTGTAAGGTATGTTTGCTTCCTTCAAAAGCCATTTGGTAAACTCTTTTGAGAATTGAAGTTTTTTTGTTTTTACTGCTGCTGGTAAGCTTTGATTTTGATTAATATTTTCGATAGATAGCTGGGTAGCTTCGAACTGCTTTAAAGCCTTCCAGTAGGCAGTTTCATTCAATAATTCCTGACTGTTCGCATATTCCTGAATCCTGTCAGACCATATTTTAAATGAATGAGTTTTTTTCTGTAATTTTATTTCTTCACCCTTGGCTAACTGGCTATAACCTTCTGCAATATCCTCAAGAAGTATTCTCCATGAAACTCCATCCACTACCAAGTGATGTATCACTATAAGTAAATGATCCCCATCAGCAGTTTTATATAACCCCAAATGAACAAGCGGCCCATTTTCGATGTCAATTTTACCCTGTAGCCTATTTGCATCTTTTTTGATTATTTCACTATAGTTTGCTTCGTTTCTCAGATCCATTACATGGAGTTTATACAGTTCTCCCTGTATGCCTTTGTTGTAAAGTTTTCCATTCTTATACACTATTCTCAAAGAATCGTGATGTGCCAAAATATTATTAAACACTTTGGCAACTTCATCAGCTTTGAACCCTATACTGCTATACAGCATAACGGACTGGTTATAATGATGTAGGCCTTTGGCAGCTTGATCAAATAACCAGTTTTGTATAGCTGTTGGTCTTATTTCACCTTCAACTGTCTCCTGATTTATTTCTGTACTCTCAAATTTGACATACATAACTAATTCTTTGATTACTGGATGTTTAAATATATCTTTCATTTCAAGCTTCATTTCATAGTTTTTAAGACGCATTATGGTCTGAATTGCTTTTATGGAGTCTCCTCCAAGTTTAAAGAAATCGTCATTTATTCCTATATTTTTATTACCAAGAACATCCTGCCATACTTTTACAAATATTTCTTCTGTTTTATTACGAGGTTCTTCATAATCAACAGATTTGGCATCCTGAAGTTCGATAGCACGCAGCTTGATTTTATCTACTTTTCCATTTGATGTTACTGGTATTTCTGGAATTTCAACAAAATGTGCTGGAATCATATAATCGGGTAATTGCTTTATAAGATGTTCCCTTAAGTTAGATAAATTAATTATACTTTTGGGAACTATGTATGCACACAGAAATTTATTGCCCTGCTTGTCAATTCTATCTATTACTACTGCTTGTTTTACTGCTTCATGAGATATTAAACAGGATTCAATTTCACCTGTCTCGATTCTGAAACCTCGTATTTTAAGCTGGTCATCTATTCTGCCAAGATACTCAATATTTCCATCAGAAAGCCATCTTGCCAGATCTCCTGTCCTATACATACGTTCACCGTGTTTATAAGGATTGTCTATAAATTTTTCCTTTTGAAGTTCTGGTCTCTTGAGATAACCTCTCACCACTCCATCTCCAGCTATACATAATTCACCGGGAATTCCTACAGGCTGTATCTTTTGGTCTTTGGAAAGTATATATATACTAATATTATCAATTGGTTTTCCAATTGGCACATTGCTAATCTTTTGATCTGTAGGACAATCATAGTATGTTACATCAACTGTTGCTTCTGTAGGTCCATACAAATTGATTAGTCTAGTACCATTAATCTTGTATAATAACCTGTTAAAAAGCTGTACCTGATGTGGCATAAGTGCTTCTCCGCTGCAAAATATCCTTTTCAAGCTTACCAGTTTTTCCTGAAGTCCATGCTGGTCTACATACTCTAAAAATACATTTAGCATGGATGGTACAAAATGTATTGTTGTAATGTTATTCTCATAAATAGCTTTCACAATAGCTTTAGGGTCTTTTTCTCCGCCCTGTTCCAAAAGACATACCGAAGCCCCGTTAAATGACCACCAGAAGAGTTCCCATACTGATACATCAAAGGTATATGGTGTTTTCTGTAAAATAATATCCTCCGCTGCGATAGGATATTTTTTTTGCATCCATATAAGCCTGTTTATTACTGAAAAGTGCTCTATCATAGTCCCTTTCGGTCTACCTGTTGAACCTGACGTATATATAACGTATGCCAAATCCTGCGAAGTATTTACAGGCACCAAATGGAAATCATCCCCAGAGTACAGGCTCTGATCCTCTAAATTTAATACATGCTTGACAGTCTCACATATTCTAGTAGTATCTCCTGAAGTTAATGCTATATCTATCTCGCTATCCTCAAGCATATATTTTACCCGTTCTTCAGGATAACCGGGGTCTATCGGTAAATATGCGCCTCCTGCTTTCAGAATGGACATTATCCCTATCAGCATTTCTACTGTTCGCTCTGATATGACCGCTACAATGCTGTCTTTTCCTACACCTAAGGATCTTAATACCCTGGCAAGCTGATTTGCTTTTTTATTAAACTGACTATATGTCAGTTTATTTTTTCCATATATAACTGCAGTATTGTCAGGAATACTTTCTGCCTGCTGTTCTAGCATTTGGTAAAGCATCATATTCTTTGGATACGCTACTTCTGTCTTGTTAAAGTCAGTTTTTATTTGATCTATCTCATCATCACATATTATACTTAATTCTAAAAGAGTTGTATTAGGGTCTTTAACTATTTGAATCAATATATTATGAAAATGTCTTGTCATACGTTCAATGGTTTCTTTTTTGAAGAGTGCAGTACAATATTGGAAAATCAGGTTCATTTCGTTTTCATCTTCTATTGCATGGAGTGTGATATCGAATTTGGAGGTGCTTTCTTCAATTTCATATGGAACTAAGCACAACTCACTGCTCTCCATTGTATGACTATTTGTATACTGCAATTCAAACATTGTATCAAATAACGGATTCCTACTTAAATCTCTAGAAACCTTAAGTCTGTCAACCAATTCTTCAAACTGAAAATCTCTATTTTCATAAGCATTTAATGAGTTTGCCTTTACCTCTGCAAGGAATTCCATAAAACTCTTATGTTTATTTGGATAATTTCTCATTGCAAAAGTATTTAAAAATATTCCCAAAACATTTTCCAAATCAGCATGGGGTCTGAGAATTATTGGTGAACCTACAACAATATCCTCCTGCTCCGAATATTTTGATAGCAGGACATTGTACACAGCCAATAACAGGATATACAATGAAGCTCCTGTTTTTGCCGCAAGCTTGTTTAGTGACTGGTTCATTTCCTGTGCTATTCTAAACTTTACAGACCCTCCAGTATAGCTTTTTATTGAAGGCCTTGGGTAGTCTGTAGGCAGGTTTAAAACAGGAACCCCCTCTTTATACAGGTCTAACCAGTACTTTTCATGTTTCCTCTTATTTTCTGTTTTTAGTATTTCTTCATACCACACAGAGTAATCCTTATACTGCAACCTTAATTCAGGTAGCTGATTTTTACTATATATATCTGTAATATCTTTAATTAATATTTCCAATGATACTGCATCAGTAATAATATGATGAATACAGTATATAAAAACGTGCTCTAACGGTGATATTTTTATAAGCTTTACTCTTAGCAGTGGAGCACTCTCAAGATCAAACGGCATATTAATAGTTCTTATCTCATTCTTTATTTCTTGTTCGATATTCTCAGGCTTGGAATAGCATTCCCTTTCAATATCCCTATATCCCACATTGAAATCAACCGCATCTAGTATACGCTGTACAGGCTGTTCTTCATGGATTGTAAAAACTGTTCTCAAGATATCGTGCCGTTTTATAAGCTTATTAAGTGAATCATATAAATTATCCCTATCCAGCTTGCTAATAATTTTAAAAGCACCAACAACATTATATGCCTGCTTATCCCCGTCTATTTGATTAAGTATAAACATTCTTTTTTGAGCTGGTGTAACAGGGTAATATTCTCTCTTTTCTGCAGGTTTGATATTTGTATATTCTATTTTATCTTTTTCAGAAATGTATTGTGCCAACTCTGCTATTGTCTGTCTGGCAAACAATTCGCTTATAGAAATATTAATATTGAATTCTTTCTGTATTCTTGCTCCCATCATAATTATTTTGATAGAGTGTCCTCCTATCAAAAAGAACCTATCATGAATGCCCACCCTATCCAGTCCAAGTAGTTCACACCAGATAGCTACCAGCTTTTCCTCCACACTATTTCTCGGCGGAACATAGCTTTCTGTTTCAA
>JAEWST010000036.1 GCA_023398105.1 Bacillota bacterium | reverse complement strand
CAATTCTCATGGCTCTCCTTTTGATCTAAATTACCGGGCAATGCTAGGTCTCTGAGATATTGGTTTACGCTCTTTCCTATCTTTTTTGGATCTGGATTTATGGCGTTTTTTGCATTTTGTTCAATTATTTTTTTTTCTTCTGGAGTTACACGAATCCAGATTTTTTCGAATTTGGCAAGATACCTGTCATTACAGGCTTTTTTTGTTTCATTATACATGTGTACTTTCCTTTCCTATCAACTCTTTTACAATGTCGGCTTTACCTCTAATTATTTCTATATTAGTAAGTACTTTTGGAGTTTTTGTTGCAATTCCAATGAGCATACCTTCACATCGCTTAAGTGAATAAAAACTTGTCATAAGATCTGCTCTGTCTGAAAATGATGTTTCATAATCATATGAACCATCCTCATAAAACTTCTTGATAATTGCGTAATATCTGCCTATCTGATAAGCTCCAACTTTCATGTATTCTCCATTCTGATCTATACTAAAAACCAATATCCTGCGACCTTTTTGACCTCCGAATAAGTTTTATCTTCAAACTTATGAGTGATAGACGTTCTTGTGTTCCTTTTGGTGTCTCTTATATTAAGCCTTCCTCCTGCCCGGCCATCATCAAAACCCGTGGTGCGGTTCGGCGAGTAGGTGATTATTTTTAATTAGGTCATTTCATTTCTTCAGAAATTTTATCTCCAAGTGCAATTGCTTCTTCATGACTGATTCCTGTTACATCAGTAAATTTGCATCCGTAAGCCTCCTTGTGAAAATTGGCTCTTACAAATTTCTTACACGTATCAATAGCATCTTCTTCTGTATATGGTGTAAATAAATATTGAGGCTCTTTCACTCTATCATTGTTGTAAGTATAAAAGTTTACCAATGTTTTTTTTATTTTTGTTGTATCCACTGTAGTTTTAATACTTCCGTTGGGATCCTCTATGATTTTTTCATTTTCCGCGATTACGTTTTCATAATATTTTTTTTCATCAATTGTGTAAAAGTGTGGGAGATATCCCTCCCCGCCTTCATTGTTAATATCATTGTATACTTTAGACGCGTGTTTTGCTTCTTCCCTTGTTTCATATAGTTTTTTACCGTTCATATTATCCAAAATTCGTTTCGCTTCATCAATTTTCTTGTTGGCCTCTGATATTTTTTCTTTTTTTACAAACTCCTTAACCTCTTCAGTTTCTTCACAATTGGTTAATGCATCGTTTAAAAACTGTTGTATTTCTCTTGCGGTTTCTTCTGTAAAACCAATTCCGTCAATTCCATGAATTCTCTTTAATCCTTCCTGACGAGTTTCAATTATTCCCCAGAAAGAAGTATTCCAACAAGAATTAAATTTTTTACCATCCATGTAAGCTGTGAGCATGGCTTCTTCTCTGATTTTCTTGCCTATTACATCATTGTACCCATCCATGTAAATCGTATCGTCTACAAGAGTTCTTTTAACACTAGCCGTCAGCTTAAATTCATTTCCATTTTTACCTATCCATGTATATTCTGTCATAACTCGTTCCTCCTTAGCGGTTCTTCTTCACTGTTAATTACATCATAACATCATGCATGCCACTATGCAATACTAAATATAACCAAGTTTTAGTATAAAAATATATGAATAATTACATGATGGCATGCAATAAATGTATTACGATTGCATTAAAATTCTAATGAAAAAATAAACATAAACAGATCTGAAGATAACAATACTGGTTTTGTCTGCACTCCCGTATTGTCCATAAGATAATGGATAATCTATGGCGCGCCTATAGCTAGAATGTTTATTCGAGTCCATCTGTCAGCACTGATCCTATGGGGCAGAGACTTACGCCACCTGCCTGCAAAGCAAGATATCGTCGGTTCGAATCCGACCAGGTCTTTATAGCCATTAAGCACAATTGGTTGTGCGCCACACTCTGAATGTGGAAATTGCAGGTTTGATCCCGACAATGGCTGCCTTATATGAACGTAATAACTACAAAATCACAAAATGAAAGAATAATCCTTCATTTTGTGATTTTTGCAGTATAAATAAATATATAGTGTTCAAATGAACAATGTAAAGAAAAACATATATTTACGTAAATAAGTTAATGACAATATCATAGGAAAATCCAGTAATATCAATAGTTTACAGACTTTTGATTGAGTAGTTTTTAACAATAACGCCACTTTGGTGTCGTTTCTGCTTAACTATTTACATATCGACTAAAGAAGATGATTGCATCGCTGGGAGGAACAAGTCTAATTTTGCTTTACATTGCTTACCGCTAATATCGTAGGCAATCACATTACATTTTTTTATTTTAAGGTTCCTGCAGTGATAGAGAAGGTTATTATATTCTTGGGAATTTAACTCATATTCGCAAAAATGATATGGCAATATTGCTTCATTGCCTGATGCCTGAATACCATCTATGATGATAGTACCTTTATAAAAAAGAGTCATATTATCAATAAAGAACGGCGATTGACCTGTATTATAGCAAAGCAGACAATACCCAGAATTACTATATTTTGTTTTTAATTCTTGTGGAGTGTCATCCAAATCTTTTGACGCCTGTAATACCACACAAAGGCGAAATTTTGCTTTTCTACTTTCATAAACGCAATTCAATATCCATCCGAGAATTGTCCCTAAC
>JAEWST010000016.1 GCA_023398105.1 Bacillota bacterium | reverse complement strand
GAACATATGTTACTGAATGGGGACCTATCGGTGCAGGACTTGTAATTGCTACATTTCCTACGGTATTAATATATGTAGTGCTTAGTGAGCAGGTTCAAAAAAGCTTAGTAGCTGGTGCGGTGAAAGGATAGAGATTTTATAGAAGGAAAAAGGACTTGCGTTTGCTTTGCGGAAATACTTGAGAAGATCTTTGAAGCAGTCTCTGAAGAGTTCTAAGAGTAATTGCTTAAAGATATATTATATAGTTTTGATATTCAATGAAAATCAGAGCTATGAAAGTTAATCTTAATTTTTATTCTATCAGGAGGATTTGAGAGTATGAGAAATCTCAAAAAATTAATTGCACTAGCCTTAGCAACATGCGTACTTGCAACATTTTCGTTACCTGCATTTGCTGTAGGTAATCCCAAGACTGATGCCAAGCTTGATGCACAGTATTTGGAAAAGCTTAATGTAATTATAGGCGATGGTAATGGTGTAAATGACGATTACCTTGCAAAAGGAACTACAAGAATTCAGGCGGCAGTAATCTTTCTCAAATTGTGTGGATTAGAGGCTGAGGCTTTTAAATTTTCATCTAAAGAGAACTTTACTGATGCTGATTCATTAGCATGGGAAGAAGGAAGAAATATTTTGGCATATCTCAAGGCTAATCCGCAGTTGGGATGGACTGGTATAGGCGGAGGCAGATTTGATCCTAACGGCTCAGCGACAGCTCAGATGATTTACAAGATAATGCTTGAAGCATTGGGTTATAAAGCAGGGAAAGACTTTACGTATGCAAACACAGTTAAGTTTGCAGCTGAGAAGGGTCTTACCAAGATCAGCACTGTAAAAGGTCAGATAAGCAATGCTAATTTAGCAACTGCACTTAAGGAAGCTCTTGATAAGCCAGTTGCTGGAGGAACAAAGACTCTTGCGGAGACGCTCGGCTATGATAAGGCAACTAATGGAGAACAAGTTACTGAAAGGGTTACTGTAGATGCGAATGGTTTTGATGCCAGCGGAAGAGTTGTCGCTTACTATGGTTCACCAGATAGTATTGACGGAGATATTGAAGATGCTTGGAAGCTTGCTCAACCAGTAAAATTTACAAAGATAAGTTCTGGCAGTACGGATACAACAGCAACCATGAGGGTGTTGTGGGATGATAATGCTGTGTATTTCTTGGCTGAAGTAAAGGATGCTGAAATTTCCGATGCTTCCGGTAATGTTTATGAAAAAGATAGCGTCGAATTTTTCCTGGACGAAGATAATAAGAGATGCGGGACATATGAAGGCGATGACAGCCAGTTTAGAATTAATTTTAAAAATGAGAAATCCTCTGACCATGGTGATTTAACAAATCTGTATTCAGCTGCAAAGACAGTAGAAGGCGGTTATGTAATTGAAGGTCGCGTTGCATTATCTCAGACCCCAGCTAATGGTAAGGTAATGGGTATGGAAGGTCAGATAAATGATGCAACAGGGAGTAAAAGAATAGCTACTATAAATATATTTGATACTACGGCTACAGCTTATCAGGATACAACAAAGTTTGGTCAAATGCTTTTAACTGGTAAAGGTCTTAATTCTATATCAAAACCAAACTTTTATGATTTGAAATCCTTAGTAATGAGTGCAAAGGATATAGAATTACAACGCTATTCTAATGGTAATGTAGTTGATACACTAATTAAAGATTCAGAAGCTACGATTGCTGACAAAGCCTCAACACAAGCAAAATTTGACGACTTGTTAAATAAATTACAAGCTGCCATTGATAATTTGGTACATAATGACTTATCTTTTGATGAAAAAGAGTGTAGAGATATACCAAAGGCATATAAAACGTCAGATCCTGAGAGCATAAGAGGATCTATCGTAAGAGTTGACTACAAAACCAATACTTACGATCAAGAAGCAAAAGCTTTAGACAAGTATATGCTTGTATATCTTCCTCACGGATATGATGCCAACGATAAAACTAAGAAATATGATATATTATACCTGATTCATGGTAATGCTGAGAGCCAGCATACTGCTTTTGGTGGTGTTGATCAGAATACTGAGCTTATGAGAGCAGTTGATAATTTAGTTGCTGCTGGTAAGATGAAGCCAATGATTATCGTTACTCCTACTTGGTATAATACAGCTCCATTTACTGCTGAGAGGCAGGAGGAAGATGGAATGTTCCGTATTAAGAATTTTCATAATGAATTAGTGAAGGATATCATACCTACAATCGAAGGAAAATATAATGTATATGCTCAGTCTAACAGTGAAAAGGACTTGCTTGCAGCAAGAAATCACAGAGCTGTTGCTGGATTCTCCATGGGTTCTGCTTGCACTTGGTATAACTACATTTATAGTATAGATTACTTTAAATACTATGTTCCAATTAGTTTATGGTGCTTTCAGGATTTAGACTCAATAAAGAAAGAGGGATATAGTTTCACAGGAACCGATGAAGAGATCAAAGCTAAATATTTAGCTGAAATCGCTAAAAAAGCGGGTTATACAAAAGATGATATACGAATCTTTTGTGCAACAGGTACAGCTGATTTAGCTTATAGTGGAATGAATACCCAGATTGCTGAAATGAAGAAACTTACTGATATGTTTGTTTATTCAGCAGATCTTAGAAAGGGTAACTTCTATTACATAGCATTAAAGGGCGGAGCTCATAACTGGACCTGTGTGGATCGTTATTTATACAATATCTTGCCAGATTTATTCTTATAGAAAGTAAATTGAGGGACGGTTCATGAATTGAATTTCGAGATATGATAAGATTAGTCTATCATATCTCGAAAGGGGAACCCATTTATGCCAAGAAGGGCAAGGATTAAAGGAGAATTTTTAACCTATCATGTTATAATACGCAAAAATGAAAGGAAAAACATATTTTTATCGGATGAAGATAAGGCAAGATTCATTGATACGTTAAAACGTATGAAGGATAAATATAATTATATACTTGAAGCTTACTGTTTGATGGACAATCACGTCCATCTATTAATCAACGATAACGGAAATGATATTTCGAAGATATTGAAAAGCATTAGTATAAGCTATGTACATTACTTCAATTATGTATTGGAATTTGAGCCGATGTCTGAGATTTTGGATATTGAAGAAGATAAATACCTATATAAAAAAGAAAACAGTGACTACATTGACTCTTTCGAAGCTGCTCTGATAATAGTTCAACAAGAACTAGAAATAGTACATAAAAACATTGAACAGCTGAATAAAGACAAAGGGTTAAGATTAGAGTTAATTAAAAGGCTGAGAAAAAACTCAAATCTTTCTCTTAAGGAGATAGGGCAAATATGTGGCGGTATATCTCAATCAATGGTTTGTAAAATTTTAAAACAATAGTTCAAGTCGAGAACCGTTCCTGAATTTCCATACTTATTGTTGGGGTGTTTTTAAATTGATAAAAAATCTAAAGAGACAAATTAAGGATTTAAAAATAAGTTTAAGGATAGCTCTGTTTTATTTCATTATTATGATTATCTCACTGTTTATTAGTAGTCTACTTTACAGACAAATATATATGAACATTGCACATCAAAAAGTCAATGAGGCTTCAGTTCAGACCTTATATTCTATAAAAACAAATGTAGATTTGTTTTTTGATAATGTAAGCAATTATTCTAAAATGATTTTATCTGACAATGACCTTCAAACTATTCTGAGAAAAGGAAATATATACTCTGATTTAAACACACAATCAAGAGTGGGCGCATACATACATAGGATGATTCAAACGTTTCCAAGCATTTCTTCGGTATATATATTTGACAATTCAGAAAACAAATATGTTGTAAGTGAGCAGCTCCCTATACCTTTTACACTGAAAAACGTAAAAAAAGCAAAGTGGTATAAAGAAGTCGTTGATAAAAAAGGCGCATATGTACTCAGTCTAAATGGTGATGGTGCTTTTGAAATAGACAAAAGAGGCAACTATATTTCTATGATCCGGTTAATAAGGGATATTGACAATACAAAAAATTTAGGAGTACTAGTTATTAATATTCCAGATACGGCGTTTAAGGAATGCTACGCAAATATTGTGGACAACTACAATAACACGAGCATTACTTTGTGGGATAAAAACAGACAAAGTATTATTCGTGTTAATCAGGCAGAAGATGGTAAACAGCCAGTTGAGCCAATACTAGATGAGGTTGAAATAAAAAGCCTTTTGAGTAAGTTCGATGGTAGCGATCATGGATATATGACAAAAAAAATAAATAATACTGAATATCTTATATCGTTTGTACTTGAGGAACGTCATAACTGGATTATTACCAGTGCAATACCTTTTGCAGAGGTTTCGGACGAATCTGAAAAAATGGGTTTTGTAGGGTTTATTACTATACTTATAAACAGCATTATTCTCTTCATGGGAACTATAGTTATTTCAAGATGGATTACTGTACCAATTCATAAACTGTTAAAATCCATGAATGCAGTTAAGCGTGGAGAACTCAGAGAAGTTTACATAAATGAGGGAAACAATGAAATAGGGCAGCTACGAGATGGCTATAATATGATGATAAGAGAGATACAGAACCTAATTAAAAGTGTTATAGCTGAACAGAAGACAATCCGTAAAGCAGAACTCAATGTCTTGCAGGCGCAGATTAAGCCCCATTTTTTATACAATACACTTGACTCAATTAATTCCCTTGCTCTATCAGGAAGAATAAATGAGGTATGTGACCTTGTTGATGCATTAGGAGGATATTACAGGCATAGTGTTAGTAAGGGCAGAGAAGTAATTACTCTTCGTGAAGAGCTTGACATTGTAAAAAACTATCTGAAGATATTAAAAGTCCGATATGAAGATATGTTTGAAGTTAACTATAATATTGAAGAAAGCTGTCTTGATACAAAAATACTAAAGCTAGTTTTGCAACCTCTTGTTGAAAATGCACTTTATCATGGTATACGTGCAAAAGGCGTACCTGGAATTATAAATGTTGATATAAAGAGAGAAGAACAGCAGGTTTGTATTTGTATAGAGGATGATGGCGTCGGAATGAGTGATTATGAAATACAGAAAATACTTGACAGCAAGGTGGGAAGTGCTGAATCCAGCTTCGGACTCAGAGGAACCATAGAACGCTTGAAAATATACTGCAACAATGAAGACACCTTTCAATTGTACAGTGAGAAAGGTAAGGGGACTAAAATTATTATCCTTCTGCCGCTGGCAATAAGTAAATAAAGTAAATAAAGGGACGGTTCTTGAGTTGAATTTCGAGATATAATAAGATTAGGTTATCATATCTCGAAAGGGGAACCCATTCCTTTCTCTTAAGGAGATAGGGCAGATATGCGACAGTATATCTAAATCAATGGTTTGTAAACTTTTAAAACAATAGTTCAAGTCAAGAACCGTCCCTGAATTTCCTTAGTAACAAATTGAACAAAAGAATTGAGGTAACTATGTGCCAACCATTGAAAGTTTTAATAGTAGATGATGAACGACTAATAAGAAATCTTCTGAAAATACGTATCAATTGGCAGGAACTTGGTATGGAAATTGCAGGAGAGGCGGCTAGTGCATTAGAAGCCTTAACTATGATAGATGAGATAGTACCGGATATAATATTTACTGATATTTGCCTGCCTTGTATGGATGGGATAGAATTTAGCAGAGTAATTACAGAAAAATATCCACATATACGAATAGTTGTGATTACTGGTCACGATGAATTTGAATATGCAAAAAGCTGTGTTAAGCTTGGTATTTCTGACTTTGTCCTCAAACCTATAAATGTACAAGAGATTACGGCTATTTCGTTAAGATTGAAAAGCAAAATATTTGAGGAACAGAATCACTTACAAGAATATGAATTATTGAAACAGAAGATAAAAGACAGTCTTCCCTATTTAAAAGAAAAATTCTTAAATTCGTTGATATATGGTGAACTTTGCATAGAAGAAATACAAGAAAAGATGGAATATTTCGGAGTAAACAAAAATACCAGTTCTAATTTATTTCAGGTTGTAGTAATAGAGGTATGGGAAAAATTTTGGGATACAGCTTTTGACAATAAAGAAGAAGCTAAAATACTTCTATCAATTAAATGTGTAGATTTAATTAAAAAGTTCTTCCAAAAGGATTTATATAACCATGTGTTTTTGGATAATAGCAGAAAGATTGTTATTATATTTAACGACCCATCGCTTAATATATATGATTGCTGTGAAATGTTTAAAATAATGCTAATAAACAGCTTGAAATGCTTTTTGGGTATCGGTATAGGAACAGCCTATTATGGTGAGGAGAATATCAAAGTAAGCTATAAGGAAGCATATGAGGCACTAAACTATAAAATCGTCGTAGGTAATAATCAGGTTATTAGCTACCAGGATATTGATTATGCAGCAGAAAATCATAGCATTAATAATCAGAACAAAATAGAAAAACTTGTTTTTGCAATAAAAGCTGGAATAAGTGAAACAGAGGAAGAACTTCTTGAACAACTGTTTGGTCGTATTTCATATCAGGGAAATAGTACTATCGACAGGGCAAGACTGGATGCCTTCGACTTACTGTCTGCATGTTTAAGAATAATTATGGATTCTGATATAGATATGACAGATATTTGGGAGCAAAAAAGCCGGCCATATAATGATATTGTCAAAATCGACAATCTACCAGAGTTTAAAACTTATTTCAAACAATTGATTTACAATATCAATGGCAAGTTAAAACGCCTGAATGATACAAAAACAGGTAAACAAGTAAGGCAAATACAAGATTATATTTCAGATAATTTAAGCAATGCTGAGCTTTCACTTGCAAGCATAGCAAAGGAGTTTTACATAAGTGCAAGCCATCTCAGCCGTATATTCAAGCAAGAAACAGGTCAGACCCTTGTGGAATATATAACAAAGCTCAGAATAGCCAAGGCGGAAAAACTTCTTAAGGAGACAGAATTTAAGGGGTATCAAATAGGTGAAATGATAGGAATACCAGACCCACATTACTTTAGTATACTATTTAAAAAATACACGGGATTGTCTATTAACACTTTTCGCAAATGATAAATTTTTGAATGTTAATGCAATAATATTGAATTTAGTTTGAGCTGTAACACTGCTATAATTGTTAAGTTGTTTTAAAATTACTCGATATTAGAGGAGGTCAAATTAATGAAAAAGTTATTACTTAAAGCGTTAGGTGTAACAACAGCCCTGTCCTTAGTAGTAAGTTTGGGTGCATGTGGTAGTGGAACTACAGAAAACACAGCAAGCACAGCAAGTAGTTCAGCTAAGGAGAGTACAGCAGTTGAATCTGCAAAGCCAGTAAAATTAACAATGTGGCATCAATGGGTTGCAGAAACTGACCCAGCAACAAATTCTCTCAAGAACAATTTAAAAGTATGGAAGGAAAAGCATCCAGAAATAGAAATTGAGGCTGATGGAGTAACAGGTGAACAGTACAAGACAAAAATAAAAACAGCACTGGCTGCAAATGAAGCACCAGACATTTTCTACATGTGGGGCGGAAGCTTTGTAAAGCCTTACATAGAAGCTGGCAACCTTCTTCCTATTGATCAATATTTAGATGATACAATAAAAAATAAGCTAGTTGGTGGAACAATAGACAGTTGTACCTTTGATGGAAAAGTATATAGTGTTCCAATGTTTACATTTATTGCAAACTTTTATTGCAACACCGAATTATTTGCAAAAGCTAATGCAAAAATTCCAACAAACTATGATGAACTTCTCGAAGCAGTTAAAGCTTTGCGTGCTGCTGGTATTACTCCTGCAGTTATTGGTGAAAAGGATAGATGGCCTGGAATGTACTGGTTTGATATCATGGCAATGAGACAGGCAGGAAACCAAGCATGTATGGATGCTATGAAAGATCCTAAAAAATTTGATTCACCTGACTTTATTGAAGCGGCAGCTAAACTTCAAAAGCTAGTAGATGAAAAAGCATTTAATGATAACATGTTTAGTACTAGCTTTGAAGATATGAGAAATTCTTTCACACAAGGCAAAGCAGCAATGTTATACCAAGGTGCTTGGGTTGATGTATCAATAGAGGATCAAAACGCAGCAACTAAAGGAAAAGTAAAGGCAATTGCATTCCCAGTATTTTCTGATGGTAAAGGTGCAGCAACAGATTTCTACGGTGGTGGTATTGATAGTTTCTACATCAATGCAAAAACAGCAGCACCTAAGGAAGCAGCAGAATTCTTAATATTCATAAGTGAAGCAGCAGGTAAGGAAGGCTTCCTAAATGGTTCTGGTTTGCCAGCATGGAAAACAGAGGGACTTGATACTTCTAAGCTTTCAGATCTTTCAAAACAATCTGGAGCATTAATGGAAACAGGTAAATCCTTTATACCTTGGTGGGATACAGTTCTTCCAGCAACATCTTCTGAAACTCACAAGAACCTCATTGCAGAGCTTTTAGCAAAGAAAATAACTCCAGAACAATTCTGTAAGGAAATGGCAAAGGTTGAGGCGGCAGAAGAATAGTAAAGTGTAAATAGAAAACTTAAATTATATTTTGAGCAAGGGGCTGTTGCAAAACAATAATTTCTGTATACAGATGATTTATCGCTTAAATAGTATTCGAGTGCAGAATATATCTAATTCCGAAGCGAGATTAGAAATAGATGCTAGAAATAGTAGGTGTGGAATAAGTCTTGTAGTCGACACAGAGAAAGTAAGTAACTGTGAGTATAACCTAGAAGACAGGATGACTTGGTGTTATAGGTTGACGGAAGTGCTTGTTCTGAGCCGCAAATATTTCAGCATCAATTTCGGGAGCAATCAATAGATATATACTGTACGGGAGTGCTAATTAAGCAGTTAACTCGTAGATATATAGTTTTCTTGTTTTACAGCAGCCCCGCTTATAAAAGGTGGTATGTTGTCATGGACTCAGTTCTTTCTAATAAGAAAGCTATTTGCTTATTTGTAATCCCGACATTAATAGTATTTTCAGTTATAGTATTTCTTCCAATATTTATGTCTGCTTATTATAGTACATTGGACTGGGACGGAATTGGAAAAGGTACATTTATTGGAATAGATAATTATATAAAATTGTTTTCAGACGATGTTTTTCTAAAATCTATTTTAAATTCCTTTTTATATGCATTTGCGTCAATATTTATACAGCTGAGTATTTCGTTAGTTCTTGCACTTATATTGGCAAGTGGAATTAAAGGAGAAAAGTTATATAGAACTATTTATTTTATTCCTGTAATAATTTCAACAATTGTTATTGGTCAGTTATGGACAAAAATATATAATGCAGACTACGGTTTACTGAACGCACTACTTAAAAATATAGGCTTAGAAAACTTAGTATATGATTGGTTAGGAAAAGAAAATACAGCTTTAGTATGCTCATTCATTCCTACATTGTGGCAATATGTCGGATACCACATGTTAATTATGTATGCAGGGGCAAAATCAATTTCAGAGGAAATATATGAAGCTGCCGAAATAGATGGTTCATCAAAAATAAATACTGTTTTTAAAATCACATTACCATTGTTGAAACCTATTTTAAAGGTTTGTGTGACATTTTCATTAATAGGTTCACTTAAAGTGTTTGATTTAATTTATGTATTAACAAATGGCGGTCCTTTGCATGCAACTGAAGTGCCAAGTACTTTGATGTATTCGTCTGTTTTTAATTCATATCAATACGGATATGGTAGCGCAATGGCTGTATTTATAATTATAGAATGTTTACTATTTACTATTATTTTAGACAAGGTATTTAAAACAGAATAGGTTTTGGAGTGTGACTTTATGAATAATTTTATAAAAGGAAAAATAGCGAAGTTTGGTATACAGCTTTTTCTTATAGTGTATGCTATTATACAGATATATCCTCTCATCTGGATGGTTATGTTTTCTCTTAAAGATAATAATGAAATTTATGGCGGAAATATTGCAGGACTTCCTAATCCTCCGAAGTGGGAAAACTATATTAACGCAATTACTCAGGCAAATATACTAAAATACTTCTTTAACAGTGCTTTTGTAACTGGAGCTACAATTTTAGCAGTAATTATTCTAGCCTCCATGACTTCTTATGCTATTAGCAGAATGAAATGGAAACTCAGCAATGTGACACTGATTGCTTTTTTACTAGGGATGATGGTTCCAGTACATGCAGCCTTGCTTCCTCTGTTTATTATTCTTAAAAATATTAGTCTTTACAATACACCCCTATCTCTTATTATTCCATATACAGCGTTTGGTCTTCCTATGGCAATTATACTGTTTAGTAGCTTTATGAAAGGTATTCCTAGAGA
>JAEWST010000010.1 GCA_023398105.1 Bacillota bacterium | reverse complement strand
TTTTTGAATTGATTAGCTCATTTAAAATTGCTGACTTTTTGTTCTAGTTTCTGTTTCCAAAAACCAGGTTGTAAAGTTCGCAAGTTACTCAATTTTTAAAGTCTTTTGACAGACTTTGGAATTTATTCGAGTTCCTTTACATGGTCTTTTGTTATAAAGACCGTCTTTCTTTCGAAAGACTTATCACTGTTTACTTTTCAAAGTCCAGACCTTACAAGCTTTAATTTATCAGCTTTTCAAGGTGTTTGCTACTCGCTCGTCGCAAGCGGCTTAGTTATAATAACACGTCTTTTCCTCAGTGTCAACACTTTTTTAAAATTTATTCAACTTTTTAAAAATAATTGAATTTATTTAAATTTGTATTGAGCCTCGGTGACGACGGCTTGTATATATTAACACAATGTCAATTTTATTGTCAAGAGTAAATAATCAAGTAATCTGTGATTTTAGGCATTTATTTCGAATTATATTGCTAATTTAAAATATTCCTATCAATTTCTCTTTGTTAGTACGATTCTTACTTTATACTGGCTTAAGGTTCTTTAGAATAGATACCTTATTTCCACATTTATTGAATTTAACTTTATCACAAAGGCTATAGACTATTACTAACCCTCTGCCATGCTCACATAATGCCATATTAACTTCCTCTAGATAATCATCTATTGATTTAGTGCTTACTTTTAGTTTAAATCCGAACCCCTCATCTTTAACGCTTATATATAAATAGTTATATCTCACCAATTTAAAAGTAACATATATTGCTTTCTCCAATTCACACTTGTTACCGTGACATAACGCATTATTAATTAATTCATTAAGTACTACTTTTAACTCAAATAAAATATCATCACATATAAAATTCTCTAACATAATATCTCTAAGCACAATATCTATTGTTTGTGCTAAAGCTTTTATATCTTGATTAATGGTATAAGTAATGGCTCTCACAACTACACCTGCCTAAATCAGAATATTATTATTTATACCCTATATTCAGAAGCATAAACAAATATATAGCAATTTGCTCAGCCTTTCAATTAAAAATTCTAATCCACGCTACGTTAAAAGCATAATTCGACTAAAAACCGATAGCTTATTAGGCGAAAGTTTTGAACCGTAACCGTAATTGACTTTATTAATATTACTAACAAACTACATACTCCATTTAATGGAAGTCTGCTAATATCAGTAATATAAATGCTATTTATTCATAAAGCTTGAGTAAATTTGTCTATATAGCGATTGCTTATAGCAAAGTCCTAAATTTATCAAGAATTTTCTTCTCCATTCTTGACACGTACATTTGTGATACACCAAACTTTTCAGCAATTTGCTTTTGTGTATAGTTCTGAATATATCGTAATGTAATAAATTCTCGTTCTAGTTCACCAAACATATTTAATGTTTTTTCAATAAAATCTCTATTTTCAATTTTCTCATATGTTTTTTCATCATATCCCAATGTATCTCCAAGGTCAGAATCATTATCTTGATATATGCTTTGATCTAAAGACTTTATCATAGCCGAGCTTCCCGCTTCAATCATTTCTAAAACCGTCTCTACACTTATCCCCATATACTCCGCTATTTCATCTGCTTTTGGTACTCTGCCATATTGTTGAGTTAATTCATCCCTTGCCTTGTTTAGTCCTTGTCTTGCTTCATATAATCTTCTAGGGATCTTAATTGCTGAACTCTTGTCTCTAAAAAATCTCTTTATTTCTCCAAGTATTGTGGGAGTTGCGAAGCTAACAAATTTAACGCCCTTTTCCAAACTAAATCTTTCCACTGCTTTTATTAATGCCAAACATGCAACCTGATATATATCTTCGAAATCTACACCTCTATTCATAAATTTTCTTGATAAGTATTCAGCAAGGTTCAAATATTTTGATACGATATCATTTCTGTACTTAACATCATTTGTATCGGCATACAGTGTAAATAGTTCTTCATCCTGCATTATATCAATAGTTCTATTAATTTGTTCCATAGATTATTCTCCAATCCTTTTAGTCATAACTATGGAATGATTATCATTACAAAGCTCCACAGAGTCCATAAGTGCTTTCATTATATATAAACCATATTCATTATCAAGTGTACCTTCAAAACACTTTAAATCTGCTTTATCACCCATAAAGGTTATTTCTAATCTATCTTTATAAATTTCAAAGGATATCTTGAATTGTACTAATTCTTCAGCCTGAGATAGTATAATATTGCAAACTTCAGATACAGCAACCTTTATATCCTCTACCTCATCAATATTAAACCCAATTCTGTTGGCTACACTTGAAACTGTTAATCTAGCAGTGCTAACATATTCGTTTTTTAATGGAAGCACAAGTATTACATTATCAGATATATTGCTCATTATTCCCATTCTCCTTGTTCATATTTTAATTTAAAATAACATTAATTTAATTAGTTCCATTATGTTGTCAATTTTTAAGATAGGCTTATTTGACAAATTGTAATTAGCTATTTAGCTGTTACTAAATTAAATTAGCGTTCAAAGCCTTTGCCCAATAAGCTGTAGCTTGGCTAATACATAATACTTATTAAATAAGAAAATGCATGTAAAATGCTCTTCTATAAGGCAGAATAGTTTATGTATGCTTTCCCATATACAATGAAGGACATTATAAAAACAAACGTCAATTAGACTTGTTTTATAATGCCTTCATCTGTTTTGATTTAACTTTCCAAATAATTATTTTCATTTTATTCTACTATTTTAAATAACTTATCTAGTCCAGTAATTATAAATAATTTTTTAATATTATCTCTTATACTAGATATATAAATATCTTTATTATTCTTTTGAATTTCCTTTAGAGCCCCAACAAGTATTCCTAGACCTGTGCTATCAATATATGATAACTCTTTACAATCAATATATACATGACCCTGACAAGAACTAACCACTTCATTCAATTCATTTTTTAAAGTTTGTGATGTATAAATATCAACCTCTCCTGAAAGAATTATTTGAGTATCTGTACCCATTGACTCCTTTGTAACTTTAAGAATACTTTCCATGCTAACCTCCCACGCCGACTTCCGGCACAAAAAAATTATGAAAATTTCTGTCTTATACCTCTAACTTACAAAGCCTAAGCCTCTTTTTACAGCTCCCATCCCCCTTTTAGTGAATTTACTAATTTGCAAATAACTTTACCAATTTTAAAATCAACTCTAAATTCTCTGCACCATACCTGACAACCAATATTTTTTCAGGGCCAATAATATTCATACCTTTAAAAAACTCACTATTTGTTACATCAATACCATAAAGTATTGGCTCGGCATCTCTATACTTTAAAACTTTTCTTTCTTTTTGATCTAGTTTTGGATCTTCCCACTCCTCCACCACTCTTGTTTTCAAATAGCTACTTTTTGAAGCATCTATTTGCAAATCCTTAGCAATGTCTTCAAGAGGCATAAACACTCCATTATTCGCATAACTGTCATAGGCAAATTTATTTATTATATATATATTAGTATCTGATGCAGACAAAAGCACCATTATTTTAGATACATTTGCATACTCATTAGGATCTGCATAGCGGTTGGTATATGCGGCTGAATCAAAGGAGATTTCTTTTATTTCAGGTACTTGTTCTTTTATTTTGCTACCTAGTATATCAAACTCTGAGGTATTTATTTCTCCAATAAATCCAAGCCTAATATCAGGTTCCACTCTAAAAATTATAGATTTAGCTAGTAATCCCACTAAAATCAATGCCACAAGTCCTATTATAATGTGAAACTTGTAGTAGTGAAAAAAGTTATCTACTTTCTTTTTGTCTATACCTGCCTTTTTAAAGACTTTATCTATTTGTGTATCCTCTTTTTGAACCGTTGGTTCATCTATTTCGTAGCCCATTAAAATTCTATAGGCATCGGTGCTTTTTTCAAAATCAGTTCTTGATTTCTCGTCAAGTTTTCCATCTGCTTTTATATGTTGATACTTCTTCATTATAATATCATATTTAATTTCAACGTCATGCCTAGACGAGGTTTTTGTAACTCCCAATATCTCTCTTGCTTCTTTTATTGTGTATTTCAATTTACTCCTCCATTTTGGGTCTAACATAGTACTTTGACTGCAAAATTAATGTCTGATTTATCGCAATCAAAGTACCATATACATGTTCTTGACAACTCTATTCTCTTGGCTTCATCGTAGGGAATAGCAAAATATCTCTTATTGATGCAGAATCTGTTAAAAGTATTATAAGTCTGTCTACTCCTATTCCCAAGCCACCTGTTGGAGGCATTCCATACTCCAATGCTGTAACATAATCTTCATCCATCATGTTTGCCTCATCGTCTCCAGCGTCTCTCTTCTTAACCTGATTTACAAATCTTTCTTTTTGGTCAATTGGATCGTTTAGCTCAGAATATGCATTACCCATTTCACGTCCTGTAATAAATAATTCAAAACGCTCTGTTAGTTCAGGACAATCAGGCTTTCTTTTTGTAAGAGGAGACACCTCTACTGGGTAATCATAAATAAATGTTGGTTGAATTAAATTGCTTTCTGCAAATTCTTCAAACATTAGATTCAAAATCTCTCCACGTGTCATACCCTCTTTTACATGTACCTTCTTCTCTTCAGCTACAGCTTTTGCTTCCTCATCTGTTTTAATATTATTAAAATCAACATCTGCATACTTCTTAACAGCATCAATCATTGAAAGTCTAGTCCATGATGGAGTCAAATCAATTTCTTGACCTTGATATACTATTTTGGTAGTTCCCAATGTTTCCTCTGCGACTGTTGAAATAAGTGCTTCTGTCAAATCCATCATTCCCTTATAATCTGTATAAGCCTCATAAACCTCCATAAGTGTGAATTCAGGATTGTGTTTAACAGACATACCTTCATTTCTGAACATTCTGCCCATTTCATATACTTTTTCCATGCCACCCACAATAAGTCTCTTTAGGTAAAGCTCAGGTGCAATTCTAAGATATAAATCAATATCAAGTGTATTGTGATGTGTAATAAATGGTCTTGCTGTTGCCCCACCTGGGATGGTATTCAATAGCGGAGTATCAACTTCTATAAAGCCTCTGTTATCTAAAAATTTTCTGATAGATTTAATTATCTTGCTTCTAAGTATAAATGTATTCTTCACTTCAGGATTTACTATTAAATCCACATATCTCTGTCTATATCTTAAATCAGTATCTTTTAATCCATGCCATTTTTCTGGCAAAGGCTGTAAAGACTTGGATAGTAATGTTATCTCTTTAACCTTTATAGATATTTCGCCTTTATGAGTCTTAAATATTTCTCCCTTAACTCCTACTATATCACCAATATCATATCTTTTAAAAAGTTCATAACTATCTTCACCAATTTCATCTTTTCTAACATAGAGTTGTATTCTTCCATCTCTGTCTTGTAAATCACAGAAGCTAGCCTTGCCCATTCCTCTTTTTGACATCAACCTACCAGCAATGGAAGTACTTTGTCCCTCTAATGCTTCAAAACCATCTACAATTTCCTTTGTTGAATTAATCACATCATATTTTACTATTTTAAAGGGGTCAAGATTTTTTTCCTGTAAATCTTTAAGTTTTGAACGTCTCACTTTAAGTATTTCACTTAAATCTTCTTCTAAATTCATTTCGTTAATTTGCATTTTTTCCTCTGACATTTATATCCTCCAATAATTCTAAATGGTATTGTGTTATTAGAAACTAATATTATAAAAAACAGTTTACATAGTAATGTAAACTGTTATGATAATTATATATTAATTTTGTATCAAGTAGCAACATTTGTATATATATTTTTTCTACTTTGAAATTTCTAGTATTTTAAATTTCATTGTTCCATCAGGAACCTGTACTTCTACAATTTCATCCTTCTTATGTCCCATTAATGCTGCACCAACAGGTGATTCGTTTGATATTTTGGATTTAAGAGGGTTAGCTTCTGTAGAACCAACAATATGATATACAACTTCTTCATCAAACTCCATATCATGGATTTTTACTTTTGAGCCTAAACCAACAGCATCAGTGTTAACATCATCCTCATCTATTACACGTGCATGCTTTAACATAGACTCAAGCTGTATAATTCTGCCTTCCATCTGTGCTTGTTCATTTTTTGCTTCATCATATTCTGAATTCTCTGATATATCGCCAAATGAAAGTGCCTGCTTAATCCTCTCAGCAACTTCCTTTCTCTTTGTACCTCTAAGAAACTCTAATTCCTCTTCTAATTTTTTTAAGCCCTCGTATGTTAATACTACTTCTTTTGCTGACATTTGAAGCCCTCTCCTTTACTGTTGATTTTTTCTAACCACCCTGTAATAATTAAAAGACCCTACATCTTATATACTTTCTTTATTATGCTTTTCATATAATACCTGTATAGCATCTTTAGAAAAAATTTATTAAGCTTTGGTCAGCTTGCTTTGATAACTTATTATAAATTACATATATACTAATGTCAAGAACCCCAAGCCAATTATTAACATATATATATAATTATACCTGCACATCACTAATAAAAGAATATGCGGTATTGTTGTTTTTATACCTATACATATATTATCATGATGAAGATAATTCATTTTCTTTTAATATTACATCATGGGCACCGCCCTCTTTAATACTAGTTGCTGATACAAGAGTTAATCTGGCTCTCTGTTGTAATTCAGGTATGGATAAAGCCCCACAATTACACATTGTAGATTTGACCTTATAAATAGTGGTATCTAAATTGTCCTTTAGTTTACCTGCATATGGAACATAGGAGTCAACACCCTCTTCAAAGCCAAGCTTGCTGTCACCACCCATGTCATATCTCTGCCAATTTCTTGCACGGTTGGAACCTTCGCCCCAGTACTCTTTGACAAAATTTCCGCCAACTTTTATTTTTCTTGTAGGGCTCTCATCAAATCTTGCAAAATATCTTCCAAGCATTACAAAATCAGCTCCCATTGCAAGTGCAAGTACAATATGGTAATCATGCACTATTCCGCCATCTGAGCATATAGGAATATAAATGCCAGTCTCTCTTAAATACTCATCTCTCGCTGCTGAAACCTCAATAATTGATGAAGCCTGTCCTCTTCCGATACCCTTTTGTTCTCTTGTTATACAGATAGAACCACCGCCAATTCCTACTTTAATGAAATCGGCACCTGCATTTACAAGATATCTGAAGCCTTCTCTGTCAACAACATTGCCAGCTCCAACCTTAACCTCTCCATTATAAGTTTCCTTTATCCACTTAATAGTTTCAGACTGCCATTCGCTATATCCATCTGAGGAATCAATACATAGCAGATCAACACCTGCATCAACTAATGCAGCAACCCTTTCCTTATAATCTCTAGTGTTGATACCTGCAGCAACAACAAGCCTCTTTTGGCTATCCAGTAATTCATTTGGGTTTTCTTTATGACTATCATAGTCTTTTCTGAAAACCAAATATACAAGCCTATCATTTTTGTCTATAATGGGAAGACAATTGAGCTTGTGTTCCCAAATCATATCATTGGCTTCTTTTAAGGTTATGCCTTCGTGAGCATAAATAAGCTGTGAAAACGGAGTCATAAACTCATGTACCTTTTGATCTAATGATGCTCTACTTAATCTATAATCTCTACTTGTTACAATCCCAAGCAACTTACCATTTGAAGTCCCATCTTCAGTGACTACTACTGTAGAGTGCCCTGTTTTATCTTTTATATTTACAACATCTCTGAGTGTATTATTAGGTCCTAAATTGCTGTCACTAGCTACAAAACCTGCTTTATATTTTTTAACTCTTCGTACCATTTCAGCTTGACTTTGAATACTCTGCGATCCAAAAACAAAGGATATTCCGCCACACTTTGCCAATCCAATTGCCATATTGTCATCTGAAACAGATTGCATTATTGCCGATGCAACAGGTATGTTCAATTCAAGTGTTGGTTTTTCTCCTGCCTTATGCTTAACTATAGGAGTTTTAAGAGCAACATTGTTTGGCATGCACTCCTTTGTAGTTAAATTTGGTACTAAAAGATATTCACTAAATGTTCTTGATGGTTCACTATAATAATATGCCATTTTTATCCTCCCAAAATTTATAATTTCCATTTTAACTTCATTTTTAAGCTTGATTGCTCAAAAAAGCAAAGAACAAATGTCCTTTGCCTATCGGTTAAAAAATCCAATTACTATCGGCTGAAAACCGATACTATATATGCCGATAGTTTGGTTTTTGACTCTGATAATCTAAATCACTCAAATACTTTTCGTGGAATATATTTTTTGAATGATTCTACCATTTTAGCATGTGGCTCAAAAAAAACAAGGGTTTTCTTGCCCTCCTTGATAACCGAAATAAAATAAACCTCTGATGAATCCATAGAAGAAACTGCAACAATACGATTTTTATTATTTTGATTATTATAATCATACTGACCACTTGTTAATTTCGCTATCATTTCAAAATCTTTATAAGAACCACTAAATATTCTCTTTCTCTTTCTCTGAGCAATTATCATATCAATATCCAAATCACCATTAGTAACAATATACTCATATTCAATGCTTCTGTTCCTTATAATAATATAGCCTATATACCCTATACCAACAACAAACAATGGTGCTAATGAGCTTAGGAATCTAAAAGAAAGTATGACCAGCATTAAAAATAATGACAATAAGATAATTCCAAAAATCATGGCAAAATCTATTATGGTTTTCTTTTTCTTTACTATTTTCTCTAAAAATATATCCACTCTATTCCCTCCTAATAACTTCTAACCGTCCTTCAAATAACTGCACAATTAAAATTAAATCTTGCTATAAATGATAATAAATTAATTAAATAATATCAAGTACTAATGCCAAGAAATAATAATAATTTTAATTATATGTATATTATAATGAATTCTATCATTAATAATCATTTTTTTCAAACTATATTGAATAATCCCAATATAAAATCACACGTTCCTTGCCATTGCTGGCTCTGTATTCTAATATATAATCTAATAGACCTTTCAAATAAAAATCTATAGGTGCAGGAGAATTATCATTACAAAAGCTTTTGTCATACAACTAATTCATGAATTTATTTCTAACCCAACTATCCTAATGAAAAGTCGAGCCATACTCAAGTTTACCAATTGTTTGTTGCTCAGTAAACTAACTTATTTTATGAAATCATTAGAGTATTCCTTTGATGTTGCTACCACACCTGATATTAGTATTCTTTATGCAGTATATTTAACTGCGAAGTTTGAGTATTTGGGATTAAATAAATAGAGGATGGCAATATAGCCACCCTCCATAAAATATTTTATTTTAGTACATGCCACCCATTCCGCCTGGCATTCCACCACCTGGCATAGCTGGTGCCTCTGGTTCTGGCTTGTCAGTTACAAGACTCTCAGTTGTAAGTACCATTGCAGCAATAGAAGCCGCATTTTGTAGAGCAGATCTTGTAACCTTTGCAGGGTCAACTATACCATTTTCAATCATATCAATATATTTTTCATTTAATGCATCAAATCCAATGCCTTTGTCGCTTGTTTTAATTTTGTCAACTATAACTGAACCTTCAAGCCCAGCATTTTCAGCTATTTGTCTTACTGGTTCTTCAAGAGCTCTAAGTATAATCTGGATACCTGTCTTTTCATCGCCAGTTGCTGTTTCAGTTAACTTTGCAACATCAGGTAATACATTTAATAATACTGTACCACCACCAGCTACAATACCTTCTTCTACAGCAGCTCTTGTAGCAGCAAGTGCATCTTCTATTCTAAGTTTCTTTTCCTTCATTTCAGTTTCAGTTGCAGCACCAACCTGGATAACTGCTACACCACCAGAAAGCTTTGCAAGTCTCTCCTGTAGCTTTTCTCTGTCAAAGTCAGATGTAGTGTCCTCAATCTGAGTTTTTATTGAATTGATTCTATTCTTGATAGCATCAGGGCTTCCTGCACCATCTACGATAATAGTATTTTCCTTTTGAACTATAACCTGTCTAGCTTTACCAAGCTGAGCAAGAGTAGTTTCTTTTATATCAAGACCTAATTCTTCAGTTATAACTTCACCACCTGTTAAAGCAGCAATGTCCTGAAGCATAGCCTTTCTTCTGTCACCAAATCCAGGAGCTTTTACAGCTACACAAGTAAATGTATTTCTCAACTTATTAATAACAAGAGTTGCTAAAGCTTCGCCTTCAACGTCTTCAGCAATAATCAAAAGTTTCTTTCCCTGTTTAACTATCTCCTCTAGAACTGGAAGAATATCCTGAATATTAGTAATCTTCTTGTCTGTTATAAGAATATATGGATCTTCAAGAACAGCTTCTAATTTATCAGTATCTGTAACCATGTATGCTGACAAATATCCTCTGTCAAACTGCATACCTTCAACAACCTCAAGACTTGTACCCATTGTCTTTGATTCTTCAACAGTTATAACGCCATCATTTGTTACCTTTTCCATTGCATCAGCAATAAGGCTTCCAATTACTTCATCATTAGCAGAGATAGTTGCAACTCTTGCAATATCTTCTTTTCCCTTAATTTTCTGACTGTTTGCCTTTATTCCTGCAACTGCAACATCAACTGCCTTTTGTAAGCCCTTCTTTAATATCATTGGGTTAGCTCCAGCAGCAACATTCTTCATACCCTCTCTGATAATTGCTTGTGCAAGAAGAGTTGCTGTAGTAGTACCATCACCAGCTACATCATTTGTCTTAGTAGCAACTTCTTTAACTAACTGAGCACCCATATTTTCAAATTTATCTTCAAGCTCAATCTCTTTAGCTATAGTAACACCATCATTTGTAATTAAAGGCGAGCCAAATTTCTTATCAAGAACTACATTTCTTCCCTTTGGTCCAAGTGTAACTTTTACTGTATCAGCTAATTGATTAACACCCTTTTCAAGTGCACGTCTAGCGTCTTCACCGAACTTTATATCCTTTGCCATCTCTTAATGCCTCCTATAAAAAATTATTCAACAACAGCAAGAATATTTTCCTGCTTCAATATAGTATATTCCTCACCGTCAAGCTTTACTTCCGTTCCAGAATATTTGCTTGTAAGTACTTTGTCTCCAACCTTTACTTCCATTTTAACTTCTTTTCCGTCTACAACTGTGCCAGGTCCTACTGCTACAACCTCAGCTACCTGTGGCTTTTCCTTTGCACTGCCTGGTAACACTATACCGCTTTTTGTAGTTTCTTCGCTCTCAAGCATTTTAATAACTACTTTATCGCCTAATGGTTTTATTTTCATTGTTTTACCTCCTTAGAATTTTGTTGCTGTTAGCACTCACCATCACTGAGTGCTAATTATCATGATATTATAATATATATTGCATAGAATAATTTCAAACATTCTATTTCAATAAAAATAGCTATATTGGGTAATAGAGCCAAATTGCAATAGTACTTTGTGGACTTTTCTTCTATTTGCTTCTCATTTGAGCAAATTAATAAGTTTATAGAATTAATTTGTTACTAAAATTTAATTTTATTTCTCTTAATGCTTTTTCAAAGTTCATCAATAAAATGTCATATTTTTGAATTATCTCTTCCTTTTCACATTCTATATAATACAACCTGCAATAATTGAATTCCAGTGCTGCAGCATAAGCCTCCACACTGCATTTAGAAATATCAAGAGATATTTCTGCTTCTCTAATGCAATCATTTAATATAGATATTATTTCCTTCCTATAATATTGAATATACATTATTTCCCTATGTTTTATTGCACAATCAATAATAGGCAAGTACTTTTTACTTAGCTTTGGTTTTGGTTCGCTTATCTGAGAATAGATTTCCTGATACCGTTTAGGATCGTACATAGGATGCCTGACTTCTTGACATATTGTAAACACTTTGCAATATTCATCAATTGCGAGTATATTTTGATTTAAGGCAGTTGAATAAAGGTAATTTTTTATATGTTCTAACCATCCTATAAATTCTAAATTATCTCTACCTAAAGATAATAGTGTTTTATAAATTTCATTAAATTTATCAATATTTTGAATAATAGCATACCCTAATAACAAAGCAGAAAAAATGAGCTGATCAGAATATTGGGTTATATACATTTCCAAAAGTATAATAAGCTCATCAACTCTATTAAACACTATTAAAGTTGTAACGGCACAGAGAAGGTCTTCCCTGCATTCTATTTCACCTAATGTCAAAGTCTCTATGAATTTCTTTACTCTTTTGTGTTTTTTTGCATTCAAAAGAACATATAAACATAGACAATTTGCAAATACATTGTATTTATCTATAAGTCTGACTGTCATTCCAATATAGTTGGCACGTTCATAATTCCTATGTTCTAATAAAGCTAAGGTAAGCAGATTTCTAGCCTCTAAATTAAAAGGGTATAAACTTACTGATTTACATAGCTCTCTAATAGCATTGTTCAGTTTGTTTTCCTCTATATAACTTTTTGCATATCTCAAACTAGCATTTGAACGCCTATCAAATTGACTGCCTTGTGATGAATTTTCATAAAGTTTTAAGTAAAAAATCATTTCTGTTACTTCTTCTGAAAATTCCCCTTCACTATCAAAATATAGATATTTTTCAAAATATTCAGCAGCCTTTCCAATATCACCTAACTCAAAACTGTTGCAGCCTAACCCAAAAAAACAATCAAACATTGTCGGCTCATAGTTTAAAAGTATGTCATTAAATATTCTGTTTGCTTCTTTGGGTCTTTTCATTTCCGATAAAAAACAAGCAATATTAAATTTGTATTCACAATTATCTGGCTCTAGCTCCAGAGCTTTATGCAGATTTTTGAATGCAGCATTCAAATTGTTTCTGTCTGCACAACGTAAACTCTTTGAGAAATAGAATTCCGGATTGTTTCGATATTCATCTATGCATAGTAAATTATTTTTCACTTATCTTCTTCCCTTTAACTCACCATATATCTCTTCAAGAGTTAAACCTCTTTCAACTAATAATACTAACAGATGATACATTAAATCAGATACTTCATATCTAATTTCATCCTTAGATTTGTTTTTAGCGGCTATTATAACCTCAGCTGCTTCTTCTCCAACCTTCTTTAATATCTTATCCAGCCCTTTTGTGAACAAATAATTCGTATAGGAACCTTCTTTAGGATGTATTGTTCTATCTACAATTACATTATAAACCTCTTGTAGAATCTCAGAAGTAGGCTTTTCATCATCAACTATTTCAATTTTTTCTTCCCAATTTTCATTTATCATTGTTCTATAAAAGCAAGTTCTGCTTCCTGTATGGCAAGCTGCATCTATTTGTTCTGCTTCAATTAGCAAAGTATCTCCATCACAATCAAGCTTTATGGACTTCACATTCTGAAAATGTCCTGATGTTTCACCTTTTAACCAGAGCTTATTTCGGCTTCTGCTAAAATAATGTACTTTTCCACTCTCTAATGTTTTATCAAAAGCTTCTTCATTCATATAAGCTACCATCAAAACATCTTTTGATTTGTAGTCTTGTGTTACTACTGGAATAAGCCCTTTTTCGTCAAATTTCAATGCTTCCTTTAAATTATTCATTTTTGTATTCCTCCTGACCTTTTATAACGCCTAGATTCAAAATGAAATCTTTCGATTGTAGAAAAATTTCATTACATCAGCGGCGTTTCATCGAGGCGGGAGATATTCTCACCGCCTGATAACCACAGTGGTACCCGCCACTTATAGAAGTGGGGGACATTTTCTTGCCTCGTTATAACTAAATAAAACAATATTTGTTAAATTTATTTTTAATTGTATGCCTTTTAGTATTGTACATCATTTTACACTGTAAAATTCTAACACTTTTTTTAATAATAGTACAGCATCTAATTTAATTATTTTCTAGTTTCAATTCCATTGTTACTTAAATAATGCTTCAAATCTTTTATTTCCATTTCTCTGAAATGAAAAAGTGAGGCTGCAAGTACTGCATCAGCTTTTCCTTCCACTAATGCATCCTTAAAGTGCTCCATTTTTCCAGCTCCTCCCGATGCAATTACAGGTATCTTTACATTTTCAGATATTGTTCTTGTAAGTTCAATATCATACCCATCCTTAGTACCATCTTTGTCCATGCTGGTCAAAAGTATTTCGCCTGCACCCAGTTTTTCTGCTTCAATAGCCCACTCAACAGCATCTTTGCCTGTATTAACTCTTCCACCGTTTAAATAAGTATCCCAACCTGATCCATCTTGTCTCTTTTTGGCATCAATTGCCAATACAACACATTGACTCCCAAACTTCCATGCAGCTTCAGATATAAGCTCAGGTCTTTTAAGTGCGGCGGAATTGACACCTACCTTATCAGCACCGGCTTTGAGAATTTCTCTAAAGTCCTCAGCAGTTCTTATTCCTCCACCTACTGTAAACGGAATAAACACTTGCTCAGCTACTCGTCTTACAACATCAAGCATAATGGCTCTAGCATCTGAAGATGCAGTTATATCAAGAAAGGTCAGTTCATCAGCTCCTGCCTTGTCATAAAAAGCAGCTGCTTCGACTGGATCTCCAGCATCAATTATATTAACAAATTGCACGCCTTTTACAACCCTGCCTGCATGTACATCCAAGCATGGAATAATCCTTTTTGTAAGCATTTTTTTACTCCTTTAAAGAATCTATTGCTTCTTTTAAATTTATATTGGCTGTATATAATGCCTTCCCAACAATGACACCGCTAACACCAGTAGCTTTCAAGTTTGTTATGTCCTCTAAGCAGCTTACTCCACCTGATGCAATTACATTTATTCCTACTGATTTTGCCATATCCTCCATTGCTTCAAGATTTGGTCCTTTTAACATTCCATCTCGTGATATATCAGTATAAATAATTGTTTTTGTTCCTAAAGCTTCAATTTTTTTTGCAAAATCAATAGCTGTAAAATCACTTGTTTTCTCCCAGCCGTGAATAGCTACCATTCCATCCTTTGCATCTATACCAACCACTATTTTTTCTTTATACTCTTTAAGTGCCAGCTTAAGCATTTCTGGGTCATTAACAGCAGATGTACCTAAAATCACTCTGCTTACACCATTTGAAATAATTGTTTCAATAGTGTTCAAGCTTCTAATTCCTCCGCCTAACTGTACGGGAATGGTTAAATTTGAGGCTATCTGCTTAATTACCTCTAAATTATCAGAATTACCTGATCTAGCTCCATCTAAGTCAACTAAATGTAAATATTGTGCTCCTTGGCTTTCCCATTTCATTGCCATTTCTACTGGATTATCTCCAAATACTGTGACATCGCTATAGCTGCCCTGCTGTAGCCTAACGCATTTACCATTAATAATATCTATTGCAGGATAAATAATCATTTTATTCAAATACTTAACCTCCAGTAATACATATATCAATGCCTAATGTTTACTTCAAACTCTAGGCATGGACTTAGTTATTTATTTATTTAATTTCTCAACTTTCCATTGATAAGTTTAAGACCGATAGACATTTTATGTAAAAAGTTGAGTTTTTTAATTTAGCTCTACATACTTGCAAAATTTCGAAGTATATTGAGTCCCACATCTCCACTCTTTTCTGGGTGAAACTGTGTCCCAATAATATTTCCTTTACTAACAGCCGCATCAAATTTAATTCCATATTGGCAGGTAGCTGCAACATCAGCTTGATTCTGTGCTTTTAGACAATATGAGTGAACAAAATAAACATAGCTTTTTTCTTTAATGCCTTCAAAAATACCGTTATTCTGCTTTATGTTGAGACTGTTCCATCCCATATGCGGAACCTTCAACCCCATATCAAGAGGAAATTGTGTTACTTTGCCCTTTAACAATCCAAGGCCTTTCACCATTTCCCCACCCTCTGTGCTGTAATCGAATAAAAGCTGCATACCTAAACATATTCCTAATAACGGCGTTCCCTTTGCCGCTACCTCATTAATGACTGGTATCATACTAATTTTTTCGAGACTATTCATAGCATCAGCAAAAGCACCAACACCAGGTAAAACCACCTTATCAGCAGCTAATATTTCTCTGTGATCTGAGGTTACTTTTGAATCAAACCCGATAAAACTCAATGCTTTGTTAACACTTGCCAAATTACCAACGCCGTAGTCTATTATAGCAATCATATTCGCTCTCCATAATTATAAATTATTACTTATTTATTCAACAAATGCTGAAATTCTTAAAACTAATTTTTATTAATTTGAACTTCTAGTTTTTCATCTACAAAAACTGTAGTCTTGTTATTTGAATTTAGCTCCTGTTATTCTCTCATATGCTTCTATATATTTTGCCTCTGTTTTACTAATTACTTCTTCAGGTAGCATTGGTGCTGGTGGCTGTTTATCCCATGTAAGTGTTTCAAGATACTCTCTTAAATACTGTTTGTCAAAGCTCTTCTGTGCTCTTCCAGGCTGGTATTCATCCATTGCCCAAAATCTTGACGAATCAGGTGTACAAACTTCATCTCCAACAACCAATTCACCATTTGACATACCAAACTCAAACTTTGTATCTGCCAATATTAAGCCTTTACTTTCAGCATGTTTGCTAGCTTTTAAATATAAATTTAAGCTGGCATCCTTAAGCTTATTTGCCATTTCAACTCCAACCTTATCACAAAGTCCTTCGAAGGAAACATTAATGTCATGTCCTTCTGATTCTTTTGTGGAAGGAGTAAATATAGGTTCTGGTAATTTATCCGCTTGTTTTAGACCTGCTGGAAGCTTTATACCACATATGCAACCTGTTTCATTGTATTCCTTTAGCCCTGAGCCCTCTAAATATCCTCTTACTATACATTCAGCAGGAACCATATCTATTTTTTTTACAAGCATTGACCTGCCTGCAAGTTCCTCTTTAAAAGCTGACAGTTCTTTAGGATATTGGTTTACATCAGTAGTTATTACATGGTTTCCAATAACATCCTTTGTATAGTCAAACCAAAAAGCCGAAATACTATTAAGAACTACTCCTTTGTTTGGTATCAGTTCCGAAAAAATAACATCAAAGGCTGATATTCTATCTGTTACAACAATAAGTAGCTTGTCTCCTAAATCATAAACATTTCTAACTTTTCCCTTAATGAATAACGGTAATCTAATAAAATCTGTGTTATTAATGAGCATATTTAACCTCCTATATAATATTATGACCTTTAAAATGTGTATTCCTAATAATTTTAATTTATATAAATTTTTATATCACAGCATTCCTTTAGTAGACATAACTCCTACTATTCTGGTATCTATTTTTGTTGCCTCATCTATTGCTCTTCCAAAGGCTTTAAACATTGCTTCAATTATATGATGGCAATTGCTTCCATGCAACAATTTTATATGTAGTGTAATTCCTGCATTAAAGGCAACAGCTCTAAAAAACTCTTCAACCAACTGAGTATCCATTTGTCCAACCATCTGTTGTGTAAAAACAGCATCAAATACTAGAAAGGGTCTATCGCTTAAGTCCAAAGAAACCTGAACAAGAGACTCATCCATAGGTACAAAAGTAGTTCCATACCTTTTGATTGACTTTTTATCGCCTAATGCCTGCCTTATAGCTAGTCCTAATGCAATACCTGTATCTTCAACAGTGTGATGTGCATCAACCTCTAAATCACCCTTTACATCGAAGTCTGCGTCCATCAGTCCATGTTTAGTAAATAAAATCAACATATGGTCAAAAAAACCTATACCAGTATTACAATTACAGTCTCCTTTTCCATCAAGATTTATTCTAAGCTTGATCTGCGTTTCTTTAGTATTTCTGTTTACTAAGCCCTCTCGCAATAGTATCCCTCCATTCCAACTATATATATCGAACTTTTTCTCATTTTTTTTGTATAATGTTCGCTAATCATTATAACAGATAGCAGATAGTTCATCAAGAAAAATGGTGTTTTGTTGGTTTGTACCAATGCTTATTCTCAGACATCCAGCCAGTAATGGTGCTTTGCCAAAGGCTCTTACAAATATGCCTTTTTCACATAGCTTATTATATACCTCATTGCAATTGTCAACTTTCACAAGTATAAAATTGGCATAGGATTTATAAACCTCTACCCCTTTTATCTTAGCCAATTTCCCAATGATCCACTCTCTTTGCTCTATTAGATATTCAATATTTTTATTTATCTCCTCTTTATTGGATAATACCAATTGTGCAATATATTGGGATAAGGAACTAATGTTATATGGAGGTTTTGCTAAATTAATAGCATCTGCTAGCTTTTTGCAGGATATAGAATAGCCGCATCTAATTCCAGCTAGTCCATACGCCTTTGAGAAGGTTCTCAATACTAGAAGGTTTTCATATTCCTTAACATATGGAATTACTGTTAAATCGCAAAACTCCGCATAAGCTTCATCAACAACAACAATAGACTTATAACAATATTTTACTACTTCTAGCACATCCGAAATAGGCATTAGATTACCTGTAGGATTGTTTGGATTACAAATATATATAATTTTGGGTTGTTCCTTTTCATAAGCATCAATAATAGTTTCTTTTGAATACTCAAACTTTTCATTGGGATCAAGCAAATATTTTACAGGAGTGCCCCCTGCAATTAGGCAAGAATCCCTATACATGCTAAAGGAAGGAACTGGATAAATAACCTTATCCCCAACTCCCACAAACACATTTGTCATTACCTGAATAAGTTGATCAGAGCCAGTACCTATTATTACACCGTCTGCATCCACATTCCAGTGCTCTGATATGGTCTTTCTTAATTGAATTGAGTCGGTGTCAGGATATAAATTTAGATGAGGTTCATTCCTAATAAATTCTGATAGCTTCTCTCTTACCGCTAATGGTAAATTAAAGGGACTTTCATTTGCATCTAATTTAATTTTATAGGGCTGCTGATTTGCATTATATGGCGTAAAAGACCTTATTTCAGGTCTTATTAATTCTTCTATCATACTAACCTCCCACGCCCCATTTGGGCACAAAAATTATGGTAAAGACTTCGTGGAGGAGCCTCAGCTTCTTGAGATTAAGCAAAACAATTTGAACTTCCTCCACACTGTCAAAAATCCACTTGTGGATTTTTGTTGCTCGAAAAAGCAGAATGTTTGCACTAACTTTGTTTTTGAGCTATTTAACCTAACCTTCAAATCTCACTTTAACTGCATTTGCATGTGCATCTAGCAGTTCAGCCTCCGCAAACCTTGCAATATCCTTGTAGGTTTTTTCAAGTGCTGGTCTGTTATAATATATTAAACTGGATTTTTTTAAAAATTGGTCTACATTCACAGGTGAAGAAAATCTCGCAGTTCCACTAGTAGGCAAAACATGGCTAGGTCCTGCCATATAATCCCCCAACGGCTCTGGTGAGTAATTTCCAACAAATATAGCACCTGCATTTTTTATTAACCCCAACATGCTCATAGGTTCATTTATACATATTTCAAGGTGTTCAGGAGCTATATTGTTTGAAACTTCTATAGCCTGCTCAATATTATCAACTAAAACTGCAAAGCCATAGTTCTCTAATGACTTCTCAATAATTGTTTTTCTGCTCAATTTTGCCAGTTGCTTTTCTAGCTGTATAGTAACTTTTTTCACAAGGCTTTCATCATCAGTAATAAGCACCGATGATGCCAATATATCATGCTCTGCCTGAGAAAGCAGGTCAGCAGCCACGTACTCAGGCTTTGCTGTCGAATCAGCTATTACTAATATTTCACTTGGTCCAGCAAACATGTCAATATCACAGTCTCCATATATCAATCTTTTTGCTGTTGCGACATATACATTTCCAGGTCCACATATTTTATCTACTTTTGGTATGGATTCTGTTCCATATGCCATTGCTGCAATAGCCTGTGCACCGCCCACTCTATATACTTCATCAACTCCAGCTTCTCTAGCCGCTACTAGTATGGCAGGATTGACACTACCATCTTTTGACGGAGGCGTACACATAATTATTTTTGAAACTCCTGCAACCTTTGCTGGAACAGCAGTCATTAAAACAGAGGATATCAGCGGTGCTGTTCCACCTGGAACGTATAATCCTGCCTTTTCAATTGGACGGACTAATTGCCCTAGCATTGAACCATCTTCATTGGGGCTGATCCAACTATTCTGCAACTGTTTTTCATGGAAGCTCCAAATATTTTGTTTAGATTTTCTAATAGTTTCTAATAATTCAGCATCTACTGAAGCATAGGCAGCAGTTATTTCAGCCTCTGATACTCTAATCTCCTCTATATCAGCTTTATCAAACTTCTTGCTATAGTCTTTTAATGCTTTATCTCCAGTGTTTCTAACATTCTCTAAAATTTCAGCAACAACGCTCATTATACTTGCTCCATCTGAAGACTTTGTTCTCTGAATTAGTTTATTATACAAGTTGTTTGCAACTTCTTGGTTCTTTTCCTTACGTAAATCTACAATGTTAAACATTTTAACCTCCCACGCCCCATTTGGGCACAAAATAAAAGTGAACTATTAGTGGAGAACCTATGCTTAGAAGAACTTAAACCTACTTTTTGACATCTCCGCTTAAAGACACACTGTCAAAAACCACTTGTGGTTTTTGTGGCTTGAAAATGCACCATGTTCGCACAAATTAAACTTTCAAATTCTTCAACTGTTCAGCTATACCATTTACTATTCTTTGAATACGTTCATTCTCCATCTTCATACTAACTCTATTTACAATCATTCTAGCACTAATATCCGCAATTGTATCTAATACTACCAATCCATTTTCTTTTAATGTGCGTCCACTTTCAACAAGGTCTACAATAACCTCAGCCAAGCCTACCAATGGAGCAAGCTCAACCGAACCATTTAGTTTAATTATCTCTACACTTTCTCTTCTTGTTTTCTCGAAATAATTTCTTGCTATATTTGGATATTTAGTTCCAACTCTTTTTATATTTAGCTCTTCTATCTTTCCTTCAAGTGCTTTAGGTCCTGCAAGGCACATTCTACAAGCCGCAAATCCTAAATCCAGAACTTCATATAGGTTTCTGCCTTCTTCAAGTATTGTATCCTTTCCAACAATTCCTATGTCAGCTGCTCCATACTCAACATATGTAGGAACATCGGCAGGCTTCGCCAAAAAGAATTTTATTTTATTTTTTTCATCTGAAAGTATGAGCTTTCTTGTTGACGACTTTAGCTCAGAGCAGTCAATTCCTACTCCTTCAAAAAGTTCCATTGCAACATCTGTAAGCCTTCCCTTTGAAAGTGCAATTGTTAAATATCTCATAAATGTTAACCTCCATTTAATTATCTATTTCTTAACTCTTCAATTAACTCAACTCTAACTACTCATTTAATAATTTAAACAACTATTATCGCTATCAACTCTAAGTTATAGTTTTTATCTAACTTAAAGTAAACTATGTCTTTTTTTGTAGTAGCTATAATTACCATAACTCAGCTTTCTCACATAAAAAATCTATCGGTGTTTAAACTTATCAATGGTTTGTTTCCGAAATATTTGCTTGAATTAGTAATGGTTTAACACCTACTATTTTTAACTAGGAAAGTCAAATTACCATAACTAATAAAATTTGGCAAATAAAAGATTACTTGTTTAGCAACTCATTATAGCTGGTTTCTTTTGTAGTGTTGTTAACTATATCGTAAATGGTAATTATTCCATTGTCATCAATGTAAATAACGCCACCTATTTGTTTTGCTTGTGCATAGCTAATACCCTGCTCAATTTCTTCTGTCAGCACGAAGGTTTCAATATTCATTGCCTGTTTTCTAAGTGCTTCTGCTATCTCAATGGCATTTTTTCTATTGGCTTTCTTGTAGCAAATAAGCGAATCCACACTTGGCTTTTCGAAAGTAGTTTGTGCCTTTTCAAGTGCTGTCATTAACATATTTATTCCTACTGAAAATCCTGTAGCAGGGCAATCTCTTCCAAAACTGGAGGTCAAGCTGTCATATCTGCCCCCTGAAAGTATCGGAAAGCCTACACCATGTGTAAATCCTCTGAATAATATACCTGTATCATAATTAAATCCTTTTAACATTCCAAAATCAACAGAAATGTACTTAGTAAAGCCGTAATCACCAAGTATTCCTATTACCTCTTCAATATTCTCCAAAGCGGCTAAACTCCTGCTATTCTTTGTTGCTTTCTTGAGGTCTTCTATAACCTCGATTGAGCCAAATAATGCAGGAAGCTTTAATATGAGCTTTCTTAATTCATCACTCATTTGATATTTGTTTACTATTTCTTCAACTCCAACTATATCTTTTCTATCAATAAGTTTTGATATTTTCATTGTATCTTCATTAGTAAATCCAGCCTCTTCTACCAAGCCTTTGAAGAATTCAACCTGTCCTATATCAATCTGGAAATTCTCTAAACCAGCAGTCTTAAGTACATTTATGGCAATTGCTATTATTTCTGCGTCGCTCTCAGAGGAATAATCACCCAATAGCTCAACGCCAGCCTGTGTAAATTCATTTTGGCGACCCCCACCAACTTCATTAAATCTAAAAACATTTCCGATATATGAATATTTAATAGGTAGCTTCACATCACGATTTTTTGTGGCTGTGACTCTAGCTACAGGTACTGTTATATCGGGTCTTAATACAAGGATTCTTCCCTTTTGGTCAAAGAATTTAACCATTGATTCCTGCGGAAAGTGCTCTACTTCTGAAGAAAATACATCGAAAAACTCTATCGTTGGCGTTTCAATTTCATAATAGCCGTAGGCTCTAAATGTGCTGCGAATTTTATTTTCCAATTCTCTTTTTGCATAACACTCATCAAACAAAATATCTTGTACACCGTCTGGCGTATATATTTTCCACTTTGACATAAAAACCTCCTGTGCCCACTATGAGCAAAATATTTTTGTAAAGGACTCTTGTGGGGAAAAATTTTGTGCGGGTCTTATTTCACCCAATCGCTTTACTTTAATAAAGTAGTAAAGTGATAAATCAATAAATTACAATAATTATATGCGATTTTTTAGTTAGAGTCAAGTGAATTTTTGGAGAAAAATGTATTATGCTGAACTTTAACAGTACCATTCACCCTTTGATAAAATAATATACAGCTTTTTTAATATATTTTGTGCCTTAATTGTGTATGTTTTTAATACTTAACGCTGTATCAAATTCTTCACAAGCAACAAATTATCCATAAAAAAATTTTAAGCTTCAAATAGAGTTCCTAACTCATCTAAAGCTTAAAAATAGCTATCTATCATATTAGTGGCTGTAAATACATTTTTTTTGAGTTCTAATCTAAATAAACCCTTCTATAATAAGGCAACCTACAGCTCTTTATTTATTCTATCTATTGTCTATACCATGTTTTATAAATGTTTTATTATCCAGCTCCCTAAAAGCCAAATCCAGTTCTTCCTTTGTGTTCATTACAATAGGTCCACCCCACGCAATAGTTTCTTTTAATGGCTTTGCAGACAACAGTATAAATCGCATATCTTGTTTTGCTGACTTAATCCAAAACTTATCACCCTGTCCAAACAATACTGCTTGCTTTTCATCAATTAAATCCTCAGTATTATCTGTACTCTTTTGCGGGTCAAATATTGCTTTCCCAGCAAAAATATAGATAAATAAGGTGTTTTCAGAATCATTTATAAAAGACCATTCTTGATTAGCCGATAATTCCACATCTAGATAGGTTGCCTTGATGTATTTGCCTTCAAAAGCTCCTTTTTGCCCTAAATATTCTCCTGCAATTATATGAACCTTTGCCCCATTTTCATCAACTATCGGAACACTTTCCGCCTTTATATCGCCATAGCTAGGTTGTACCATTTTGTCTTTTGCAGGCAAGTTCAACCACAGTTGTGCGCCTAACATGCGGTTGCTTGCTTTTGGCATTTCCTGATGTATTATTCCTGAACCAGCAGTCATCCACTGACAGTCTCCATCAAGTATGCTCCCACTATTGCCAAGACTGTCGCCATGTTCTATGTCCCCATTAATTAAATATGTTATTGTTTCAATACCCCTATGGGGATGCCATGGGAAGCCCTTTGTATAGTCTTCAGCATTTACTGAATCAAAAGCATCCAACATCAAAAAAGGGTCATAATCCTTTGTGTCGTTAAACCCAATTACACGTACAAGCTTAACTCCCGCACCGTCAACAGCTGGCTTTCCTTTTGTAATTTTATTAATTTTCCTTAATGTTTGCATTGTGTTATTCCTTTCTTATATACAGGTAATTTACTCAACTTTCCCACATGAAAAGTCTATCAATACTCAATCTTATCAATGATTAGCTGCCGAAATAATTGCTTAAAAACCAAAGCGGTACCCGCCACTTTATAGGAGTGGGGGCATTTTCTCGCCTCGTTATAATTGCACTTTGAGACTTTTTAATGTCTATAAGTATATTACCCTTATAAAGGACAACTCAATCAAAAGAAATATGCAAGTGTTGTTGGTATTTGAGCCTGAACCGTAAAAACCAAATTTCTATGTAACACAAACCTATAATCTAACTATTCTATTTATGACACCCAGTTGAATCCCATCATAGCTTGGTCAACTATATGGGTAAAAATAGTGTTTATCTTGTTAGAAAACACTTCCTTGCCATAGCTTTCAGGCAAATAGTTATTTAAAACTGTCCTAATTTCATTACGAACCTTTTCTTTAGGTTGGTCGTCCTTTTCCCAGCCTACAACAAAAAGCTCCTTTTTCTTTTCTGTCAACGTCCTATACAGTTCTCTTGCGGCAAGTTTTACTTTTTTCAATTCATCCTTAGTCAATTTCTCTTTTTGTAATAAATCATAAAGTTCCAGTTCACTTTCTGTCAGTTCTTCCTTAATGTGTCGTGCCTCTTCTTCTTTTAACTCTTCCATGAGTTTTAAAAGTTTTAAATAGAATTGATCATTTTGAGCACCGCCAGCATTATACTCATCAATAATACTTCTGAATCGCTCAGAAAATTTATTGCGAGTAACATTTTTTCTCATCATTTGAGCCAATTTTTTCTCTATATATTCACGTAGATTTGCTATTTCAAGATTTTTATATTTTACCTTTTTAAAAATTTCTCGAAGTTCTTCAATATCAAGCTTAGAAAGGTCTACAGGCGTAGTTGTTGATATTACAATATCTGTTCCTGCGTCTTCCTTATACGAGCCATTTTCTTCAGCAATTATACTTACATCTAAAAGCTGATTAATTTTGTCTCTTACGCTGTCCATTTTTTCAGGTCGAATCTTACCATCTATAATTCCCTTTAAATATAATATGACTTCTTTGTACCCTGCATCAAAATCCATCTTAAAAATATCAGGTTTTAAAGCTTCATATAAATTGTTGACTGTATTTGCATAAACTCTGAATTCATTTCTCACTTCATCCTTTGAAACCAATATATCTGCAAATTCACCAAATAGAGATATGTTAGCAAACACATCATTTTGGTCCAAAACTTTGCTTAAATCAACCTCTTGTCTTAAACAGAATTCTTTTGTTTCTTCAATAATTTCAAGCAAATAAGAAAAAAGTTTATCCACTTCTTTTACAGGAATATCATCGCTATCATCTGAAGCATAATCAGCTAAAGCTTTTTTCAAGGACTTAAATACATCTAGATAACCAATAACGATACCGCTGGTTTTCCCTGGATATACACGATTTGCACGTGCAATGGTCTGCATCAGCGTATGTCCCTTCATGGGCTTGTCCAAATAAATAGTAGATACCGATGGTGCATCAAAACCTGTCAGCCACATAGAACATACAAATACCAACTGTAATGGATGGTCTGGGTTTTTAAAATTGTCTTCAATATCATATCCATTTTCGTCCACTTCAATCATTCGTTCTCGGTGAAATTTAATAGATAATCCAACCTTGTTAAATTTCTCTTCTTCCTTAACTTCTTCGCTTATAACAACCGCCATTTCTACTTTTCTCATATATTCAATTATAGCTTTTAACTCTTTTCTTTGCTCTAGGTCTTGTAGCTTTGTAATTTGGGTATTCAGTTTTTTAATTTCTTCTTTCCAATAATGCTGTACTTTGTCGTACATTTTAACAGCAGTAAACTTATCAACAGAAATAATCATCCCCTTGCCTAAAAAGCCTCTTCGTGGAAAATGGTAAACAATATGACGTGCAATTTTGTCTAAACGGTCATCTCTTTTGATAATTTCCAGTTCACGAGCATACTGATTTTCTAATCTTTGTCTCTCTGCGTCATTAAGTTGTTCGTCTTCAAGTATTTCAGCCAAGTCAGTATCAAGATACTCATTTCGGAGTCGTACTTCTTTCATACCATTTATGTAATATAGTGGAACAGTGGCATTATCTTTAATGGATTCTGCAAAATTGTACTCACTTATATAATCGCCAAACCATGAATTTGTAAGACGCTTTGTTCCCAAGAGTGGTGTTCCTGTAAAAGCTAAAAATTGTGCTTTTGGAAGCCCTTTTCTCATGTTTTCTGCCAAATCCTTATATTGAGTTCTATGAGCTTCATCAACAATAACAATAATATCATCACGTTCAGACAATATAGGGTAATCTTTTCCTTTGTCATATCTGAACTTATGTATAAGTGTAAACAAAATTGTTTTGTTAGTTTTTAGTTCTTCTCTTAGTGCACTGCTATTGGCAGGCTGTACTTTCTCTTCTTTTGTAATAAACTCTGTTCGCAAAAAGTTTTTATAAATCTGCGAGTCCAACTCTTCTCTATCTGTAACAACCAAGAATGTAAAATTACCTGAAATCTTACGCTTAATTTTCCTCGCAAACATAATCATAGAGTAGCTTTTGCCACTGCCCTGCGTATGCCAGAAGACACCTAGTTTTCCATTTAAGCTTTCACGGTTTTTAAATGCTTCAAAAACATTATTTACGCCTAAATATTGATGATTTTTAGCAATCAGTTTTGTACGTTGGCGGTCAAACAAAATGAAGTTTTCAATGTAGTCCACCAATTTGTCTTTTGTAAGTAAACCTGTTATTAGGTATTCCAAGCTGATGGCATTATCTCTAATGGTTTCACGGTTAGGATTTTCTTTTTCATCTTCTGTTTTCAACCATTCAAAAAAATGCTCATAACCTGCTTTAAAACTGCCTAAACGAGTTTCTGTTCCATTGGAAAGCACACAAATCTGATTATAATTAAATAGATATGGAATATCCTTTAAGTATTTCTGTAAATTAATGTCATAGGCATTTTTAACAGCTATGTTGGAATTCTTAAGCTCAATAAATACAAGAGGTAATCCATTAATATAAATAATTAAATCGGGGCGTCGAAAACCCGCTTCACCTCTTATCCAAAGCTGCGAAACTACAGTAAATAAATTCTCTGTAGGATGGTCAAAGTCAATTATTTTAAGCCTATCAGGCGTTTTTTTGCCATTTCGTTCATATTCCACCTGAATACCATTTCGAATTTTATTATAATTTTGATAGTTTATCTGCATTATTTCAGCAGATGCTGGAGTTTTCACCAGCTCATCTGCGACCTTTTTAATAACATCAGAAGGAATATCTGGATTGATATGACATAGACTTTTAAAAAGTATAGAAGGTAATACAACTTGTTTCTTGTTATCTCTGCCACTATCATCAGGAAGAGTCTCTGGCTCGGCTGTCATGCAGTTAAGAGAATCGTACCCATTTTCCTGTACAAGTTTTCTAATAGCTGCCTGCTCAATATTGTCTTCAGATATAAAGTTTGGCATTGTTACACCTCCAATTTACCACTCATCAATCGTGGAAGTAATAGATCACGCTGTCTTTTGAGGTTTTGGGTTTGTTGCATTATCAATTTTATATTATCAAAAAATGGTTGTACCTTTTCTTCAAACTCACCTACAATATTATCATTAGGTTTTAACATTTTTATCTTCTTTATTAGGTCTTGACTGAGATTTTGCTGGGCTGCTCCAAATCCAATATTAATAATATAATCTCTATTATCTAACAGCCAAAAAAACAAAAATGTGCTTTTTAATTTTGTTTTTGGAGAAAAAACACAACATGCTTGATTGCAAGTTGATTCTTTAGTTGTAAATCCCATTTTTCCAATCGTTGCTCCATACATTGCAAGTATTAGACTGTTTTTAGGTACTATTTTAGCAGAAGAACCATGTATTGCTTCATCAGTAATTCTTTCTTCCGTCTCCAAAATAAATCTATCAGATAATTCTCCCGTTTTAATCCAATCATATTTTCCATCTATATAATATTGAGGATTACTTCTCGATGGTGTACCACCTGATGAAGTATCAAAAAGCAAACCAATTTTGCTAAATCCCCACCCCTCTGGCAGACCATTCACAAACTTGGACTGATTCGGAAAGCGGAATCTTACAAACCATTCTTTATAAAGCTCCTGTGCCGCCTTTTCCAACAGTTCAATTCTACGATTGTTATTTTCAATCAAATCGTCATATGCAGAAAGAATATCGGCTATGCGTTTTTGGGTCGGGAGGTCGGGGAGTTTAACTTTTATATTTTCTATAGTTTTGGGACTTATATTTGCTTGATTTGCTGCACCATAGGCAACTAAACCAATATACTCTTTTATCCATTGTGACTGCATAATATAATATAAAAATATTCCTTGCTGAGAACCTTGTTTAGGAATAATTCTCCCAGCTCTTTGATTTAGTAAAATGGCATCCTCCCCTGAATACCTACAACTTCTTCCAACCATGGAGTTTGGTTGTGTAATATGCGATCCTGTTAGAGAGATTAATATAGAATCTTTTTCTATAATATATTTTTTATCTAAATTTTGTAAGAAATACTCATCAACATATTGCAGATTATTCTTCAAATCACAAAATTTATTCCCAATATTAGATATTTTAATAACAGGTATTCCGTTTTCTTGAAAATCTTCACTTTTAAATGCATAACCAGAAATCACTTTGCATATTGAAGACAATCTCTTCTCTTCCCACTTCCCCATCACTTCACCAACTCTCTCAAATTGTCGGCAATCTTCTTTTCCAGTTCATGCGCTTCTAAATTCAGCTCCGACAATTCTTTATTCAGTGCCAGCATTTCAGCCTTAAATTCCTCTTCTGTCATGCCGTCATCTTCAATAACCACGCCCACATATCGTCCTGGATTCAGGGAATAGTCCTGATCCTTTATTCCGTCTTCACCTTCAATTTTTGCAGCTTTGCAAAGTCCTGTAACATCGACATACTTTCCATCAGGGAACCTTGCTGTTAGCCAGTCAATATTAGACTGCCAATAAGCAATATCCTTGTTATCTTCGACTTCACCGCCATTTTCTATTCTTTCAATTTCAGACTTATACTCATCAATCAAAGCAAAAAAGGCTTCTCCATTGCCCTCATAAAGTCTTGATATTATAGATAGATTTTTAATCTGCTCATCAGAAAACTTTCTATGTGCTCTATCAACTTGCGTAAAAATATTTCTTGCATCTATAAATAGAATCTCATCTTTATTTTTATGTGCAGCATCAAAGAACCAAAGTGTTGCTGGCAGAGTCACTGTATTGAACATATTTGAAGGCAGTGTTACCATTTGACTGATTACACCGCTTTCAATTAATTTTATTCGTATATCCTTTTCACTGTTGCCTGCATCAGAAGCAGAATTTGCCATAACCAATGCCGCTTTACCTGTTTTATCTTTAATAGATGTAGCAAATAAATTAATCCATAGATAATTGCCATTGGGTACTGTTTCACTGGCGTTTTTCTTTGTCTTGCTTTTATTCTGCGGCACACCATAGGTATTAAATCGATGCTGTTCTTTAACATCTGCAAATTCAATCCCATCTACATTAAAAGGTGGATTTGCCATAACATAATCAAAACGACCAAAGCAATTATAAGGGTCATTATAATAAGAATTTGCCTCTGTAATAGTTCCTCTGATATTATTAAGAGCCAAATTCATTTTTGCCAGCTTAACTGTAGCACCTGTCTTTTCTACACCATAAGCACGAAGGTTTAATTCATTACCCTTTGCCCTATGACTTGCGATATAATGAGCAGTCTGCACAAACATACCACCACTTCCGCAAGCAGGGTCAAAAATCTCACCCTCTGTAGGGTTTAAAACTTCAACCATATATCTAACAACAGTTGATGGCGTAAAGAACTCACCACCGCCTTGTCCTTCTGCAAGAGCGAATTTTCCAAGAAAATATTCATATATATCACCGAAAACATCAATGCTTATATCATCTGGAATATCTTTAAATGCTTTCAATAGCTTTTTTAAAACTGCTTTGCCATCCTTACCCTCAACAGTGTAATACTCGTCCTTTGGCAAAGTGTCTTCCAATTCTCTTGTGTACTTTTCAATATCAATCATTGCCTGCTTTACCTTCTCAGGTATGTTTTCAGTTTCAGGCAAATTGAGTAGGTTCTCATATCTAGCTTCATCAGGCAGGTAAAAGCCACATTTTTCTATAGCAATTTCGTGAATTTTACGCTCCATACGTGTGCCTTTTAGCTTATTGTATTCCTCTAATATTTCAGTTTCATACTGCTTATATTTACTCTCGGCAAAACGCAGAAAGATTAATCCTAATATTGGGGTTGCATATTCACTCGATTTTAGCCCAGAGTCTGCACGCAACGTATCTGCTGACTGCCACAGGGTATCTTTAAGGTTTTTTATCTCCGTATTTGTCACTTTAATTCCTCCAACTAATTTTAACTATCTATTCAATGTCTTAATTATTTATCCAACTCAAATTATCACGCAGTGCGTGATTATCTTAATATATCGACTGTATAGTTCAATTTCAATAACTCAAATGTTATTATGAGTATATTTTTTATGATTTTTAATGAAAAACATTTCCAATTACTATTTTATTCGTTTGGGCTAGAACCGTCAATGTGTTTGAAAGCCTTAATCTCAGAAAAACACTTAGAAGCAGTCTTTAATTTACTTTATATTCAAACAAAAATTGACTTTAACGCATAATTTTTTTAATTATACATTAAAGTCATTTCCTTACATTTACTCATTTCATTTATATGCCTACTACTTTTATCTTTCTTCTCACCCTTTAGTTTTTAATGTATTTACAGCTATATTCTTTTCAATTGTATTGCCAATAGAATTGTCATAATAACTATATTCAGCATTCCTTTTATTATACATCAACTTCAAAACAGGCTAATTCCCTGATATACAATTGTACTTTTCCCTTAAATCTTTAACTTTTTCAGATATAAATCTATCTTTTTGCTCTTCGTCTAAATTGTTTGGAATTAGTATTATCTCTATATCAAAATCTATCATTTCATTATCATTTCCTTGCATATCATGAACTAAATTAGTAACACCCGAATAATAATCTTCATTTTTAAAATCATCTTCACAATTTGTAAACAAAAAAACATTATTTTTACTTTGATTAAAGAAAATAATAATTTTATCAACCCTTATACAATGTTCACTATCTGCTTTATAGTAAAACCACTCTTCGTAAAATTGCTCGCGTATTACTCTTACTGGTAAATATACATATTCTATCATTTCCTTTTCTCCATTCCTTTCTAAATACGCACTTTTTCTAATTATATAACACTTCCATTAAGTTATTAACTCAAACTTCGCAGTTGAATATACTGCTTAAAGCCTAGTAATTTAATGTCAAAGTCTCTATTCCAGCCTTTTCAAATTTGCCATTGATGCCATAAGCCTTCTCATTCCAACCCCTTCAAACTGTACTTCCAGTATTTCTTCACCATTGTCTAAAGTAACCTTTGAAATAGTTCCTTTACCGAACTTCTTATGCTCAACTTTATTTCCAATGCTAAAGCCGGATGTAGCTGTCTCTGATTTTGAGGACGGTTTTCCAGCACCATTGGAGGAACTTCCAGTCGGAGTTGAACTTCCACCGAATCCACGAGTTACCAAGTTGGAATTAAGTAATTCCTTTAGTGAACCACCAGTGGCACTTTTATTTTTGTCGGAGGGCTGAACTGTAGCAGCAGTTTGAGTAAAGCCATAAGTTTGAGTATTACTCGAAGTTACAGTTTTACCCCAAGTTTGCTGAGAATTAGAAGCTGGTGTCTTATTCCAAGCAGTAGTTTCCCTTTCAAAGGAATTTCTTGATGGTTTAAAGGGATATTCAATTAAATTATCTGGTATTTCTGATAAAAACCGTGAAGGTCTGTTATAGCTTGAGTTGCCAAAAAGAGTTCTAAATCTAGCATTTGACAAATATAATTTTTCTCTGGCACGTGTTATGCCTACATAACAAAGTCTGCGTTCTTCCTCTAATTGCTCAGGTCCCTCTGTTATTGCCCTATAGCCTGGAAAAACGCCTTCCTCCATTCCAGGAATAAAGACAACTGGAAATTCAAGACCCTTCGCACTGTGCATTGTCATTAAAACCACATAATCCTGTTCTTCCTCAAGATTATCTAAATCGGAAACCAACGATATATTTGCCAAAAACTCCTCAAGGCTATTTTCTTCGTTTTGCTTTTCAAATTCTAAAGCAACAGATTTTAACTCTTTTATATTCTCTACTCTTGATTGTGCTTCAACAGTGTCCTCAGCCTCGTATTCTCTCAGAACACCTGTATCACTTATTACCATATCCAGCAGCTTTGAAATACTATAACTTTCCTTCATTGTTCTAAGCTTCATAATCATCTTTGAAAAAGCCTCAAGTTTTTGAGCTGCTCTGCTTAAAACAGGATATTCATAGGCATCAGCTATTATAGAAAATATAGATAAGCCTTTTTCAATAGCTACATTCTCTGCATGTTCAACAGTAGTGTCTCCAATACCCTTTTTAGGAACATTAATAATTCTCTTTAAGCTAACGTTATCAGCAGGATTTTGAATTAGTCTCAGATATGCAATTATATCCTTGATTTCCTTTCTGTCATAGAACTTCTGACCTCCCACAATCTTGTACGGCAAGCCTTCACGCATAAACATTTCTTCTATTACACGAGATTGTGCATTTATTCTGTACAAGACTGCAAAGTCCTTGAATTTCCTGTTTTCGTCATTTATTAATCTCTGAATTTCTCTTGCTGTGTACATTGCCTCTTCATGCTCATTATCATTTTCACACACAACAATCTTACTTCCGCCCTTGTTTTCTGTCCACAGGCTTTTGCACTTTCTGCCTGTATTATTACTGATAACAAAGTTTGCAGCATCAAGTATATTTTGAGTAGATCGATAATTCTGCTCCAATTTTATTGTTTTACATTTTTTGAAGTCCTTCTCAAAGTCGAGAATATTACGGATATTTGCACCTCTCCACCCATAAATTGACTGATCATCATCACCTACCACACAAAGATTTTTGTGAGCTTCAGATAATTGGCGAACCAGTGTGTACTGAGCTGTATTTGTATCCTGATACTCATCTACAAGTATGTATCTGAATCTTCTCTGATAATATTCCAAAACCTCTGGGCATTGTTTAAATAGCTTTATTGTATTCATTATGATATCATCAAAATCAAGTGCATTATTGTTTTTTAGCTTTTTCTCATAGAGTTTATAGGCTTTCGCAATTTTTCCCATTCTAAAGTCAGAGGCATAAAGCTTTTCAAAATGTTCAGCATCTATTAGCTCGTCCTTTTGCTTTCCTATAGTTTCAAGGACTGATTTAGGCGGAAAATTCTTGTCATTCAAGTTCAGCTCTTTTATACATTCTTTAATTACAACCTGCTGATCTGTAGTATCATAAATAACAAAGCTTCTGTCATATCCAAGCTTTTCTATATCTCTTCTTAATATTCTTATGCAAATAGAGTGAAAAGTGCCAACCCACATGTCGTTACTCAAATCGCCAATAAGGGAATCTATTCTCTCTCTCATTTCCCTTGCTGCCTTGTTTGTAAATGTTATAGCCAATATGCTTGATGGATAAACTCCCTGTTCCTTTATTAAGTGTGCAATTCTATGTGTAAGAACTCTAGTTTTACCAGAGCCAGCACCTGCCAATATTAAAAGGGGGCCTTCATTGTGAAGCACGGCTTCCTTTTGTTCTTTGTTTAACCCATTTAACAATTCCATTTATTCCTCCAAAATACATGTAATTTTATTATAACGCCTGAAAACCAAAGCGGTACCCACCATTTATAGAAGTGGGTACATTTCCTTGCCTCGTTATAAATGCTGAGATAATTTTCTCAGCATTTACGCAATTGTAAGTGTTATGGCATATATCTCAAATGAAAATCCTCAAATTTTACTATTCAATGCTTAAAATTATATTTCATTTTTAGCTATATTACAAGGAATCCAATCTTTCAATAATAGCTTCTATTGTTTCATCTATTGTGTTTTCAGAACTATCAATAGTAATATCGGCGTATTTCTCATAGAGTGGTTTTCTCCTATTATAAATCCCCTCTAAAGTCTGTCCTGGGCTTAGTACCACTCCTCTGGTTTTTATGTTCCTTAATCTTCTAGTAACAGTCTTCATATTTATATTTAGATATATTACCCGTCCATTGGCTTTTAGGTGTTTCATTGCCTTTTCGCTGTATATGGCACTTCCTCCTGTGGCAATAACTGTATTACTAAGGTCAAGGGAAAGAATTGTATTTTCCTCTATTTCTAGAAATCTCTCTATTCCTTCTGTGTTTATTATGTCCTGTAATCTTCTATTTTGCTGTGTTTGTAGAATAACGTCAGTATCCACAAAGGACATCCCCAAATGCTTTGCTACAATTACTCCTATCGTGCTTTTCCCTGAACTTGGCATACCTATAAAAATTAAATTTTTCAAAACAAACACCTCTCAATTGGCTATGACTGATTTACTAGCCATAAACTTCTTCCATATTTTGATTAGGCTATATATTTAATCAACAAATTTAGTATTCATTACAAAATATCTACTTACAAAAGTTACATGTTTTTACTTTGGTATGCTTTCTGTTTTAAAAAAATCCACTCTTATTGCCTTATCCGCATATTCCAAGCCTTTTACAAGCTCTAGCTTTTGCTCCTCTGTTACATTTCCTTTTACTTCTCCATTTACTAATACAGCATAATCTTTATTAGTATTCATCAGATTTCTTCCGAAGGTGGTTGATTCATATTGGCTCTTATCTATACCTAACAAATATAATAGTGTAGGCATTAAATCAATCTGTCCTCCTGTTGTGTGTACTACCTGAGCTGCCTGACCCTTCTGATAAATTATCAGCGGAATTCTACTGTCATTATCCAGCCACCAGTTTTGGGAAGGCTTAATTGAGCGTATTTCATCATTAAAATATCTATGTATAGCATCGTGGTCTCCTGCAATAACAAGTACGGTGTTATCAAGTGTACCTGATTTATTTAATTCGTCAATAAATGTCCCTAAGCATCTATCTGTATAATTAATACTTTGAAAATATCCTCCCAAAGTTGTGTTTGCTAGGGAAGGAGCTAATTTTAGCTTTTTGTGTCTCTCTGGCATTTTAAACGGAGAATGACTTGTTAGTGTAACCATAAAATTATAAAAAGGTGTTTTTGGGTTTATTATAATATCCTTTACTTGCCTGAAAAAAGACCCGTCACTTAACCCAAGGAATATAATTTCATCCATTTTAAAGCTCTTTGCATCTATACACTGCTGAAAGCCAATGTTGTCTAACGCTTCCATCCAATTCCAATACTCACCATTATCAGGATGAATTGCTTTTGTAAAATAGCCTTGGCTTTCAAGTATCTTTGGCATTGAATTATAGGTTGTATATGGAAATCTAAAAAATGTACTTCCCTTTCTCACAGGAAAAACAGAAGTGTTAGTCATCAAATCGGCATCTGAGCTAGTTCCTTCATTTACCTGTGAATAATAATTATCAAAGTAAATACTGTTTTTTAATAGCTTGTTAAGTGTAGGCGTAATCTCCTGTCCATCAACTGACTGACCAATAACAAAATTCTCAAGGGACTCAACATGTATTACCATAATATTTTTGTTTTTATAAATACCCTTATAGGAATTGTCTTGAAGGTTTTCGTTCTTGGAATCAATCCAAGCCTGTATTTCTGCTCTTTCCTCTTTGGATATATTGTAGGGTTTAAAATCCGATAAAAATGTATAAAAGTCCAAGAAATGATATGCCATAGGAGAGTTATTACAAATTGTTTGCCCAGGATTCCAAAAAGTATAAAAAATATAATCATTTTTGTCATTACCATAAACATTAATTGCTATATATCTAGTAACCATTACAGCTATTGATAAAATAAAAATAGTAAAAAATGCAATTATACGAGGTTTTAAAGAAGTAAATAGCTGAGATGAATAATAAAGTTTTCTTGTTATTATTAAAAGAATAGCTATTATTGGAATATCAAATAAGAATACTATATCGCAGGGTCTGAACAAGGCAAATATACTACCCCACAAATTTTCTAAATTTCCAGTTTGCCTTAGTAGCTGAAGCGATAAGAAATTCCCGCCCGCTCGTAAATAAACTGCATCAAACAGAAATAGAGTTGAACATAATAAGTTCAGAATTAAGAGAAACCACAATCTCCCTTTACTTTTTGCCAAAAAACTGAAGGATACTAAAGTCACTAAAGGTGCAATGCAAATTGAAATGTATTTTATATTTTTTATGCCCTGAGACAAATCTATAACAGATTGATCTTGACTATATACAAAACCCATCAAAACAATTGATTTTATAATGAGTATTCCAAGAGTAAGAAATAATAACCACTCCTGAAGTAAACAACCCCAAAAGTCGCTCCTTCGATTTATACTCCTTCTTTTAGCAACTGAAATACCATAAGAAGTTTTAACATACATATCTTAATTCTCCTTGTATTATATAAACAAAGTTAATAGGTTTCGGAAAGCTAATCCTGCCACCCTACATAGAAAGTATTACTTTTAGTATTATATTCCTTTTAACATCATATGTAAAATAATTACTAGCATCAATCCCAAACTATTATCCGCTAACATCGGTTTTTGCAAATAGTAATTGACTTACTTCAAAAAGAGGTATCCCAGCAAAAATATTTTCTGCTAAGACACCCCTTTGTAATCAAAATTTTTATATTCTATTTAAAATTCTGGTTCAATCAAACCATAGTTTCCATCTTTTCTCTTATAAACTACGTTGCTATGGTTAGTATCTGCATTAAAGAACATAAAGAATTCATGTCCTAGTAAATTCATTTGAAGTATTGCTTCTTCTATATCCATAGGCTTGATTGCAAATCTCTTTGATCTAACTATATTAAATTCTTTCTCTTCTGGTATTTCATCTGTAAATGTGAAGTTCTCCACCCTAAAATCATTCTCATAAAGTCTTTTTTCAAGTCTTGTTTTATTCTTTCTGATTTGTCTTTCTATTAGATCAACAGCTTTGTCAATAGAAATATACATGTCTTCATTTGACTCTTCAGCCCTTAGAACAATACCATTATAAGAAATAGTTATTTCAGCTATCTGTCTTAGTTTCTGAACCCCTAATGTTACATGTGCTTCAGCCTCTGTATCAAAAAATCTATTTAACTTTGCAATCTTTTTTGTTACTCTTTCTCTAAGCCCTTCAGTAATCTCAATGTTTTTTCCATTAATTATAGTTTTCATAAGTAACAACCCCTCTCCATATTTTCTTGCGTGATTAATAATTTAGCCATTCAAATATATTGGTACTTGTTATGAATCTATATTTCTACATGGCATTAATAAATTCCTTCTATAAACATTAATCAATTTTGTATTTCTTTAATATACCACCATTTCTCGCTTTAAAACATTACTTTCAATTGTTTTACACATTTACTCAACAAAACACCTGTTTTGTGTATATTTTTCTGTGGATAATGTGAATAACCTTGTTAATAACTAATTATTTAAGGAATTAAAGCTGTGGATAACATACTTAATTGTGCAAATTGTTTGAAAATAAAAAAAGAAGGTTGACTGAAACTACGTACATAATACTAGTTTTTAGTCAATTACTAATGCCAAACCCTACAATATACTTAAAAATATATAAATTTCTATACGTTAGAAAACTATATTCTATGGTTCTAAGGCTTTGAAATGTAATTGACTTTAGTCAGCCCACCTATATTATTATTAATTATATACTGAAATATGTATTACTTTCTATTTGAAAAACAGTTACTACAATATACTGGTTTATCTAAATGTGGTTTAAATGGAACTTTTGTAGTCTGCCCACATTCAGCACAAACAGCCTCGTAAAATTCTTTCTTATTTGCATTATCCCTTTTACTTCTACATGCTTTACACCGTACAGGTACATTTTGAAAGCCCTTCTCAGCAAAAAACTCTTGCTCACCGGTAGAAAAAACAAATTCCTCTCCACATTCTTTACAAGTTAAGGTTTTGTCAGTATACATTTATCTCCCTCACTTCATAGGTATTTTATACTAGATTTCTACAACAGTAGTAACTGTTTATATAGTCTGAGTATATAGAATAAGTCGAAAAATAACTTATATATTTTACATTATATTACATATATTACTGTTTTTCAAGATGAATAAACAAATGTATTTGTGAAGTTATTTTTTCCATAAAAGCTCAGGATATTTTCTGCACAATACCATATCTCCAATAGATTTCTTTACTGTTGGCTTATCTTCCTGATATGTAACTCCGTACCACTTATCAGTAGTTGAAAGCACCTTAACATCTGCTTTTCCAGTCTTAATTAGATTATCTACTACAGTAGGCAAAAAATATTCAGCTTTTAATAGATTATCCTTACTATTTTTTAAGAATATCGGGAAGCCATCCTCCAACTCATTAAAAATACTTTGGTTAAAGCCCCATGTATTCATTGAAACAATACTTCTCTTAGGTATAGTAATCCAATTTTGTTCGTCCTCAGTATACTTAGTTTCATCAGCGAATTTCATAATTTTAGTTCTTTCATGTATACTTTTAAGGTTGCCAGCCTCGTCAACATTGCATACGCCTCTGGCAACATGCCCATTTTCAGTTAGTGTATTTTCTATAATGAAACCAACCATACAGTATTTGTATTTGTCTTCTGAATCACTATTTGAGGATAGAAAATCATTTAGTAGCTTGTATGTATTTGCACCGTAAAAATCATCAGCATTAATAACAGCAAATGGTGTTTTTACAGCATTTCGGGCACATAGCACTGCATGTCCTGTCCCCCAAGGCTTAATTCTACCATCTGGCACACTAAAGCCCTGAGGCATAGTATCCAGCTTCTGATAAACATACTCCACATCAATTAAGCCTTCAATTTTTCTTCCTATAACATCCCTGAATGTATCCTCTATCTCTTCTTTAATAATAAATACAATTTTACTAAACCCAGCTTTTATAGCGTCATATATGGAATATTCCATAATTATTTCACCATTTGGTCCAACAGGATCTATTTGCTTTAATCCGCCATATCTGCTGCCCATACCTGCAGCCATTATTACTAAAGTAGTTTTGTTACCCATCATACAACCTCCAACACCCAACTTGGGCAGAAAAATTTTGTAAAGACTTCAGTGGAGAAGATCTCCACCACCTTAAAAGTCATAGTAGATTGCTCGAAAAAGCACTATGTTTGTACAAACTTTATTTTCGAGTTAATAACCATCTGGATTTAATGACTGCCATCTCCATGAGTCTATGCACATTTCATCAAGTCCCTTTTCGGCTTGCCAGCCCAACTCTTTTTTTGCTCTGTCAGTCTTTGAATAGCAAGCTGCAATATCTCCTGGCCTTCTTTCAACTATTTTATATGGAATTTCCTTGCCACATGCCTTTTCGAAAGCCTTTACCATCTGCAATACACTGTACCCACTGCCAGTACCCAAGTTATATTCCCTAACTCCAATGTGCTCTGTAGCCAATTTATCAAGTGATTTTAAATGCCCTTTTGCCAAATCCACTACATGAATGTAATCTCTTACTCCAGTGCCATCAACAGTATCATAATCATTTCCATACACGCTAAGCACCTCTAGTTTACCTACCGCAACCTGAGTAATGTATGGAACCAAATTATTTGGTATACCATTGGGGTCTTCTCCAATAGTCCCACTAACATGTGCACCGATAGGATTAAAGTATCTTAATATTGCAATATTCCATGTATTATCCGCTATATATAAATCCCTTAGAATATCTTCTATCATAAGCTTTGTTCTGCCATAAGGATTGGTACATGAAAGTGAGAATTCTTCAGAAATCGGAACACTTATAGGATCACCATAAACAGTTGCAGAAGAGCTAAACACCAAATTTTTCACTCCATATTTCTGCATTAACTCACAGAGTATAAAAGTTCCAGTTAAATTGTTGTAATAATATTTAAGCGGTATTGCTACTGATTCACCTACAGCCTTTAATCCTGCAAAGTGAATTACAACATCTATTTTTTCACTTATAAATACCTTTTCTAATTCGTCCCTGTCTGTAATATCTATTTTATAGAATGTAATATCCTTGCCAGTAATTTTCTTTATTCTATCTAGTACCATTTCCTTGCTGTTACATAAATTATCAACAACTATTACGTCTTGACCTGCCTCAAGCAATTCAACACAGGTATGGCTTCCTATATAACCTGCACCTCCAGTTACCAATACTCTCATATTATCTCCTCCTGTTATTCCAGTTGTCTTTTGTAGTCTAATAATTAACTAATTATTAATATAATTATGGATTATTTTTTTCTATTAAAATCTGCGTTATTTTCATTTTATACAAATTTAAAGAATATAACAACTATTTAGGGAATAAATCACCTTTTTTTTCAAGCCTACCAGCTATATTGTTTAGTGTAAACTGTCCTGATCTAGACCAATTCAGTTCTTCCCATTCCAAGGGTGTTGAGACAGCAACACTTAATACAGCCCTTGGTGAATATGGAGCTATTATTGTTTCCCCATACCACATTTGCAGATATTCAAAATATGTTTTGCCTTAAGTGCCTCCTTAAACAGCGTATATGCCTTACCCCCTGTCTTTTGCGGAGATAGATAATGCGTAAGTTTAAAATACTTTGAGTACCAAGCTTAAACTTATTCTTAGATTGTAATAAAATAGATTTAACTTTTATACTAATTGTATTTAAATGTGGAGTTAAATTTAAATAGCCGCATATGCGGCAAGCCCAAAAAGTCTATTCTGTACTTTTATGCGAAATAGTATTACTATACAGGAGGTTTATACTATGCCCTTTTATGATTTGAAATGTTCAAAGTGCGGCAATGAATTTAATATAACGAGGCAAGAAAATGTCCCCCACTTCTATAAGTGGCAGGTACCACTTTGGTTATCAGGCGGTGAGAATATCTCCCGCCTCGATGAAACGCCGCTGATGTAATGGCTAAAATGAGTGAACGAGAGAATAAGCAAATAAGTTGTCCTGACTGTGGAAGCAATGATTTAGAAGCCGTGTTTAAAAATATAAATATTATTCAATCAAGAAAATCTAGTAGCGGAGATTGCCCGAACAAGCATGTTTGTGGCGGGTGCTGTGGGCATTAAACGATTAGTAAAACTATAGCATCAACCATCTCAGGTTGATGCTATAATCAAAATTGTTGGATAATACCTTAATAAATTAATATTCTTTCATCAATAAATGAATTTTACAGTCGGCGAATAATTAGTTTCACTCTAGTAATTCCCCATCTATCTCCCCAATTGTTTCTACATCGTCAGCATTCTCCATTTTTTCTGTAGTAGTTTTTTTGTCTTTTGAGTTATCTTCCTTTATTTTATCCTTACTATCATCTTTTGTTTGCTCCTTATTGTCTTTAGCCGCTTCAACTTTGCTACTGCTATTGCCTGTTGGCTGTGATGAAATTATGTATGCTGATCTTGGATATGCAACATCAATTTGGTAGTTCCCTTTAAACTCTTTTTTTACCTTGCCTTCAATTTTAAATTGCACTGATTTAATTTCCTTTATTTCAGTAATAGAGTTTACTATTGAATAAAGAGTTAGTTGCTCTTTTTTCTTTCCTCCTGGATGTTTATTAATGAACTCCTTTGACAAATCAACTGTTGCCACTCCGTCTTTAATGGTTACATCAGAATGAATAGCTGTTCCCTCTGGAATAGAAGGTTGCAGTTGACTTCCTTTTACTGGGCCTTTTATAAGTTCTTTTAAAACTATAGTAGCCAGATATGCATTTCCTTTACTTGTCTCAGCATTATCTATATACCTAGTTTCAGGTGAAAGCTTATTACCCTGTTCATTTATAAAGTATAGTTGAATTGGGGATTTGTCTTTTAATACACTTGCCTCAGTGTCACCCATTGTAACGCTACTGGTAGGAGTCAACTCGTCACTATTTGTAGTATCTCCATAATTATCAAGAAATGCACAACCTGAAAAAATAGTCATTATAACCCCACATGCTAAAATAAAACTTAATAGTTTACGCATCTTTATGCCACCTCACACTAAAATGTTAAAAATCTGATTTATGAATATTTCCCTACATCATTATTTCTATGCCCAAGCTTAAGGAAGTATTCTAACATGTGAGTATTTTTATTAAAAGTATACAAATACGAAAAAATGGAACCTATAGCGATTCTATAAGTTCCACATTGCTTTATCGTTACAAGTCTCTTATATATGAAATCATTTGCTTTCCTGCTACAGCACCCTGTCCAACCGCAGTTGAAACTTGCTTGAGCCCTTCTGTACAATCACCTGCTGCAAACAACCCTTTTAGATTAGTCATCTGGTTTTCATCAACAACCACTGAATTTTTTCGTGTTATTACGCCAAGCTTTCTAGCAAAATCTATACTGGAAGCTGATTCAAAGGCAATAAACAGTCCATCAATAGCCTCTTTAGTGCCATCTTTAAAAATAAGATTTTCAATAACCTCCTTTCCGTCAACACCCTTAATTAAACTTTTATTTACTGTAAATTTTGAAGCAAGGTTACTATATTTATCTGACAGTTCTAATTCATTACCATTAGTAAAAATAGTTATATTCTTTGTAAGAGGCTCTAACTCCATAGCTTCATGTATAACATAATCCTTATAACCAACTAGACCAACCTTTAGTCCTCTATAAAAAAATCCATCACAAGTTGTACAGTAGCTAACACCATTACCTTCAAATTCGGTCAGTCTGTCAATTTTTAATTTTACAGTTTGCTGTCCTGTTGCCAATAATACCGATTTACAGGAATAGTTTTGATTGGTAGTATAGACATCAAAATATTCGCCCTTTTCTATGGCAATTACTTCATTGTCATCAAACTTGACTCCTAGCCTCGTTGCCTGTTTTTCTCCCTGTTCTAAAAGATATTTTCCTGAAACTGGTTCAGCAAATCCATAGTAATTTTCAATTCTATCAGCCTTCACTAAGGAACTTTTGTCTTGTCCTATTATTAGTGTTCTTAAACCCGCTCTTACTGTATATAGTGCAGCGGAAATACCTGCTGGACCCTTGCCAATTATTATTACATCAAACATAATTTTTCTCCCCTTATCTGAAATTATTTTATTATAGTTAATTTATTCTTCTTTGTTAAAGTTCACTCCTATACATTAATTTACTCTGTTAAGCTCAACTTATTAATTGTTTTAATAAATATCAATTTCTATATACTCTAGTTCTTATTAAAGACTAGCACTAAATCAACCTTCTGAACCTACTTATATAATATACCAACATTTATTATTTTCAAAATAAGTTTTATTAATGTAACAACTTTTATTTTATATACATATTATGCAATATCTTAATTATTTATTGGAGGTAAAGTTATGGGATGTTTTGGTGGAAGTAAAAGTTGTGACAGCGGCTTTGGATGTGAATGGCTAATTATATTAGCAGTAATTTTCTTCTGCTGCTGCAATGGTGGTTCTGGTTGCTTCTCAGACTTATTTGATGATTGCGATTGGTTAATTTGGCTGGCAATAATACTATTGTTAATTTATCTTTGCTGCTGCAGAGAAGATAGCTGCTGCGATTAATTTAATGCAAGCACCTATTAGATGGCCAGAAGTACTTAATAGAAGCTTGGGTTATATATCCAAGCTTCTATTCAAATTATGAAGTGTAGTTTGTACATATTAGACATACTATATGGCATAAACTGTTACTAGCTCGAAAATTTAGTTAGTGCAAACATGGTGCATTTTCGAGCAGTGAAAAACCACAAGTGGTTTTAGTTACTGTTTGTGTTGCCAGCTACACTGGCTAAATAGAAGTCAGCTCGAAAATTTAGTTAGTGCAGACATGGTGCATTTTCGAGCAGTGAAAAACCACAAGTGGTTTTTCCTTACTGTTTGTGTTGCCAGCTACACTGGCTAAATAGAAGTCAGCTCGAAAATTTAGTTAGTGCAAACATGGTGCATTTTCGAGCAGTGAAAAACCACAAGTGGTTTTAGTTACTGTTTATGTTGCCAGTAGTAGTGGCTAAAATGGAGGTTAGCTCTAAAAATAGAATTGTGCTATTACAACCAAGTTTTACCAATTTCTTGCCTATAGTAGGCGTGGGAGGATTATATGGGAGACTCATTAAGTAAGAAATTACAAGAAATGATGGCAGATAAAAAAGTTCAATCAAAAGTAAATAAAGCCATTGAAATGCTTAAAAAAGAAAGCCCTGAAGAATTCCAAAAAAAAATGGCTAAAATTGATAAGGACGAATTAATGAAAAAAATTAATGAGATAGATGAGGATAAAATCAAAAATATGAATATAGATAAAGATGAAATAAAAAAGAAAATAACTCAGGAAGATTTAGATAAATTAGAAAAGATGCTTGGAAAGGACAGCGATGTCATAATGAAAAAAGTAAATGATTTTTTGAAATCCAAGTGATATACTATTTCGTATTTAAAATAGAGGAACTATTTTTCAAATCACCGCTGAAGCGGTGCACTACATAAGCAGCGACTCATAGCATTGAACAATATTTGCGGACTATGTCCTGTCGCCGCAGATGCGGCTTTTTAAAAATATAACACCACATTTGCAAATGCAAATTAGTATAAACTTGTAGTTGGGAGGGTATTTGAATGAGTGACGACATGGGCGAGAAATTTAAACAAATAGCAGAAATGCTAGGGGGACAAAACTCAAATGCAAATATCCCTGAAAATGTTAAGGGCTTACTAAATATGCTTATGTCTAGTAGCAGTACAAATGAAGAAAGCCCCTCAGAAGATGATTCCAGTGATTCTACCGAAACTGAAAAATCAACTGACAAAGAAACTAACAATGAAACTAACAATAAAGAAGCTGACCCAGCAAATGATTTAACAAGAAAAGTTAAAAAGGCTATGAACGCACTTTCGCCAAATGATCCAAAAGTAAATCTACTAAATGCACTTAACCCCTATTTAAGTAAAAACAGACAGAAAAAACTAAAAAAGTGTATGAAACTTATGCAAATGGGTAGCTTAACAAAACTATTTGAGGATTCTGATTAGCGTTAAGCAGTATTTGGAAAACGACTAAAATATATAAATTAAAAAAGGGGGACCGAGTCCATGCCAGTAGTTTATGTAGTTATATCAAATACTAAGCATGGATATAAGTATGGTTTATAGCAAGCATACACCAAAATCTAGAAAGTATAAAAAAAGTGACTCTTTTTCAAAAAATCACAATTTGAATATGTCTAATTTAGATGCATCATTATCAGATGAACCTGCTTTGCCACCCGCTAACGCACCAATTGCCAGAGAAAAGAAGCCCCCCCCAGCATTTGGCTTTCTTTCATCACTATTTGGTTCAGGTGATAGAGCTGAAAGATCTGAAAAAGCTCTGTTTAACATTTTGGGACACGATATTTATATAGATGATTTAATCTTAGTAGGTCTCATATTATTACTTCTAACAGAAAAAATTGAGGATGAAATCTTACTAATTATTCTTGCTTATCTACTATTAGATATGTTTTAAGATCTAGCGACAGTATTATTTGATTTTTATTATGACGACTAGATTCAAATGGATTTTTTTGATTGTATACACCGTCAAAAACCACTTGTGGTTTTTGTTGCTCGAAAATGCACCTTGTTTGTACATACTTTATTTTCGAGCTATCCATTACATTCAGCGGTATTTCATCGAGGCGGCAAATATTATCAACGTCTGAAAATCAAAGCAATACCCAAAACTTATAGAACTGGGGTCATTTTCTTGCCTCGTTATATTTATTGAAGGACGAGAATACAAAACATACCAACAGTGCAATATAAACTGTCTTAAAGACAATATTTACAATAAGCAACAGGTTACTTGTAGTTCCCGACACAACCTGTGCATCAGCCAAAGAAAAATTGGCTATTATGTAAATTGAATCAAATACTAAAGAAGCAATATCAAAAATAATTAGTTTTGATAATAATGTCCAAAAGTTTTTGTCTGATATCTTTTTAGCCACTTTAAAATGATTCTTGTCATATATCATAGCTGATGGATACCAAAATACTAAATACTGCCTGAAAAATGCATAACTGAAAAACAATACTAATAGGGTAATAATAAAGAGCAAAATGCCGGCAAATATATTTATCGAACCATTTATAGCACTGTCTATAAATATAGCAGCGGGAATTAATGCAATAAAAAAGTAAATTAAAAATAAAACACCTAAACATAATGTCCATAGGTTCAATGAAATCATTCTAAAAAAGTACTTTTTTACTCCTGCAATAAATTCACTGCCCTCTTTTTTAGCCTTACCCTGTACTGCATTGTTTAAAATATTAAAGTATCCAGAAAATAACAGTCCAAAAATCAATGCAAACGCCACAATTAGTATTGCTAAAATTAGAATTACTTTTACTGCTGTTTGTGGTACAAGCATTGTATTTACTATAAACTGAATAATATTGATGTAAGCATCAAAAGGACTCCCTGTTTTAAACATAGAAACCCCATAAAATAACATTATAAAAATGTTTTCTGCAATACTTATTATTGAGCTGAGTATTATAGTCAACACAAGTATTGATGGCCTTTTGGTTAATAAACGAACTGCATTGCTTAGCGTCCCCATTATTTTCCTTCTTTCTAAAACCATAAGCGTGTGTTCCACACTTTAGTTTATTGGTTTTCATTTATAACTGCATAAATTATTCTGCGTATTATTATATAACACATAGTTATAATATATATATTATAATATTTTAACATATAACAATATAACATATTATCATACTTTTAAAAAATCTCAAATAATTTTATTTACTGTGATAATATTTTATAAAGTAGTTACTATTCTTCTACCAAAATAGATTATTAACTCGACTTCCCTATTTGAAAAACTGCGTTTATGTAAAAATAAAAAAAGCCATCTTTTTATGGATAGCCATTTTTTCGTAATCTATGGAATACTATAATTTTCATCAGCAACTAAAGGTGAAAAATAACCTTTAATACAATTACTATTTCTAACACATATTTGTATATGATTTTTTTCTCTGAATTCTGAAGTAGGATATATCTCTTTTCCCTCTAAAAATACACCTCTTACTGAATCATACTCTCGGTAATCATTGTCTTTATTCCATTGATGCAATCTTTGAATCACCGCACAGTCCAAGTTTCTTAAAAGAGGTATACCCTCCTTTTTTAATACATTTTGAGGCAAATCAGTCCCAGAATTTACACATTCTGCTTTAAGCAACCTATACCTAAATTCCAGTGATTTAATATCTCTAGAATTAATAAAGTCAAGGCAATATCCCAAATCAATAACTGCTCCTATAACTGCAACTTCTTCTATTTTGCCACGCTCTTTTTTTTCAAGTGCAAATTGATATGCCCTATCAAAATTATTCTCCCAAAAAATATATACCATGTCCTAGCCAATCATAGTCATTATCACTAGGATTCAGTCTTTCATTATTTTTTATTACGTTATTATAAATAGATATATCACAGCCATGAAATCCTATAGTCAAACTTGGTATTTTTGAATACATAGTTATGCAGTCCTATAAATGCTACTTATTTCTTTTTTATTATTACAGATACCAGCTTTAACAAGAGATTCTAAAGATTCAGTAGAAGAAATTTTTCCACTAGCTACTTTTTCAGTGTATTTTTCAATTTTACTTAAATATTCATCAAAATCCTTATTACTCATAATGACCTTCCTCCCTTGAGCACTCATCCGTAAACTCCTTAATATATTTTTATTTTTTGCATACTTTAGTATACGAAAATATATTAAGATTCTATACTATAACTTCATTCTTAAACATTATATAAATCTAAATCAGTCTCTTACAACTAATTTACTCAGGTTTTCGAACCTGGAAATTATAAGGTTCTTATCAATTGAAAGTTGGCTCGGAAATAACTAATTCTTCGCTTTTAGCTTATCTCCCTCATACTCAGTGAAATCCTCTTTCTGTCAACATCAACCTCTAGAACTCTAACTTTGACAATATCTCCAACAGCTACTATTCCCATAGGATTTTTTACAAACTTATCTGCAAGCTGTGATATATGCACAAGCCCGTCTTGATGTACACCAATATCAACAAAAGCACCAAAATCGGCTACATTTCTGACTGTTCCAGTAAGCACCATTCCAGGCTTTAAATCCTCCATGCTAAGTACATCTGTACGAAGTACAGGCTTTGGCAGTTCGTCTCTTGGGTCTCTTCCAGGCTTTAGCAATTCATTAACAATGTCTCTTAATGTAGGCACTCCAACTTCAAGTTCTTCTGCAACCTTGACTATTCCATATTGTTCAACCTTTTTATCCAATCCCTGCAGCTTTTTATGCAATACATCTGATAATTTATAATCCATTTTTTCTAAAAGCTTTTTAGCAGCTTTATAGGATTCTGGATGAACAGAGGTGTTATCAAGTATATTATCACCATCAGCTATTCTAAGGAAGCCAGCACATTGCTCAAAGGTTTTATCTCCAAGCTTTTTAACCTTTTTAATTTCACTTCTGTTTTTGAATTTACCATTTTGCTCCCTATACTCTACTACATTTTTGGCAATAGCAGCAGATACTCCTGAAACATATGATAATAAGGGTGCAGAAGCAGTATTCAAATCAACTCCAACGCTATTTACACAGGCCTCTACCACGCCACCTAAAGATTCATCCAGCCTTTTTTGGTTCATATCATGCTGATACTGTCCCACACCAATAGCCTTGGGATCAATCTTTACTAATTCTGCTAACGGATCCTGAAGTCTTCTAGCAATAGAGACAGCACTGCGAAGAGCCACATCAAAGTCTGGAAACTCATCAGCTCCAAGCTTTGAAGCGGAATATACGGAAGCCCCCGCTTCACTGACAACCATGTAATAAACTTTTCTGTCTATCTCTCTTAAAAGCTCAACTACGAACATTTCCGATTCTTTTGAAGCTGTACCGTTTCCGATGGATATAATATCTACCTTATATTTTTCAATTAAATTTTTAATTTTAACCTTTGCCTCTTCCACTTTATTTTGAGGTGGAGTAGGATATATTACAGTCGTTTCGAATACTTTTCCAGTTTCATCTACAACAGCTATCTTGCAACCTGTCCTGTAAGCAGGATCTAATCCCAAAACCACTCTATCCTTAACTGGAGGCTGTAGCAGAAGATTTCTAAGATTTTCGGAAAACACCTTAATTGCTTGTTCCTGTGCTACTTCAGTTAATTTATTTCTAATGTCCCTCTCCAGTGATGGGAAAATTAATCTAGAATAGGAGTCCTCAATTGCAAGCTCAACATACCTGCCCATATCGGCATTAGTTTTCCTTATTGACTTTCCTTTAAGATACACCAAGCATTTTGAGCTATCCACATCTATTTTTACTTGCAGAAACTCTTCCTTTTCACCTCTATTAATAGCCAAAACTCTATGATTTGCTATTTTTGAAGCAGGTTCCTTAAAGTCATAATACATCCTGTAAACAGAATCCTCTTCCTTTTTAGCAGTGGAAACTATTAAACCTTCCCTGAAAATAATCTCTCTCAAGGCCTTACGGTACTCTGCATTATCAGAAACTTCCTCTGCTATAATATCCATTGCACCTGATATTGCTTCTTCTACAGTGTTTACACCCTTTTCCGCATCAATATATTTTGAAGCTAATTCCTCAACTGTAGTTCTTGATGGCATCTGAGCGTAAATAATTGTTGCTAAAGGCTCTAATCCCTTTTCCTTTGCAATAGATGCACGAGTTTTTCTTTTAACCTTGTAGGGTCTATAAATATCTTCAATTTCCTGAAGTGTAACTGCTTTGTCTAATGCCTTGCTAATTTCTTCTGTGAGCTTGCCCTGCCCATCTATCAGCCTTCTAACATCCTCCCGTCTTTCGGAAAGATTTCTCAAATATACTAGGCGTTCATATAATTCTCTAAGTACTTGGTCATTTAATTCGCCTGTTATTTCTTTTCGATAACGAGCTATAAAAGGTATTGTATTTCCTTCGTCAATTAAATTAACCGTATTTTGTACCTGAAATGGCTTTAAATTAAACTCTTTAATCAATTGTTCGATAATATTCATAGTAACCTCCAAGCCGATTTTCGGCACAAAAATAATAAAACTATCTATGTATAGCCTCCGCTTCGATAATTCTGCCTGCACTAAGCAAACCACAGTTGTGCTGGATAAGCTGAGATGAGTAGTTTTTCTTACAGTTCCATCCACCTAATAACATAAAATAATTGCTTTGTTGGTGCAGACCTTTGCTTTTAGCCAGTTATAACGCTATCTTTTCAATAATAATCTCTTTTTTTAGCTGCTCAACTCTATCATTACTTATTAAACCAATTTCAATAAATTCTGTATTTGAAGAAGCACATGCAACGCCAAGCCTAAAGCAGTCCAAAAACTCCTGCCCCTCTGCAATACCAGTACTGATGCCTGCTACCATTGAATCACCAGAGCCTATGGTGTTTATCACATTAACATTAACTGGATATGCTTTGTATGCGACATTTTCACTCACCAATAGTGCACCATCTGCACCTAATGAAGTGACAACAACCTTTACACCTTTTTTTATTATCTCCATGCAGGCATTCAAAATTTCAGTCTCAGTAGTAAAATTTGTCTGAAAATATGTTGACAGTTCTCTTAAGTTTGGCTTTATCAGATAAGGTTTTGCTTCAATCCCCTGTCTAAGCACCTCTCCGCTGGCATCTAAAATTGTTTTAATACCTAGCTTGTTTGCCTCTTCAATAAGTCTTTTATAGGTTTCAGTTCCCAGTCCCTTTGGAAGTCCTCCCGAACAAACAAGAACTTTTGATGCTTTTATATTTTTACGAAAACCTTCTAGAAACATTTGCCAAGAATAATCACTTATTGTGGGTCCTTCTTCTAATATTTCTGTTTCCTTATTATTAACTTTGTCTATAATATTATTATTTGTCCTTGATTGCCCTTCTACTTCTATTAAATATGACTTTGCACCCGCTCTAAGGATATTATCCTCCAACCATTGACCAGTGCTGCCTGCTTTGAAGCCCAATACAGCCACTTCAGCTTTTAGCATCCTAGAAACTCTAGTTACATTTATACCCTTGCCGCCAGCGGATTGTATACAATTATTAACCCTATATAATTCTCCTGCACAAAAATCATCTATCACATAGATTTTATCTACGGCTGGGCTTAATGACAATACTGTAATCATTAAAATTCTCCGATTTAATTATTTGTTATGCAACTTCACAAAAAAATTGTAGTTTGCTTTCTATCTATGCTACATATCTAAACCGAGTTATATTATACCATTAAAATTTAATATGTGGAATAAATGAAGTTTAGGGTGCCATGCATTTGCATTCTATCTTTTTAAACAAACAAAAACCAGTCAGTCCTGTTAAGGATATGACCAGTAATTTTTTCAGTTTAGTACTAAGTACATGACTTATTCAGAAATCTTTGTAAGAATTATCTCTTCAAGAAGCAGAGTATTTATTGTTGCCTTGTATCTCTTAATCGGATTACTTATTTTGCGACAACCGCAATAAAAAGAAGCTTTAAAAAGGTGTCTACCTTTGCAAATTATAATAATAAGCTGTAGGTATCGGCTCTTAACACTTTAGCAAGGACGTTTTAAAATGGTAACCACCTTTTTAGAAGAGCCTTGTGCTATATTTAGTGTAAAACTTGAAATAACTTCCCAGCCATCTTTGCCAAGAATATTTAAACTATCACTAAAATGTTGTATTTCAAGTTGCCCTCCCATAAGCCCTTTGCATTCCGTCTCGATTACTTTGTATTCCCATTTTTGCATCACCGTCACCACCTAAAATTATTTAATTAAACGTATCTAATATCTCAATAAATATTATATCACCATTTCCTATTTGTTGGAATTTGGTTTTTTTTACTATTGCCTTTTTTGAGAAAAAACTTTCCGGGACGGTTCATTAAAGGTTAAAACTTTGAACGGTATTTGCCTTTAGTAAAATAAAAAGAGAATCTGTGTTTTTCACAATCCTCTTTTTATTTTACTTACTTATTCACTTTACTCTTTACAACATATACAGCAATAAATATGCAATTCTAAATATTTAACGTAAATTCGTATTACACTGTCTATAACTACGCAAACTAACTATTCTTGCTATCCTTGCTATTTTTATTTTTCCCACCGCTGTTACTATTCTTATTTTCTCCAACCTGATCATTATCAAAAGTAGGATTGTCATTACTACTCTGTTTTTTACCTTTTCCCATGTGCAACTTCCTTTCTTAAAATTATTATTTGTGTTTTGACTTAACATAAAAAACATCGCTAAATCAACTTCTTAATATTAATTATTTCATAGTTTAGTAAATTTATTCATAAGTAACAGTTTTTTTAGCTATATTTTAAAGGTTGCTTTATTAATCTGAACTATAGCCTCAGCTTGCTTTAGCTTGTCAGAAAGTTCCAGCAATGCTCTATCCTTCATTTTGCACTCAAGCATAAAATCAATATCTTTATTAAAAACCTTTGCTTTGTTCAAAAAGCCTACGAAGTCTGAATAATCAATATAATCTGCATGACTTCGATATTCCTTTAAACTTTTAGAGCTTGAAAAATGAAGTTTTGGAGGCTCTATTTCGTGTTTCCATGTGTTAAATATCCTAGGCAAAAACTCCTCTATAGGCTCACCATTGTTTGCACAATTATGATGGTGAACATCTAATACCATTGGAATATTCAAATCTTCACAGATACCTAACACATCAGCTACTGTAAAGGATTTGTCATCATTTTCTAAAATAATACGCTTACGTATTCTATCAGGAAGAGTGGAAAAATTAGTTTTAAATCGCTCAATCGCTTCATCTTTATTGCCATACATACCACCCACATGAAGTACTAATTTATACCTGTAATCATCAAGCCCCATTGCTTCAAACATTCTTACATGATAATCAAGGTCTCTTATTGATGCTTCTAGTATTTCCGATCTTACAGAATTCAATAGTGTAAAATGGTCTGGATGAGCACTTACCCTGAAATTTTTAGCTTTTATATAATCTCCTATTAGTTTAAATTCATTTTTAAACTCGTCAGTATAATTCCAGCCAAGTAGCTCATTATGTGTAGCAAGGGGTATCAGCTTGGAAGTAAGCCTGTATACTTCTATATTTTGTGCAGCATTATTTTTAAGTATTCTCAACGTATTTTCAAGATTACACCTTGATACTCGGGCAAGCCTAATTCTCCTGGCATTTTCGTCTTTAAGGTTTTTATATGTTGCATAAGTAACTGTACCTGACGGCGTACAATTTTCCAAATCTAATGTCATCGCAACAAATCCAAGTCTAAATATCATTTGAATCTCCTATTCTTTTGTTCAAGTATACTTGTATTATTCCCCATTGTGCATTCTAAAAACAAAGCTAGTTAAATTTTAGACTCTCTTTTGCAATAAATATTAATAGAACATTCTATAATCCTTATTTTTAGCATATCTACTAAAGTAACCTGACATAGCTGCCGATAATTATATTATTCATACCATTTCAATGCACAAAAAAAGTATAGTTTTTTGAGTCAATTACTATCGGCTAAATATCCGATTATATCGGACTATAATTTGGCAATTGACTTTAGTAACATTTTTTATTCCACCTATTTATTTTAATTTTATATATGGTAAAATTTAAATAAAAGTTTATTTAATATGTTATCAATCAAAGTTTTATGAAATTAAACAAAGGAAAAAAATGATTACTTATAATTTGTTAAAAAGTAAATTTATTCAAAAGTTTGGTCAATTAATTAAATATAGTCTAGTAGGTGTAGTAAATACTTTAATAACAGGAGTCATACTCTTTACATTAATGAATTACTTCGGAGTATCTTACAAAACCTCAAACACTGCAGGATATATTGCAGGTTTCATTAATAGCTTTTTTATGAATAAGCATTGGACGTTTAAAGATAATAAGGCACCAGCATTAAAACAATTCTTGCGTTTCTCGGCAGTATTTGTTATATGCTATTTACTTCAGCGGTACTTACTTATATTTTTAGTTGAGAACTTGGCAATGAATAAAAATTTATCTCAGCTTATTGGAATGGTTTTTTATACACTAATTAGTTTTATATTTAATAAAATATTTGCATTTAAGAACTAGCTTAGACGTTAGAAGTAGTTTAATTTATTATTAATTTTCAGTCATAGTATTGTTTTGCAACGGAAATACTGGATACCATTTTTAGCCAAAACGCTACATATGGCTTATAACCAAAGTGGTACCCGCCACTTATAGAAGTGGGGGACATTTTCTTGCCTCGTTATAATAGTGTTATGGTACTTTTATCCTAGTTATTTCTTCAATTTTTGTAAATACTAATAGTACTAGTATTTATCTATAATTGGAGGAAATATCTATGGACGAGAAGATCACAGCTTTATACACAAATTTATATGATGCTAATAATGCTATGAATAATTTAAAAACAAGTGGAATAGCAATGGCAAGTTTAAACACTTCCGATTATGGGCTTCATGTTGGATTTAGTCAAAAAATGACACCCCGAAAATTCCCAGGTGCAATTGCTTCAACCGTTGTAAAGTTAGAAATCAATGTGAATTCTGATAAAAAAGATAATGCAATTTCGGTAGTTAAAGGAAGCTATGGTGTAATAGATTAGAGATTTATTAGAGGATTATTTGAAAAATTATTGAATATGTTATTGAATATATTGATTATAATGATATGGATTTTTCTAGGAAGTAAAATACCAGTATCGTGAGGTGTAGGTATGAAAGCTATTATTATGGCTGGCGGAGAAGGCTCAAGACTCCGACCGCTTACTTGTAATTTGCCCAAACCGATGGTTTCAGTTATTAATAAGCCGGTTATGGAACATACTATTAATCTATTAAAAAAACATGGTATTACCGATATTGGTGTTACCCTAATGTATCATCCTCAGCACATTAAGGATTACTTTGGTAATGGAAAGAATTTGGGTGTAAACATCACATATTTTCTAGAAGACACGCCACTAGGGACAGCTGGAGGAGTCAAAAATGCGCAAAGCTTTTTAGATGAATCCTTTATTGTTATTAGTGGTGATTCAGTAACAAATTTAAACATTACTGAAGCAATAAATTTCCATAAAGAAAAAAACTCTATTGCCACACTCGTATTAACCAAGGTAGATTTTCCACTAGATTATGGTGTAGTATTAACAAATTCTGATAGTTCAATAACTGGATTTGTTGAAAAACCCAGTTGGGGAGAAATATTTAGTGATACAGTAAATACTGGTACATACATTCTTGAACCAGAAATTTTTAACTATATTGAATCAAACAAAAATACAGATTTCAGCCATGAAGTATTCCCTTCACTTTTGTCAGCTTCTGAAAAGCTGTATGGGTATTTTAGCACAGACTATTGGTGTGACATAGGAGATATTAGATCATATGTAAGATCCCAGTGTGACATATTGGAAAAAAAGTTTAAAATAGATTTTGATGGAGTTCAGATAAAGGAAGATGTTTGGATAGGCAGTGGTACAGTTATTGGAAGTACTGCTGAAATAAATGGTCCATGTATAATAGGTTCGAACTGTAAAATAGGCAATGGCACTTTAATTGATAATTGTACTATAATTGGCAATAACACTATTATCGAAGACGATGTATCTATTATCCGAAGTATTATTTGGGATAACTGCTATATAGAGTATGGAAGCGAATTAAGAGGTGCAATACTTTGCAACAGGGTAAATCTAAAGCACTATGTATCTCTATTCGAAAATTCAGTTATAGGCGAAGGCTGTAAAATTAGTGAACGAGTTATTGTTAAACCCAATATAAAAATTTGGCCAGAAAAAATAATTGATCCCTTTGCAATTATCGACAGAAATATGATATGGGGTACAAAACATACTAACAAAATATATGGTCAAAATGGTATCTCAGGAATTATAAATGTAGATATATCCCCTGAATTTGCTACTAGGCTAGGTGCTGCATATGGCTCTCAGTTCAAGATAGGTTCTAGAGTTGTTGTCAGCTCAACTAATTCAAATTCTGCAAGAATGTTTAAGCATGCATTTATATCAGGAATATTATCGGTTGGCGTTGAAGTATATAACATGAGTAGTCTTTTAACACCAATTGCAAGAGCTGCCATCGGATTTTTAGCTGTTGAAGGCGGCATACATATAAAGACTGACATTGAAAATGATAATATGGTTAGAGTTGACTTCATGGATGGAAGAGGTGCTGCTATAAGTCGGTTTAATGAACGTAAAATCGAGAATTCTTTTTTTAAGGAAGATTTTAAAAGATGTTCAGCTGACCAAATAAGAAGACTAAATAATATTACTGATTTTAGCATATATTATATGCGTTCGATATATAGCAAGGTTGATATTGCACTAATAAAAGCAAAAAGGCTGAAGATATGTGTTTATTCACAATCAGATTTTGTACTTTCAATTGTTGTTTCAATGCTCAATGACTTGGGCTGTACAATAAATAGTTTCACATATACTAACAACTATAATTTAGAGCAAATAAGCCAAAACATTACAGATACCTCCTCTGATTTTGCAGCAGTTATTGATAAAAACGCTGAAAACCTTATATTAGTCAATAAATCAGGCTGCGTAATAAAAGATGATTTATTTCAAGCATTTATTGCTTTAATAATATTCAAAACTACTCCAGGTTCTACTTTCTTTGCACCTATTACAGGTTCAGAGGTAATTGATAAGCTTGCACTTAAATATAATTGTAAAGTTAAAAGAACCAAAAATTCTTCTTATGCAATAATGGATGAAATACTAAATAATAGTATTGATAAGGAATCTAAACAGTTTATTTTGAGTTTTGATGCTATTGCTGGATTAATTTATATAGTTGAATATATTTGCTCTTCAAATACCAGTTTGACAGAGCTACTGTCTGAAATCCCAGAATTCTTTATGATGATAAAAAGCATTCATTGCCCTTGGGAATTAAAGGGTAAAATTATGAAGACGGTTATAAATGAACAGAATTTAAAAAAGATAGAGTTATTAGATGGAATCAAGCTATATTCAAGTCAAGGTTGGGTTTTCTTATTGCCTGATGCTGATAAGCCAATTTTTAAAATAATTTCTGAAGGCAATTCTAGCCTCGAATCTGAAGCTCTATGCAATAAGTATTATAGCTTTTTAGAAAGGATAATTGAGAATAACTAAATAATAATCCCTTTATATATTTATAGGTTTTAATGTTTTGTTGTCCTAAATGAAATTTAAAATGAGAACAGTAATTGCAGAAAATAAACACGAAAGCAAAAAAATCGAAAGAGTAATTCGGGATTTCTTTCCCAATTTAGCATCAGGTATGTTATTTAAAGCTCTTCGTAAAAAGGATATTAAGGTAAATAGCATTCGAGTGAAGGAAGACTATGTGGTATCAAGCGGAGATAAAATTGATATTTATATAATTGATGACTTTCTGTTTGGAAAAAATAATGAAGGTTATAGTGTTGTTTTTGAGGATAATAATCTTTTAATAGTAAATAAAGATCAATGTATTCCTGTTCATCCAGATAAAAACCAAAAAGAGGCTACTCTTATAGACAAGCTTCAAAAGCAGTACGGCTCTGATATTGCATTATGTCACAGACTAGACAGAAATACAAGCGGCTTAGTTGTGCTTTCAAAAAATCAAGCAACGCTGGAAATTATGTTGGATAAAATAAAGCACAGAGAAATACAAAAGTATTATAATTGTATTGTTTCTGGCATTATGGAAAAGCAACAAGCTGAGCTTACTGACTACTTGGAGAAAAATGAGAAGATTAGTAAAGTCTTTATCTCAAATAAAAAGTCTAAAGATTCTGTAAAAATCGTAACTAAATACAGCGTCGTTAAATCATTAGATGACCTAAGCTTGTTAGAGGTAGAGCTTATAACAGGTAGAACTCATCAAATTCGTGCACATCTTGCATTTTATGGTCATCCAATAATTGGTGATGGAAAATATGGAAGAAACGCCGAAAACAAAAGGTACAGTGTAAAATATCAAATGTTATGCGCTAACAAGCTTACTTTTACTTTTACAAGCCCAGCAAAGCACCTTGATTATTTGAAGGGTAAGACAATTTCAATTGTCCCTCCTTTTGATTTGGAGAGCATAATAAAAAATCAGAAGTTTTAATTTATTCAGGGAAATTATTAAAGTGCTTGAAATTACTGTCGCAATATTTCAAGCACTTTATAAGGAGAATTCACTTATAACGCCACTTATAGAAGTGGGGGACATTTTCTTGCCTCGTTATACTATAGTTTTTTGAAGTAGTATTCTTGACTATTTATTATGTTTTCTTTATAAACATCTGTACAAATATCTTTCCATATGTTGGGCTATCTACAATTCCAATACCTGTATGTGTAAATTTTTTATTATATATATTATTTCCGCTTTCATTTGACCAAGCCTTTATAGCCTTTTCAATTGTCTGATTACCAGCAATATTTTCACCTGCAGCACTAAATTTGATATTATGCTTTTTCATCATATCAAAAGGTGAACCGTAGAATTTTGATGTATGGCTAAAATAATTATTATCTTTCATATCCTTTGCCTTTAATCTTGCTATATTTACCAGATTAGCATCAAACTCTAATGCCTCTAAGCCTTGTTTCATCCTCTCTTTATTTATTAAATCCAACAATGCCTGTTCATCAGATGATATGTCCTTAACCTTTGTAGTAGAAGCAGTAACTGTGTTGGTAGCTTTGGTAGCTTTAGCTGAGACAGTTTTTGTATTATTTGTTGTTTCCTTTGCCTTGTCAACCTTCACATATTGTGATGTAATTGCTCCTACATTACCGCTTGAACCAACATATACAGCGTACCAGTCTCCCATTTTTCCGATAATAGTTATATCCTGATTCTTTTTAAGCTTACATATAATGTCATAAGTAGTAGCAGGGCCAGTACGCAAATTTACATTTGATGCAGTAACTACACCAGTTGTAAGGTCCATACCTTTATAGGCTTCAGATGCCTCAACCTTGAACTGCCCTGTTCCCATCGGAATAACAGTAAATACTGTTATCAATAAAAATAATATTGCTGTTAGTAATTTTCTCTTTATCATATAAACCTCCTACGCCTATTAGGGCACAAAAATTTGCAAAGATTTCGGTGGAGAACCTCTACTTCGATGGGTAAGCATCCTTTTTGACTGCTTACCTCCTCCTACACTGTCACCCTAAATATAAACCATATGCTTTTAGTATTGACATGTTTTTCATATTTATTAGCTTTTTGAGAAATATATTGCCTAACTTGTCTCAATTGGGCATTATTTATGCACTTGAAGTGTTATACCATGTATAATATAATGATTGTAAACATTTATATAAAGCATAAGGTTGAAAAACTTCATCAATAAAGGGGGATAGTGTCCATGCTAGTACTTTGATCTATTAGCACCCTATATGCATGGATGTATTTATGAAAGTTGGAATAGGACAAGACAGCCATAAATTTGAATTTGAAAATACTCGTAAAAAATTCATACTAGGCGGAGTTATATACGATGGTGTAACACCCCTTGCAGGAAATAGCGATGCTGATGTTGTTCTGCATGCACTAACTAATGCTATTTCTGGAGTTACAGGCGTTAATATTTTAGGCAAGATTGCTGATAAAATGTGCTTAGAAGATGGAATTACAGATAGTTCAGCATATGTTTTGGAAGCACTGAAATATTTGGACAACATAAAAATTGTACATGTTTCAATTTCTATAGAATGTTCATATCCAAAAATATCTCCTAAAATACCTAAAATGAAGAAAGAGATTGGAAAGTTACTGGGACTTCCTGAGAATAGTGTTGGAATTACAGCCACTACAGGCGAGGGGCTTACTTTGTTTGGTCAAGGTAAAGGCATTCAAGCTTTTTGCTGTGTAACAGCATTGTAACCCAAAGCGGTACCCGCCACTTATATAAGTGGGGGGTATTTTCTTGCCTCGTTATAGTTTGGAATTTTATTTATGAAAGTTGAGTTAGTAATTACAAACGCTCCTCTATGCTTTTTGCAATTGCCTCACCCATAATTAAATCCTCAGGGGTAGTAATTTTAATATTCTGATAGCCGCCTTCAACAATTTTAACCTGTTTACCTTGTCTCTCTACTAAAACCAAATCATCTGTACCAATATAACCACTTTGAATTGCCATTTTATGTGCCTCTATTATTATGTCATAAGAAAAGGCCTGAGGTGTCTGAATACTCCATAGACTGCTTCTGTCAGGAGTAGTTTTTACAAATCCATTTTGGTCACATATTTTAATAGTGTCTTTAAGCCTTACTCCTAATCCACATGCCCCAAATTCTTTTGCTGCTAATATACAATCAATAATATTTTTATCACTCACAAAGGGTCTTGCACCATCATGGATTAGTACAATTTCCCTGCTTTCATCAACAGCACATAGCCCTTTATATACTGAATTTTGACGTTCTGTTCCTCCACTGATTAGTGCTTTAACTTTTGAAAAATTGTATTGTTCTATAATATTACGTCTGCAATACTGAATATTTTCTTCATTAACAACTACAATAATATCAGCAATAGCTTTACAACTCTCAAAAGCTGCTATTGTTCTAGCCAAAACAGGTATACCAGCAATATCAATATACTGCTTATTAATGTCGGAATTCATCCTTGTACCTTTTCCAGCAGCTGTGACAATTGCTGTTGCCTTTCCAATTATTACAGCCTTATTTAAACCAGCTTCTTTATTTAAACCCAATTTTGTTCACAGCCTCCATCAGTTCAATTATTAGTGTTTTCTTACTGCTATCCCTTTGTCAATTACGCCTGTTCAAACATAAATCTTTTTGCATCATAATTTTGTGCAATCTCGATAAATCATATAATACTCACATATGTATGAAATAGGAATTGAATATCTTAGTGAATAAGTAGTGGAGAATCTTTTCCATTGTGTAGAATTAATACACAGCAACTAAATGCTATTTCTATAATTACATACGAAATAGTATTATTTATTAGGCTTGGCAAAAATCAATCTTCCCGCTGAAGTCTGAAGTACACTTGTTACAATTATTAGGATTGTTTCTCCTACATATTTCTTTCCACCCTCAACAACAATCATAGTACCGTCATCTAGAAAAGCTACACCTTGTCCAGCTTCCTTACCGTCTTTTATTATTTGAACACTCATTTCTTCGCCAGGTAAAGCTATTGGCTTAACTGCATTTGCCAAATCATTAATATTTAAAACCTCAATCCCTCTTAGACTTGCCACTTTGCTAAGGTTGTAGTCGGTGGTAACTAATTTGCCTTTCAGCTCCAACGAAGCCTTTAATAGCATTTCATCCACCTCTTGGATGTCCTTATAGTCCAGCTCTTCTATTCTTACTACATAATTACTATCCTTTTGGAGTAGATTCAGTATATCAAGACCTCTTCTGCCTCTTGCTCTTCTTGTTGCATCAGAAGAATCTGCAATATGCCTTAGCTCTTCAAGTACAAAGGAAGGTATTATTATATGTCCATCTACAAATCCTGAAGAACATATATCCAATATCCTGCCATCAATTATAGTGCTAGTGTCTAGAAGCTTTGATTGTCCTAATAAAGTTGACTTTGAAGCGTTTTTAGTATCTTTAAAAAAATCAGAAAAGTTATCATTCTTTTTTCTAAGAGCTAAAGCAACACCTGCAAAACCCAATAATACATTAATTAAAACTGCAAAAGTTACTCCTATTATCTCAATCTTTAAAATTGGTATGCTTATTAAATTTGCTACAATTAGACCAATAATAAGTCCAATAGCACATATGAGTAATTCAGAAAGTGTTATATTTTGGATTCGGCTTTCAAATTTGTCAATAAAGCCACCCAAAAATTCAATTATTTTAGCCGATACCAAATAAAAAATTGCACAAAAAACCAATGAAAATATAACGAAAATAGAAATTCGAATACTCTCACTGATATTTATATTATTATTAATAAAAACTGTTCTTAAAATGCTATAACCAGTAACTGCTCCCAAAATAGAAAAAGAAATTTTTATTATTCTATTTAACACGTTTTCTCTCCTTCAAAAGTTTTACTCAGCATATAGATATTCTTGAATTTTATCTTCAACCTCATGCTGATTTAATCCTTTTGCAAGAACTAACTCACTTATTAATATTTGTTTTGCACTGCTCAACATTTTTCTCTCACCCGTAGATAGTCCTCTGTCTCTATCCCGCTGCATAAGGCATCCAACAACATCAGCAACTTCAAATATATTGCCGCTTTTAATCTTAGTCATATTTTCTCTATAGCGTTTATTCCAATTTGAAGGTAATTCATGCGGCTCATTTCTAAAGGCTCTAAAAACCTTGTCAGCTTCAGAAAAGCTAATAACATCACGTATTCCTATGTCATTAACATTATTAGTTGGTATCATTACTTTTAAGTCACCGATTGGAATCTTCATAACATAATAGCTACAAAGCTTTCCAAGAATCTCCTTTTCTTCAATAGACTCAATAATGCCTGCACCATGCATAGGATATACTATTTTATCTCCTACATTATACATAGTAACCTCCACGCCCCATTGGGGCAAAAATTGTTAAAGACTTCAGTGGAGAACCTCTGCTTCGCAGAGGTACGCTGATATTTTTACAGTTACATTCCAAACACACCACCAAAAACCACTTTTGGTTTTGGTAGCTCAAAACACACCATGTTCTTAAAAAGGATTGCTCAAAAATGCGAAGAGAGCGATGAATGCACGAAATGTAAACTTCACAGTTTTCAAGATAGCATCCACACCAACCTTCGGCATAAATAATGTTAACGCTAATTATGGAAAAGCTCGAAAATGCACTACACCCGCTCAGACAATCTCAGATTATTTCTCAAGCTCTATTGAACGCCAATATTTATATGTACAACCCTTACTAACTCAAAAGCGAAGCATTTTTGCAAAATTTTGAGTTGATACAGTGCAAAGGCTTTAAACCATAATTGACTTATAAAGATGTTTAATGAATAAAATATTAAAACGCACCTTTAAAACATTGAGTGCGTTTGATTAGCTACGTATTTATTTCTATTAGTTTTAGTATACTACAAAGAATTTGCAATGTCAAAAAATAGTCATAATAATATTTATGCAACTTATATTTTTTGGTAAACTAGTGTTTTTATTTGACATAACCTCTAGTATGAACGTATAATTAGACTAGACATCTAAACACTGAGGTGAATCATATGAAAGATATGCTTATTGATGATTTTCAATATACTGCACAGGAGTTACTTATTAGAAATAAAAGTATACTTGATTTGATTACGAAATATCAGGATTCAAATTCCCGAGTTAATAGGGCAATTATAAAGACTGTTACACAATGCGGTTGTATGACTATTTCCGCACATAAGCAGGAAATCCCTGATGATGCAAGTTTTGATGAAATGAAGAATTCTGTAGAAAGCCATATCGAGGGTACTTTGTGTGAAAACTGCAGAGATGCTATTGAAAGAGATATTGGAAGAAATGTATTTTACTTGGCATCTATATGTAATGCACTTGATTTAAACCTATATGATATTATTCTTAAGGAAAATGATAGGATACGTATGCTTGGCAAATACAATCTGAGGTAATACGCTTGTATTGTCAATATTAAATATCTATTTGAAGTATGGTTGTTTAAGCATGATAACAAACAGAGCTAGTCAAGTTTTATTTGCCTAGCTCGTTTTTATTATTGAATTTATGTAGCTATCCTTTATTAAACACATGCCTTATAACGTCTTGAAGAAGTTTTAGCTCTATCACTTCAACATTTTTAATATCCAAAGTACGTGCAATGGTATTTTTTGCTACATACGCTTTTTTAAAGCCTCTTCTATCAAGTTCTCTTATGCGAAGTTCTAGCGAAGGAACTTTTTTCAGCTCTCCTGTTAATCCCACATCAGCAATAAAAGCTGTGTCATTTGGTATTTCCTTGTCAAGTACAGAAGAAACAATGCTCATAATGATAGCTAAATTAACCGTTTGCTCTTTAAATTTAAGACCTCCTGTGGTTTTAATAACTACATCCTTATCATAAAGAGAAATTTTACCTCTCTGTTCAAGAATTGATATCAGAGTAATCAACTGCTCTCGACGTACACATTCCCCTATCCTAGATGGGTAAGGAGTAAAAGTCTTTGATACCAAGCTTTCTATTTCTACAATAATAGGTCTAGAACCATCCTTAACAACTGTTAGTGCACTTCCTGAAACCCTTTCATTCTCATCTCTGCTTGTCATAAAATACTCTGAAGGATTGTCTATTGATACAAGTCCGTTCTCAGTCATTGAAAAATAGCCTCTCTCCCAAGTACTCCCAAATCTGTTTTTGGAGACAGAAAGTCCTCTCAATTCCTCTTCATTGTCACCATCTAAAATCAAAACAGCATCTACAAGATGCTCCAGTGCACGTAACCCGGCTATTTCCTCACTTTTATTCATTTGCCCAACCAAAAATACTGCTCTTGGCTTTGAGGGATCTTTTGCCAATTTGAGCAATTCATTGGCACACTCCATAGTTTGGGTGGGAGAACCAGCTCTAGAGCCAGGAAATTCTTCAAGAACGAAGGTTTGTATACTATCTACTATTAATAAGTCTGGGTCAATCTGTCTGACAACTTCTAGAACATTATCCATACTGTTATCTGAATAAACCCATACTCCTGTTTCAATTTTGTCAAAAAGCCTGTCTGCTCTGTTTTTTATCTGACTCTCACTTTCTTCACCAGAAGCATAGAGCACCTTATAGCCCTTTGCTGCAACATCCCCTGCCACCTGTAAAAGCAGTGTAGACTTGCCAGCTCCAGGCTTTGCAGTAATAATTGTAATGGAGTCCCTCACTATTCCTCCGCCCATTACCCTGTTAAACTCATTTATTCCAGTAAGTATGCGGTCACTATTAGCCGCTTTTATCTCATTTAAACGAGCAATCTTTTTAACAACTCTTGCTGAGGAGGCTTTGTTCTTTTTAGCTTCTACAGTTTTCTCTTCAAGTGTATTCCATTTGTTACATTCGGGACAGCAGCCTACCCATTTAGAAGCTTCATAGCCACAGTTACTGCACCTGAAAATAGTTTTAATCTTTATAATTAACAACTCCTATATTATTTAAGTTTTACACATATATTAAAGCACTCCTGCCTTACTAAGCTCTGACAACACATGAACATACATTGCATGAGACCATGTAAGAGGTATTACCCAATCTGGTTTTCCAGTGTATTTATTACGTTGCTCTGGAAGCAGTCCCAATTCCGTTTTTGAATCGGCAGCCCAATACAGATATTCCTTAGCTTTAGAATAATTCCCCGTTTTAGCATGATATAGAGCAACCCACAGTGTAGTAAGCACCCAAGGGTTTCCACCAATATATGAGTCATTTTCATATCTCTTTATACCTCCAATTCCATTAGAGGTTAATACCTGTTCAATTAATAAAACGGTATCTTTAATCATAATATCATTGGCATCAAATACATCAAAGGGAATACTTAAGCCCACTAAGCTTACATCCACCTTCCAATCCTCCAAAGTCACGTCTCGCATATAACCCTTTGGGTTTATTTCAATCATTGTCGTACTTTCAGAAGGCTCAGGACCCCATCCGTTTAATTTAACTCTGACACTTCTGATAAATCGCTTATAGTCTTCCTTCCAAAAGCATTTTACAATTGCCTGCTTAATACTTTTTGCACTCTCATCCCACTTTAGATACTGTTCACTTGCCTTGCCCAAAATTTTTGCAATTTCTACAGCCGAATTAAGCCCTGCATATACTGCCGCTGAGGAATAAGCATGTTCTCCAAATCTTTCCTCCCACAAATCAAAGCTAGGCTTAGGTAACCCAGTTTCTGCGTCAATAAATTTAATTAAGAAGTCAGCACCAGCTACCACACTATTCCATACAAATTGCAGGAACTCTATTTTTTTAACATAATTATAATGGTTAAGCATACCCCATAGTAAAGTTCCTGTTTCGTCAACCTGTAATCCCCAGCAAGGTGCTAAATTTCCATCCATATGATATCTTTGCTGCCAGCTTCCGTCTTCATCTTGTACACTAACAGCCCATTTATAAAAATTGTCAACACATTCATTTAGTCCAGCTATATCCAATGCTCCTGTTATAAAAGCAGCATCTCTACCCCAACAATATGCGTATCTACCACACTTTGTGAAATATTCATCTACCTCAGGAGCTGCTAACAAACCTCCACTTTTTTTATCATACATTAGCTGGAATACTAATAATGACCTCTTGTACAAATTATCCAGCCTGTCATTCCCTGATTTTAATGCTTTTGCCTTGTGTAAAAAGTCTTTCCAATATTGCTCAGTCTCATTATAAATAGTTAAAGCTCCAATTTTTCTAACTTCTTTTATTAAACTTTTTGCTGATTTTAAAGTACTGCTTGCGGTAATATAAAGATTAAAAAACTTGGTCTCATTTCTTGCAAATTTACCCATATCCCATGATACTGCCGCATCCTTCATCATACCTATATCGTCCTTGCCAAAAAGGTAAGTATTTACAGCCGCCTCATTAGCATTGTTACCAATTTGGAACTGCATAGCAGGATTGTCTGAAAATACAGATATATAATTATTGCTCCTGTAATGGATTAGAGCCTCATTGTTAAAATCAAACAATGAACATGCAATATCAGTATCTGCACTTGTTGCAGCTGAAAAAGAAACAAATCCCAGTTCCTTTTGATCATGTGATATATTTTTTATCTCAAATCTCCTTATCAGCACATCCTTATCAGGGTGGACAAAGTCATATAGAATAACCTTATAACCATCCACAGCATTGGTTATAGTGCTTTTAACTATATTTAAATCCTGTAAATATTCCTGATGATGCTCACAGCGTTGGTCATTTAGCCACACTGTGCTTCCATTCTTGTTTTTTATAAAGATACCGCAAAGCATCTTATCAAACTGCTGTAAATAATCAATGTTTGGCCAAAATAGTCTGAGCAATTCACTCTTCTCACTTAAGCAAACCAGCATTGATGAATTACCAATAATTGCATTATTATAATATGATTTTTGCATTATAACCTCCATGAAGTATAATCCTGCGAGATAAGCATTTGTAATTCTTTAAATAATTATAACAATAAAAATAAATATATACTCTATTTTGATATTCAAATTAGCACAAGTTTATTATAGCATAAATATTTTTCCATTTTTAGAGCAAACTATTAATCAGTACAAACAATTTATTGGAGGATTTCATGGAAACAATATTTTACTATGTTAGTTTTTATGTAAGCGAGATTATTCAAATAGTAATTTTTGTGGCAGGGTGTTATTTTGCCGGAATATCTATATTTGGATGGATAAAGAGAAAAGAAAAAGATGCTAATGAAATAGCTCCTAAAAATAGCTTTGCTCTTGTGATTGCTGCTCATAATGAGGAATTGGTAATTAGCAATATTATAGATAGCCTATTAAAATTAAGTTACCCTCGTAACTTATATGATATATTTGTGATTGCTGATAACTGTACTGATAACACCGCTAAAATAGCTCAATCTCTAGGTGCAGAGGTACATATCCGTGAAAATGATACACAAAAAGGAAAAGGCCATGCATTAGAATGGATGTTTGATAGAATATTTAAAATGGAGCGTCAATATGACGCAATTGCTATTTTTGATGCTGATAACCTTGTTTCAACTAACTTTCTTTTAGAGATGAATAAGCAGCTTTGCAAAGGTCATAAAGTTGTTCAAGGTTATATTGACAGTAAAAATCCTTATGACAGCTGGATTACATGTTCTTATTCCATTGCCTTCTGGCTGTCAAACCGTATTTTTCAGTTGCCAAGATATTATCTAAAATTAAGCTGTAGTCTTTGTGGTACTGGCTTTTGTATTGATACCTCTGTTTTAAAAAAGCTAAAATGGGGTGCTACTTGCTTAACAGAAGATCTTGAATACACTATGAAACTGGCACTAAATGGAATAAAAATTTCATGGGCACATCAAGCGGTGGTATACGACGAAAAGCCTTTAACCTTTAAACAATCATGGAAACAAAGGAAACGCTGGATGCAGGGTCATGCCGACTGTGCTAGCAAATATCTTTCTCCGCTGTTCAGACAAGCATTTTCACAAGGCGATCTTATCTCCCTTGATTGTGCATTATATTTGTTCCAGCCTATTAGGTTTGTGTTTGTAGGTCTAATGACACTAATGCTTTGGGTTCAAACTGTATATCCTGAATTTCCTCTTTTCAGTATTCAGTATGTGTTTCCTGTAGAGGTATGGTATCTAATGGGTATATTTCAAATGTTTTATGGACCTATAATAATTTTGGCAGAAAAGAAATTCAACCTAAAAGCTCTTTTAGGTTTTATAATTTACCCCTTTTACTGTCTAACATGGGTACCCATTACAATTCAAGGCTTTCTTGAAAAAGACAACAAGGAATGGAGTCATACTGTTCATACACGTCAAATGAATATAAATGATATGGAAAATCAGTAAAGACAAAAAAATCCTTAAAAACACTAGAAATTACAAGTGTTTTTAAGGATTTTTTTATTAGTAAAAGTTTTTTAGCTTCTGTTTTCCAACAGGGTTGTTACAGCTTCTATTCCCCCCATAAGGTTCGCTTCAAATGGTTTATCATCAACTGCCAGGATTCATTGGCTTCTGGGCTATGATTCATGTTAAAACCATGTTCGGCATCAAATCGTTTATGTGTCACATCCACACCAGCCATTACCAGCTTGTCCTTAAACTTTTCTGCCTCTTCGCACAATGAATCACGACTGGCAGTGATTACTAATGTAGGAGGAAAAGAGCTCAATTTATCTAGCGTTGCATATATTGGAGATATAAGAAGATTTTTTCTTGCCTCCTTGTCATTGCAATAGCAAGCATCAAACAAACGGCACATAGGTATTGGGATTGCACCTTCCGGTTGAGTCTTAAGGCCTGGGTCTGTGTAAACATCCATCGGTGGATAGTCCAGTATCAAGCTTTTAATACCCAGAAGCTTTCTTTCGTTATCCAAAAGGCATGTAGCCGCACTTAGATTTCCACCTGCACTGTGACCGCCCACAGCAATATTGTCGGGGTCTATGTTAAACTCCTGCCAATGCTCTTTTGCATACCGAACTACCGCATAACACTCATTCAAGGCTTTGGGAAACGGGTAATCGGGAGCAAGACTGTAATCTATATTGATAATTTTAACATTGGCATTATCTGCAATATTCATCATAAACGGATCATCCGATTCTGCGTTTCCCAGCACAAATCCGCCGCCATGAATGTTGATAAACAACGGCAAGGGTTGTGGATTGTCAAGATTATATACCAATATGCGTACTTTACCTTCTTCGGTTTCCAAATACATCTCTGTACCCACCTGCTGTGTCTGCATGGTAGCAGAGTTAGACTCACACATTGACATTTTCATACGTTTAATTTCACTTTTAAGTTCTTCGTCTGTCCATACTTTTTCTACTGGCTCTTTCATATTTTCCACCATACCTTATAATTAAAATTTCTACACTAATATATTTTCAAAATCTGCTGCTGAATTTACCAAACCTATTCTATTTGCATTTAATTCTAGCATATAAAAAAACAGGTTACAAATGAAACATTGAACAAGGAATTGATACTCAAATGAATAAATACCCATAAAAAAGAGCATACCCTACAGACATAAATGTCCACTGATATGCTCTTTCATTTGCTTTCAGATTTATAGCTTATTAACTACAAATTTCTCTCCATCCATTTCAACCCTAACTCTATCTCCTGCTTTAATTTTGCCCTCAAGCATTTCTTCTGCAAGCATATCCTCAATCATACTCTGGATAGCACGTCTAAGTGGTCTTGCACCAAAAATAGGGTCAAAGCCTTTTTTAGCAATATAAGTCATAGCTTCATCACTTACTTCAAGAGTCACTTCATTTTGCTCTACCCTCTTTATCAGCACACCAAGCATCAGCTTGACAATTTCTTTAATGTTATCCTCTGTCAATGGGTGGAATACAATTATATCGTCAATTCTATTAAGAAATTCAGGTCTGAAGGTTTTCTTTAACTCACCCATTACATTTTTCTTCATATCCTCATAACTTTTTGCACTCTCATCGTTTCCAACTGAGAAACCAAGGCGTTTAGGCTCTGTAATTGTTCTAGCACCCACATTTGAGGTCATGATTATAATTGTATTTCTGAAATCAACAACTCTGCCCTGTGAATCAGTTAATCTGCCGTCCTCAAGAATTTGAAGCAAAATATTAAAAATATCAGGATGAGCTTTTTCTATTTCATCAAAAAGCAGAACTGAATATTGCTTTCTTCTTACCTTTTCAGTCAATTGTCCGCCTTCATCATAGCCCACATATCCTGGAGGTGAACCAACCAGCTTTGATACACTGTGTTTCTCCATAAACTCTGACATATCAACACGAATCATAGCTTTTTCGTCGCCAAACATTGACTCCGCTAACGCTTTACAAAGCTCTGTTTTTCCTACACCTGTAGGACCTAAGAATATAAATGAACCTAGCGGTCTTTTTGGGTCTTTTAATCCCACTCTACCTCTTCTAATGGCTTTAGAAATTGATTTTACTGCTTCATCCTGTCCAATAACTCTGTTATGAAGAGTTTCTTCCAATTTGAGAAGGCGTTCTGTTTCTTCCTCTGCTAACTTTTTGACAGGTATACCAGTCCAGCTGGCAACTATATCCTCTATTTCATCCTCTGTAACGGTATCTGTTTTAGTTTGGTTCTTCTGATGCCATTCATTCCTTATTTTTTCCAACTCATTTTTCAGCTTCTGTTCTTCATCCCTTATTTTTGCAGCCTTTTCAAATTCTTGATGCCTTATAGCATCTTCCTTTTCCTTGCTAAGCTTTTCTACCTTTTCCTCCATGTTTTTTACATCAGGAGGAGCTGTAAAGGTTTTAAGCCTTACCCTTGATGCAGCTTCATCTACAAGGTCAATAGCCTTGTCTGGAAGAAATCTATCTGTAATATATCTATCGCTAAGCTTAACAGCTGCTTCTAACGCACCATCTGTAATCTTAACTCTATGGTGTGCCTCGTATTTGTCCCTAACACCTTTTAATATTTCAACTGCTTCCTCTTTTGTTGGTTCACCAACAGTAATTGGCTGAAATCTTCTCTCTAAAGCAGCGTCCTTCTCAATATGTTTTCTATATTCATTTAATGTAGTAGCACCAATAACTTGTATTTCTCCCCTTGCAAGTGATGGCTTTAATATATTTGAAGCATCAATAGCACCTTCTGCAGCACCAGCACCTACAATTGTATGCAACTCATCTATAAATAAAATTACATTTCCTGCCTTCCTGATTTCTTCCATTGCCTTTTTTAGTCTTTCCTCAAATTCGCCTCTGTATTTTGCACCTGCTACCATTGAAGAAACATCTAGAGTGACAACCCTTTTATCATTTAATATTTCAGGGATATTTCCCTCTACAATTTTTTGTGCAAGTCCTTCGGCGATAGCAGTCTTTCCTACTCCAGGTTCACCTATTAGACAAGGATTGTTTTTTGTTCTACGGCTCAATATTTGTATAATTCTTTCAATTTCAGTGTCTCTGCCGATAACTGGGTCTATTTTGCCATCTCTCGCCATATCAGTCAAATCTCTGCCAAATTGATTCAGTGTAGGAGTATTTGAACCTGACCCTCCATTTTTAGGTGCTCCTGTAGAGCCTGGTGCATCTTCATTTAACACTTTAACAAGCTCAGATAACAGTTTTTGGGGTTCAACGCCTAAATCCATTAATATCCTAACAGCTACACTTTCCCCCTCCTTCATAATGCCAAGGAGTAAATGCTCAGTTCCAATATAGCCTTGCCCCATTCTTCTCGCTTCTTTGAAGGCAAGCTCCAATACCCTTTTTGTCCTTGGAGTAAATCCAACTGGTGTCTCACCAACTGTTTCACCCTTACCTATTAATTCTTCAATTTCCTTTAATATTTTCTCCTCAGTTATTCCCTGTGCTTGAAGTACTCTAGCAGCAACTCCAGAGCCTTCCTTTACAAGACCTAACAGAATATGTTCAGTACCTACATAATTATGCCCTAGCTCAACAGCACTCTGCTGAGAAAATGTCATTGCTTTTTCCGCCTTTTCCGTAAAGCGTTGATACATTTTAATCACCTCTCACCTATCTGCAATAGTATATTTTTAAGTAAACTTTCCCTTTTGGCAACAAACCATTGTCTTGCCTCGTTATATTATTTATCTTCTGACGATTGCAATTTACTTCTAATCAATTCAGCCCTCTTTATATCTCTTTCATCTTGAGATAACGGTTTCCCAGAAGTTTTCTGAAGTGTTGCAGGCTGTGACAGCACCAATATGTCATTTAATGTATTTATGTTAATATCCTTTATTATTCCCATACTTACGCCAAGTCTAACATCAGACAAATATTTAAAGCATTCCTGTGTGGAAATAATTCTTGCATTTAGCAGAAGTCCATAAGCTCTATAAATTCTATCCTCAAATTTAAAGATATTCTGCTTGTAAAGTTGAAGCCTCAAGGACTTTTCTCTATCAATTATCTGCTTACATATACCATCAATACTGGAGATAGTCTCATCTTCTTTTCTTCCTAACGAAATTTGGTTGGACACCTGAAACATATCACCAACTGCTTCACTGTTTTCGCCATAAATGCCCCTTACAGTGACGCCTACTTTATTACAGCTTTCAAGAATTGATTGAATATATCCAGTCATAACTAAAGCTGGAAGATGTAGCATTACCGATGCTCTCATTCCTGTACCAAGGTTTGTGGGGCAGCTTGTTAGATAACCATATTTATCATCAAATGCATAATCCGCATTTTCAGAAATAGCTGAATCTATGTCATCACATACAGCATACGCTTTTTCTAACTGAATACCTGCAAATAATGCCTGAATTCTTACATGATCCTCTTCATTGACCATTATGCTCAAGTTCTCATCTTCATCTATATATGCTCCACAATTGACTTTAGTTTCAGCTAAATCAGGGCTAATAAGGTGTCTTTCCATAAGGGAAATCCTATCAACAGGATGCATAGAAGTTATATCTGCAAACATCAGCTTGCTATAAGTTTTATTTCCAGAAATTACATCCTGCATTCTTTTAATAAGCTCAGTCTGATGCTTTGAAGTCATTTTAGCTGAAAAGGGTATATCCGCAAAGTTCCTGGCAAGTCTTACTCTGCTTGTAACAGCTATATCATATTCCGGGCCTTTTTCTACCTTTTTGCAACTCATTCCTCCACCTCCAAGCTCCTGATTCTGTCACGAATTTTTGCTGCTTCTTCATACTCTTCTTTTTGAATTGATTCATTTAAAAGGAACTTAAGCTTTTCAATTTCGTTTGGAACACTTATCTTGCTACTAACTCTGCTAGGTACCTTTCCATGATGTTCAACATTTCCATGAAGTCTCTTTATAATAGGATCAAGCTTTTGTTCAAATGCCTTGTAGCAGTTGCTGCAACCGACTCTTGAGCTCTTCAAAAATTCGCTGTATTCCATCCCGCAATTCTTACATTTTAAACTAACAGGTGCTTCTTGCTTTACTTGTGCACCAAATAAGCCAAATAGCAAATCATTAAATCCAAATGGTGCTACAAATTCTGTATGCCCTAACTCACTTGCACACTGTTCACATAAATAAAGATTAATTTTTGTATTATTTTTTATTTGTGTGATTTGCACCTTTGCCGCTCTCTTCTGACAATTTTGACAGAGCATTATATCACCTCTATATCTTTTTGCTTTTTATACTAAATTGTATTCAAAAGATGTCTTTTCTATATTTTAAATTCAATTTAGTATTTTAAACTATCAAACTTATTATCATATTCTTTAATTGTGCAGCTCTTATAATATCTCTATCAGGCATTGGAATTCCACCAATGATTTTGTCACTTATAGCCGCCTTCATAATTGAAGCCTCTCTTTGGTTTATAACATTATAATCAACAAAATTATTAATAAATACTTCTGCTGACTGTTGTGAAATACTCGAACCCATTGAAGCTATAATGTGCATTATATAATTGCCTGGAATAGAAATATTAATTCTCTTAATTTTTACATGCCCGCCTCCACCACGTCTGCTCTCAACATAATAACCTCTGTCAGTTGTAAATCTGGTAGATATAACATAATTTATTTGAGATGGAACACAGTTAAACTGGTTGGCTAATTCATTTCTCTGAATCTCTATCGCACCATTTGTATCTGTAATCATTTGTTTTATAAAGCTTTCAATTAAATCACTTAAACTAGCCAAAACATAACCTCCATTTCCAAAAACTGATTTTGACTTTCTTTGACCTTAGCTAAATTATAATATATTTAAAAACGGCATGCAACACTTTTTTTTAACTTATCTTTCCCAATTGAGAATTGTATATGTGAGAGACTTTTATGTTCAATTTGATAATATTACTAAAAATTTAATATCGGTAGCTTTAAATGTAAAAATCAAAATAGAATTTACTCTTAAACACATATTGGGCTCCTGATTTTTATCAGAAGCCCAATATTATTGCTTTAATCTTCATCATCCTCAGCCATATTCTTTTTAGCCTCTTCGATTACTTTATTTGCAACCATTGCAGGCACTTCTTCATATCTTTCAATTTTGAGAGTAAAAGAGCCTCTTCCATGTGTCATGGAGCGTAAGTCTGTTGCATATCTGAACATCTCAGACTGAGGTACTTCAGCCTCAACTTGCTGATACCCGTCTTCGAGAGAATTCATACCCTGAACACGTCCTCGTCTTTTATTCAAATCACCAATAATGTCTCCCATATAGCTTTCAGGAATATTAATTTTCACATTTGCTATTGGTTCAAGTAATATTGGAGTTGCGAGAGGCAGACCTTTTTTGTACGCCAATCTTGCCGCTATTTTAAATGCCATTTCAGATGAGTCTACATCATGGTATGATCCATCTAGCAATGTAGCTTTAAGGTTAACAACAGGGTATCCTGCAAGCACACCATGAGCAATAGCTTCTCTAAGACCTTTTTCAACTGCAGGATGATATGCTTTAGGTACAGACCCTCCAAATATCTTTTCTTGGAAGGTTAAATCTTCTGTTTCACCATGCTCAAACTCTATCCAGACATGTCCGTATTGTCCATGTCCACCCGATTGTTTTTTGTGTTTTCCTTCAACCTTGACTTTTTTCTTTATGGTTTCTCTATAAGGCACCTTTGGATTTACCAAATTTACTGAAACTCCAAATTTAGCCTTAAGTTTGCTTACTATTACATCTAAATGCTGTTCTCCCACTCCAGAGATCAAGGTTTGATGTGACTCAGTGTTTAGTGAAAGCTTAAAGGTTGGATCTTCATCCTGAAGCTTGTGAAGTCCAGAGTTAATCTTTTCTTCATCACCTTTTGCCTTAGGTTCGATTGCCATAGATATTGCAGGTTCAGGGAACTCTATTTTTTCATATGTTATGCGGTTTGATATATCACATAATGTGTCGTTTGTATTAGTTCCTGCTAACTTTGCTATGCCACCTATATCACCAGCAATTAATTTTTCTACAGGTATTTGCTTCTTTCCTCTCATCATGAATATCTGTCCTACTTTTTCAGTTTTCTCTGTAGTAGGATTATATACCGTTGAATCAGATTTAAATGTCCCTGAATAAACTCTGAACATAGAAATTTTCCCAACAAATGGGTCTGCAATGGTCTTAAATACAAATGCAGATAAAGTTCCATTGGCATTTGACTTTATTTCAACAGCATCTTCTGTTCCAACTTTTGTTGCCTTTTCAACTACATCCTCAGGAGAAGGCATAAATGCAACAATTGCGTTCATTAATTCCTTAACTCCCATATTTTGAAAAGCTGAACCGCAAAATACAGGTGCAATTGTTCTATCCGCAACACCTGCTATAATACCTCTTGAAAATTCTTCCTGTGTGTATTCTTCACCACTAAAGAATTTTTCCATCAAGCTTTCGTCTATTTCAGCTATTAACTCATTAAGTGAACTTTTTATTTCGGATATTCTATCAGTTAAATCCGTCGGGATTTCAGCATCAACCAGCTTATCCTTTTGGAATTTTTTCGCACTCATATTGATTATATCAACATAACCAACATATTTTTCAGCTTCATAGATAGGAAGCTGGAAAGGAATTACACTTTTCCCGAATACAGATGATATCTTATCAAGAGACGCATCGAAATTAGCATTTTCTTCGTCCATCTTGTTAACAAAGAAAACTCTGGGAATCTTACGATTATTGGCATATGCCCAAGATTTTTCAGTTCCTACCGAGACACCACTCTTTGCAGAAACAACTATAATGGCACTATCCGCAACACGGATTCCCTGCATTACTTCTCCAACAAAATCGAAATAACCTGGAGTATCAATTATATTAATCTTATGCTCCAACCATTCGCATGCTGCTATTGCAGTACTAATAGATATTTTTCTTTTAAACTCCTCTGGGTCATAGTCCATTGTAGTAGTACCATCAACAACTTTTCCAAATCTGTCCAACACACCAGCATTAAACAGCATAGCCTCCGCTAATGTAGTTTTTCCTCCATTACCGTGAGCTAAGAGGCAAATATTCCGTAGATTTTGTACGGCATAGTCCTTCATAATCATTCCCCCTTATTATTTTTTAATCATTTCACACTTGTATGTTAAAACTGCTTTTAAAGCCAAAGCAAAAAATACATGGGCTAATCCCTTTACCTCCTGTAAATATAAACATAAGGTAAGTGCATAAAATTGATTTTAAATTTCAGAGTAGATTAAGGTAATACAATACTATAGCCTAAACAATAAATAATACAATTAATTTAAAAGATTTAATATATAATATGCATTTTTAGAAAATAATTATATGTGATTAATATTATCTATTCTATTCATATATGTGTTTTACCTTTTTTTATATAAAAATTTTTTCATACATTATAACTATTTATGGACTAAGTCCCCTCGCCACAGATGCGGCTAATAAAAATGTGATACCACTTTTTTATTAGCCTATTAGTATAATTACCATATGGATTGTTATTTTATACTATAATTTGGATATTTTTATAAGAATTAATCGCACTTCCATGTAGAACAATAATTCACTATCAGTTTTCTTCTTTATCTTTTGCTCTATTTGCTATATAATATAAGTGTTACAGATTTGCAAGTCAGTTACTAATTAGCCTTTAGCATAGACTTTATCTATATATGCTTACAGTGTATTAGTATGATTTTTATTAACTTTGGTAACATGGTATAACGGTGTAATATGGTTTCACGTATTGGGTCAGCTTTTTGTGCCAAATAAGGTGAAGAGTTCGGCTTAAACTGCAACTAAGCAGCAATATCTAGGTTGCGGGGTATGTTTTTGTAAAACAGTAAACAATAAAACGTAGAATGGTAGAAAGGATGTTGATTAAATGATTATAGTAATGAATCCAAAATCAAATCAAATGCAAATTGACGATGTAGTCAATGTTTTAAAAAATTCCGGTTTAGGAGTACACATTTCTCAAGGAACAGAGAGAACTATCCTTGGTATTATCGGTGACAAAAGTGTATTAAGAGATATACCTTTGGAACTTATGCCTGGTGTTGATAAGTTAGTTCCCATTGTCGAATCTTACAAGCTTGCCGGAAAAACTTTTAGACCAGAGCCAAGTGTAGTAGATGTGAATGGAGTAAAGATAGGCGGAAAAGAATTAACTATTATGGCAGGTCCATGTGCCGTAGAAAGTTATGAGCAGATAATGGAGGCAGCCCATGCTGTAAAGCAATGTGGTGCTCAATTCCTCAGGGGCGGTGCATTTAAGCCTAGAACATCACCGTACGCCTTCCAAGGTTTAGAAGAGGAAGGTCTTAAACTATTATTAGAAGCAAAGAAAGCTACTGGTCTGCAATTAATAACTGAAGTAACCTGTGATAAGGCTGTTGAATTATCAATGCCTTATGTTGATATGTTTCAAATCGGAGCAAGAAATGTGCAGAATTTCCAGTTATTAAAGGAAGTTGGAAAATCAAAGAAACCTGTTCTATTAAAACGTGGTTCTTCTACAACTATAGATGAATGGTTAAATGCAGCTGAATACATTATGAGTGAAGGCAACTACAATGTCGTTCTTTGCGAAAGGGGTATTAGGACTTTTGAAACAGCCACAAGAAATACTCTTGATTTAAGTGCTGTTCCAGTTGCTAAGAACACCTGTCATTTACCTGTTATTGTTGATCCTAGTCATGCGGCTGGTAAGTCGAAGTATGTTATTCCATTATCTAGAGCAGCGATAGCAGCAGGTGCAGATGGGCTAATTGTAGAAGTACATCCAAATCCAATGTGTGCATTATCTGATGCTGCACAGCAGCTAAACCCAAAAGAATTCGACTCACTTTGTAAGGACATTTCCAAGCTTGCGCCGATCTTAGAGAGAGAGTTTACTTATGGTGCTAAATAAAATTTCAATCATTGGACTTGGACTTATCGGTGGCTCCTTAGCAAAAGCATTTCGTCATCAAAATGAAAACGTACACATATACGCCGTTGATAATTGTGTTGAGTCCCTCAAGATGTCAGAGCTTGAAGGTGTTATTGACAAAGGCTTTAGTGAATGTTGTGCTGAAATATGGGACTCAGATATAATATTTGTCTGTACCCCAATTAGAAAAACTATTGAGTTTATCGCTCATTTGTCAAAAAATATAAATAAAAACTGTATTATAACAGATGTTGCTAGCACAAAGAACGAGATATGCAACTATATTGAAGGTCTTGAGAAGCCACCAATTTTCATTGGTGGTCATCCCATGGCTGGCACAGAAAAATCAGGATATTCGAATTCTTTTGCTCACTTATTTCAAAATGCGTATTATGTATTAACGCCAACTAAAACAGCAACAGAATGGGCTTTATCTGCATTAACTGAATTACTCAGTGGTGTTGGTGCTATCCCTATTATTGTATCGCCTGAAAAACATGATGTTGTAACTGGCTGCATTAGCCATGTACCTCACATCATAGCTTCAACACTAGTTACTTTGGCAAAAAACGAGAGTGACTCTGAATTAATAAAGCTTTTGGCTGCTGGTGGCTTTAAAGATATAACTCGTATAGCCTCTTCTAATCCAACAATGTGGGAAAATGTTGTATTAAGCAATAGCACAATTATAATTGAACTACTTAATAAATGTAAAAAAATTATTGATTCAACTATCAATAGTATAAACAATTCAAATAGCAGTGACATTTATAATTTTTTTAATTCTGCAAAAATTTTCAGAGACAGTTTCTCAGCTTCCTCTGTTGGCCTTATTCCAAAAAGCTTTGAATTGATTTTGGATATAGAAGATGAGCCTGGAATTATAGGTAAGATAACTACGCTATTAGGTAATAATGGCATAAACATAAAAAATATCAATGTTTCTAATAGTCGTGAATACGAACAAGGATGTCTAAGAATTACATTATTGGATCAGAATAATACTGACAGTGCTTATAAGATACTTTCTGATTGTCAATATAAGGTGTTTAGAAAAGAATAATATAATGGTTCAAAAAAATTACGGACGGCTTTTAGCCGTCCTATTCTTTAATCATAAATTTAACACATAATCTTATTAATATGTATTTAATAAAAAACTAGTCCTTTTGTTCTCTTTCAAACTTTTCATTTAGCTTGTAGCCCAAAACCATTAAGCTGTCACTTAAATGAACATTTTCTACAATAACATCATATGGTATTTTTAAATCCATTGGAGAGAAGTTCCATAACCCCTTTATTCCCAATCTGCCTACTTTGTCAGCAATAGTAGCTGTAACTTTATATGGAACACACAACATAGCAATATCAACAGTATTTTTTGATACAAATTCGTCCATCTCTTCAATATTAAAAACTTCAATGTCCTTAATTGTTTTTCCTATAATATCTGGACTAGAATCAAATATAGCTATAATTTTGAAACCTCTTTTTTCAAAATTCACATAATTGGCAAGTGCCTGACCCATATTTCCTGCACCAATTATAATTGCATAGAATGTTTTGTTGATTCCCATAATATTTCCAATCTCATTATATAAAGACTCAACATTATATCCATAGCCTTGTTGCCCAAACCCCCCAAAACAATTTAAATCCTGTCTGATTTGAGAAGCCGTAATCCCCATCCTTATACTCAATTCTTTTGAAGAGATTCTTTTTATTCCAATCTCAAGCAAATCATTCAGATATCTATGATACCTAGGAAGCCTTTTTATTACAGCAATAGAAATTTTCTTTGAAGCCATTAGAATCCTCACCTCATAACTCTGTTTGTGTAGGTATTATATCATCTTTGTTATTTTATTGTCAATAAATATTACCTTTATATTACATTATAGGTATATATTATTATTTTATGTATGATAAATATAGTAGCTTGTAATTTTATTTTCCACATAATAATATTTAATTTAACTTTGGAAGTTGAAGCAACAAACCATTGATAAGTCTCCGCAACGATAAACTTTTTAAGTAGGAAAATTTAGGTAATAATCTATATTAAGCGACTGCATAGTAACGCAATATCTTTGCCAGAAATTGTTCTGTATAAAAATCATAGTGTCAAAAATATAAATGCATGATAAAATAGTCATATATTTTGTACTTTGAAAGTTCTGGCTTTGGTAAATATATCGTACAGGTTGTGGCATTTTGTAATGCCCAAAATATATATAAATGAGGAGAGCTAAAATGAAAGTTTTGCACATAATCGGCGGAGGAGATGTCGGTGGAGCAAAGGTACACGTTCTATCACTGGTAAAAGAACTGACTTCCCATATAGACGTTACTCTTTTGAGTCTTAGACCAGGAGCCTTTGCAGATGACGCCCGTGCAATGGGACTAAAGGTAGAAGTTATAAAATCCTCCAATGTTGTATTGGATATAAAAAATACTATTAATTATGTTAATAAAAATAACTTTGATATTATTCATTCTCACGGTGCAAAAGCCAATATTTTTGCATACGCAATTAAAAAGGCATGTAAAGTGCCTGTTGTAACAACTATGCATAGCGATTATAAGCTAGACTATATGCAGAGTTTTTATAAAAGACTAACAATAGGCTTGCTCAATTCTAGTGTGCTTCGAAGCCTTGACTATTATATTGTAGTAACCTCAGCCTTTAGAAAAATGCTGACTGAAAGAGGCTTTAGTGATAACCAAATCTATACAATCCTTAATGGTATTGATTTCAGCAAACCACTAAGAAACTATTCTAGAAAGGAATTCTGCGAGAAATATAATATTTCCTTAAATGAAGATGATATTCTGGTGGGTACTGCTGCAAGACTAGACCCGGTAAAGGATATTGGCACTCTTCTTGAGGCAGCAAAGCTAGTTGTACAGAAAAATCCCAATGTAAAATTTCTTATTGGCGGAGAAGGAGATGAAGGCAAGGAATTAAAAGCCCGTGCAGCTAATCTTGGGCTAAATAAAAATGTGTTTTTTGTGGGCTGGCTAAATGACCCTTATGAGCTAATCAGCATTTTAGATATAAATGTTATGACCTCAATTAGCGAAGGCTTCCCATATTATCTGTTAGAAGGTGCCCGTTTTTCAAAGGCAACTATCTGCAGTAGAGTAGGCGGAATTCCTGACTTGATTGAGTCCTCTGTCAATGGATATCTATTTGAACCACGTGATTATAATACTCTAGCCAAACAATTGCTTTCCCTTGCTTCAGATAATGCTAAGAGAATAGACTTTGGAAATAAACTCTATACTAAAGCAGATAAAGAGTTTTCTCTTACTGCCATGTGCAAAACCCAACTGGAAATTTATACTTCAATTTCAAAGGATATTACAAATAAGACTAAAAAGAAAACGTATGATGCTATAATTTCAGGATACTATGGTTTTAATAATATCGGTGATGATGCCATGTTGAGATCTATAGTCTGTAACCTTAGGCAGCACAAACCCGATATATCTATATTAGCTCTATCAAGAAGACCCGAGGAAACTCGCAAATGCTATGGTGTTAATTCTATAAACAGAAAAAATGTATTTACTGTATACTTTGCCATGAAAAAAGCTAAGCTCTTTATATATGGCGGTGGTAACATTATTCAGGACAGCACCAGCTCTAGATCTCTTATTTATTATTTAAGTACAGCTTGGCTGGCAAAAAAGCTTAAGCTTAAGGTTATGTTTTATGCAAATGGTATCGGCCCTATTAATAAACCGATGAATGCTGAGTTTTCAAAAAGAATACTAAATAGAGCTGATATCATAACTGTTAGAGAAAAGTTGTCCTTCAACGAACTGCAAAGAATGGAAATAACAAAGCCCAAAATAGTCCTTACAGCAGATGCAGCACTAGCTTTAAAGATAGACAATGACATTGAGGTTGAGGAGCTTTTTAGCAAAGAAGGTATACCCTATAATGGTAAATATGCAGGTTTTTCTGTAAGAAGATGTCCTGGCTTGGAGGATTATCAGCATATTAATTATGAAAAGACTATCGCTGAGATAGCAGATTACGTATATTTGACATATAACTTAAAGCCAGTTTTCATTCCCATGGAATACCATGCAGATATTTTTACAATAAAAAATATTGTATCAAAAATGAAAACAGATAGTTATATTATCAGTGACACTCATTCAGTATCAGAAACCTTTGCAATAATAAAGAAAATGGACATTATGATTGCAATGAGACTTCATGCTCTAATTTTTTCAGCTTACATGAATGTTCCATTTATTGGAATAAGCTATCAACCAAAAGTGGAAGGATTTTTAGAGTACATTAACCAGCCCTCAGTTGGTAATGTTAAAGACCTTTCCTTTGAAGAAATGAAAATAAAAGTTGATTATATTATGAAAAACAAAGCTTCGATAAAAGCAGCACTTTTAGAAGCCATTGAAGCTCTGATAAATAAAGCTGAGGATAATTCCCGTCTTGCCATTGAATTAATTAATGGATAAAGCAAGCTTTATAGCTTTAAGGTGATAATATTCTAAATTTTAGACGCTGTTGAAAAACAAGAAAACTATATTATCTACGAGGTAACTGCTTAAATAGTACTCCTGTACAGAATATATCTATAGGTTGCTCCCGAAATTGATGCTGAAATATTTGCAGCTCAGAACAAGCACTTCCGCCGTCTACAATACTTGTTCTTCACCTACTATTTCTAGCATCTATTTCTAATCTAGCTTCCCCATAGATATATACTGCACTCGCGTACGATTTCTTGCAAGAAGTCACCGTATAGAAATTGCTGTTTTGCAACAGACAGCTACTTATTTACTATGTGTCTAACTGTTCAGTTACATCTGCCCACACAGCATATAATTCTTCTAGTTCAGCCTCTTTAGTTTGTCTTTCCTCACTCAGCTCTATTAATTTAACATGGTCTGTAGCAAACTCAACCATTTCATTATCTATGTCCTTTAAACGCTGTTCAAGCTTACCAATATCTCTTTCAGTATCTGATAGTTGCTTTTCAAGCTTACGTATTCTGCTGCGTTCCTCTTTAGTTGCAATATGTGTCTGCTTAGCCTCTGATATACTAACTGCTTCAGTTGTGTTTTTATCAGCAACATTTTTTTTGTAATGAGTGGAGTAAAACGTATAGTTGCCCATGCAATCAATAACTGGACTTGTGCCAATATCGATTATTCTTGTAGCAAGCTTGTCAATAAAATATCTGTCATGGGATACAATCAACAACGTACCTTCGTATTCATTCAGTGCCGCCTCTAAAATTTCACGTGAATTGATATCTAGGTGATTTGTAGGCTCGTCCAATATAATGAAATTAGCATCCGAGAAAATAAGCTTCAGCATTGCAACTCTGCTTTTTTCTCCGCCACTTAAAACAGATATCTTTTTGAAAACGTCTTCATCAGTAAATAAAAAGGCTGCAAGTGCACTTCTAACCTCAGTTTGAACTAACTTCTGATTTACACTCCATACTTCATCAAGTATAGTATTATCTTGGTTTAAATCTGACATCTCCTGATCATAGTAACCAAGCCTAACTTTTGCTCCATAGCTGTATTTGCCAGTAGAAGCATCAAGCCTTCCTGCTAATATTTTTAGCAAAGTAGATTTTCCGCAGCCATTTGGACCTAATAAAAATACTCTTTCAGCCTTTCTAATTTTGAAGCCTACGTTTCTAAACAATTCTCTCTCATCAAATTTCTTTGAAACTGAGTCAACTTCTAAAACCTCATTTCCGCTGGCTATAGTTTGATTGAACCTCATTTTTATATTTTGAGGAGCGGCAGTGGGCTTGTCAATCTTCTCCATTCTATCAATAGCCTTCTGTCTGCTCTCAGCTGCAATAATATTTCTCTCTCTGTTCCATCTTCTTTGTTGTTCAATGTATGCTTCCTGACGAGCAATCTCCTTTTGCTGCAGCTGATAATGTTTCTCCTGTATTTCCCTATTAGTAGCTTTCTGCTTCACATAAGCGGAATAGTTGCAATTGTAAACCGTACTAGTGCAGTTCTCTATTTCAATAGTCCTATTAGTCACAGAGTCAAGAAAATATCTGTCATGGGATATTATAAGCAAACATTTTTTATAGCTTTTTAAATAGTCTTCCAGCCACTCAACAGCTGAAATATCCAAGTGGTTAGTCGGCTCATCAAGCATAAGAATATCAGGCTCTTCAAGAAGTACCTTAGCCAATGCCAATCTAGTTTTTTGCCCACCACTTAAAATATTAACTTTCTTTCCAAATTCGCTGTCATCAAACCCAAGACCTCGCAGCACTCCCCTAACTCGGCTATTATATTCATATCCACCCAGATAGGAAAACCTTTCCGATAGTCTGCTATATTCTTTCATAAGAACTGCAAGCTTTTCCTTCTCGGTGGTAGTGCTTATTTCTATTTCAATTCTATTAATAGCTTTTTCCATGTCTATTAGCTCTCTGAAAACCTCAAGTAACTCGTCCCACAGCGTATTGTCGGTGTTTAGTGCGGCATTCTGTTTAAGATATCCCAAAGCCAAGTCTTTAGAAATAAAAACTTCACCATTTTCTTGATTTAACTCACCTGTTATAATCTTGAACAAAGTTGACTTTCCAGCACCGTTGACACCTACAAGCCCAACCTTATCGTTATCCTGTACACTAAAAGAAATATCTTTAATAATAGTTTCAGTTCCATATGCAAAACCTATATTGTTACAATTTAGTACAATCACGTTAAATTCTCCATCTGTTAAATTATTTAATCAACTTTCGCACATAAAAATCTATTGGTGCGGTAGAATTATCAATGGTTTGTTGCCGAAATCTAAAAGTCAATTGCTATCAGCTAAAAATCTAATGTTTCAGCAAATTGAATAAACCTATTAACCATTATAACAAAATATAGCCTATTCAAGCTACATATTTTGTTATTTGTAGCTGGAATAAGCTATAAAAATGATTTACTCTTCATCGTGCCCTTTAGAACTTACAAAAGTTTTTCTAAATATATTTTTTAAACTTCTTTGTAAAAAGTACTAACTATATTATACCACTAAACCAGCATAAATAGCTCTTGCGCTCTCCCTATGCTTAGCTTCTTTATTTTGAAGGCTTTTCACTACTCACTTTAAAGTAGCTATCAATTGCTCCCTTAATTGCTTTTGAAAGCTTGACTTGATACGCTTCAGTTGAAAGTTTTTTCTCTTCATCTGAATTTGATAAAAAGCCGCACTCGACCACTACTGTTGTTGTTTTTAAATTTTTTAATATCATTATTTGATCTTTTTTCACAAGTGCTACTCTATCATTAGTATTGTCTACATTTAGTCTTATAGAATTCTGAATCTCATTTGCAAGCTTTTGACTGTTTGGAGAATTAGGAGGAAAAAACGCCTGAGCACCATGATACTTTGTTTGAGCAAATTTATTCAAATGGATGCTGACAACAATATCTGCACCTGATTCATCCATAATTTGCTTTCTTCTTGTTAAGTCCTCTCTTCTCTTTTGCAATATGTTTTTTGTTTCTGTGCCATAAATTAGTTGATCGGAATCACGTGTTAAAATAACCTTATAATTATCCTTTTCCAACAAATCCTTTATAAGCATTACAATATTGAGATTTACATCCTTCTCTTTTAAACCACTATAGTCGCTGACTGCACCTGGATCCTCACCGCCATGTCCAGCATCAAGAATAACCGTCCTAGTTACCGCTGCTTGTTCAGTAAGTGGTACTTGCTCAGAATCTCCAGTAACGGGTTTTGAATAATCAACTACAAATCCAATACTAAATACAGTTACAGAAAATAAAAGTAATAGTGATAAAAACAATACATTTTTCTTTCTAATTACTACTATCATAGAAACCATCCTTTAGTTGTTATGAATATCCTTATTATTAAGAATATTCATAACTGGCTTCAATATGACTAAATCATTAAATTTGCTCCGCTCAGTTCTTAATTACTATAGCTCAAGTCGTCTATTTCCCCACCAAGCTTTTTAATCACAGCTATTATCAAATTTAAGGTTTCTTTGTCAATTTGATTTGTATTCTTAATAATATAGCCTCTGAGCATTGGTATGGCTCTTCCATCACCATAGTCACCTAGAACCTCAGCTACCATCTTTATATTTTCCAAAACTCTAAAAGCATTCTTCAACAGTAAGAAAACTTCATCTGAAGGATGCTCTTTTGAAATTTCAGCAATGCAAATAAGCAAATTCTCCTTAATTAACTCATGTTTTGCTTCATTGAAGGACTTAATCAATTGGTTTAGAATACCATCACCATACTCAATAATAGCAGCACAAATTGCCTCTGAAATCATCTCCTCCTTGGAGTATTCCATCAACATTCCAATCAGCTTTCCCTTATATTCATTATATCTTAAGCTGCCAATAGCAAAAATAGCATGTAATAGTGCTAACCTGTCTGAATCCTCTTGACCATCAATATTATTTTTTATAAATTCAAACAGCATGTCCGCTGCTGGTAATCCATGTTCCTTAAACCTTTCAACAACAATATCAGGAATACCTACGTCAGATACAGACGCTACTTCTATAAAAAAGTCCATTACATCCTGTAAAGAGACAAAGGAATTGATATATTCCTTTGGTGTAATGTTGCCAATATCATCAATAGCTTTATTAAGCCATTCTTCTTCTACTTCTTGTATTAATTTCTCTTCGTCTATCTTTACTTCATAATTGTCAAACGTAGCATGTTCTTCTAAAAAATTATCAAATCCTGCCTCAATAGCTTTGTTATAACTTTCAGCAACAATAGAATTCTTATTCAAATTAACCTCCATTATTAATATCTTCTACGCTTTGTGCCTTTTTTCTTTGGTTGCATTCCAAAAATTTTTCTAGTAAAAGCTCCCAAATCAAAACCTTTATATCCTGAATAGTAACCTAAAAATGCAGAGAGAATGATAGTAAACCATGCTGCAACATATCCCCAAACCGAAGAATAACCAGCTATTTTGGGAATAAATAGCATTGGTGCTACAAAAACTTTAACTAGAGTTAGCTTTAATTGATAATCGTTGATTTCAGAGCTTATAAAGCTAAAATCTATTTGTGGAATAATCAATAATATCAACAATTGAATTATAACGAAAGGCACTATTGCCAGCAACCCATATATTGCTCCCTCATAAGGTCTTACTTTGCCGAACTGACGTTTATCATAGCCCACATAGTTTGTCATTTCATAGTAAATAAGCGGTATTAAAACAATAAAAGTTGCTATTGAAAAAAAAGCAGCTTTTGAATAAAACCCAACAATAAAAACATAATAAAAAATCATTACAAATAAATAATACTTAATAATCGTCCAACTTCCATGTAAATACTTTTTCATAGTTATATCCATGCCACCACATCTAGAAACAATGTAACAACATGGCTCAGTACCTCCCTTATATGTTTTTTATTTCCAATACATTTTATGTCCAATTAGGCTTCCAACTAAATACCAATATAAACAGAATACAACTTAAATAACTACATTGTCTAGTAAATAGTTCATAAAACACCAATAAATTTTTTTGATGTTCAAATACACCCACTTTTGTTACTGTTATCACAACATTGAAGGTATATCAAAAGTCGTATTCTAATAAGAACTTTTTAGCTGTCTTTAAGCTAGTATAGTTTGATGACGCATTACCCTTAAGATATAAAATTCTTAGCTTTTTCAAATTGACTATCGGATTATAATTAGCAATTTTATTGTCTCTTATGTATAGCTCTGACAACTGTGTCAATTCCGATATCGTATTTATGTTTGAAAGCTTATTTCCATTTACCGATAATACTTCTAGCTTTGAAAGCCCCTTAAGTGCTGATATATTAGAGATATTGTTCCTCTGTAAATATAAAACTCTTAAATTTTTCAAACTGCCTAAAGCTGAAATATCAGTGATTTTAGTATTGCTTAAATCCAAGTATTCCAAATTAACCATCTGTTTTATGTCAATAAGAGTTCTAATGCCCACAGGCACCGAAAGCCTGTAAACCTTTTCTAAATCTGATTTATAGATTGTTCCTGTTGGTTTTAAAATTTGCTTTCTAACAGCATTTTCTACCACTTTGTCCTTAAAAGTAAAAGCTGTTTCTTTTTTTGTGTTAGAACTTACTTCAAGGGAATTTATTATGCTATTCCAAACATCCATGCCATATAGCTTTGCTGTCTTATCATTGTAATCAGGAATATTTGATAGACTCCACAAGGATATCCCGCCTAATCCATATTTCTTTGCCAAATCTATTTTAGCACAAATACTTTTGCTATTCTCATATATTATTATATTGTGAGTACTATCAGAAGCATTTAAATATTGTATAAACGGGCTCTGAAGTTCATTGTTGTAGCCGTATGCTATACCAACACCTTTACCGTCCTTGTTTTGTATACGATTATTAATCATCTGATAAGTTGGTGTATTTCTCGTTTCAATACTCATTACCTGCTTATTTGTTTTATCCCAATTTGACCCTGCTGGAATATAAAATCTCCACTGAGCCGCATCAAAGCTTAACTGAAGCATAACTTTTTTCAAATCTGTCTTGTTTACATATTTCTTTATATCTTCCATTGCAAGCTGTATTTTTTTTATTGGAGCTAAGCTATCAATAGGACTAACAGAATTGTAGCCTGTATATTGCAGAATTTCTGCCTTGTTCAACTTAGTTACAGGCTCATAATCATGAGCCATAACTATCATCTTATCGGCTATTGCTGCAATTTCCTTATATTCATAGCCTGTATAGTTCAGCAAAGGATTTACCGCAACATACATATTTTTGTTTATTTTATCAAGCTCACTATTGAGTTCCTTTAAAAATTGGCTGTACCAGTTCCCAATTGTCTTTTTATTTATCAGTACTAGATTCCCTTTTAAATCCTTATTTTGAAGCCCTTCAACATCAATTACAACACCATCATAATATATTTGCTCACCTTGACTTATATCTTTCTGTAATAATTCTACTATAGCATTGATTGCTTTGGCTCTCTGCTCTTGGTACGGAAAAATATTTAGTGCATTTACACTGTCTGAAAATATATTAAGCTGGATTGACTTATTTTTACTTTTAGTGTATCTTAGCACCTCCACATAATCCTTTGGGTAATAAAACATAGTGTTTCCGTTTCGCCCAAGTGTTGTGTTAATGCCTTCAGATAAATCCGAATACATTCTAGCCCATGCAAAGCTTATTGAGTCAAGTGAATCTATATATTTCTCTGATTGCTTGGAAAAGGTCAGTTGTGCTGGATAAAAAGCATGCAGTTCTAATTTTTGCTGCTGCACTGTTGCCTGAGCATATGGTGTAATGCTTGATATAATGCTTGGCACAAAGCTAAATAGAATTGCAAAAATCAATACCGCACTTATACTAGCTCTCGATATTCTCATTTAACCTCCTTGATATATAAAAGTCTTTTATCTTAATAAAATTATAGGAATACAACTTAATTAATGCTTGACTAAAGTCAATTACAGTTTCAAGCCTTCTTTTTTATACAATGAACTCCAAACTACTGTTGAGGTACATACTGCTCTATTAGTGCATCATCAAAGGTGCCCATTTGAGTGTAAGCTGCTATAGCCGCATCAATGATTTGAAAGCCCAGAGCAGCTCCTGTCCCTTCTCCCACTCTCATATTCAAATTCAACATTGGTTTCATATCTAGAGCCTTCATAACAATATCAGCTCCTGGCTCTGCGGAACCATGGGATGTAAACATATACTCTCTTGCTGCTGGATTTATTCGAATAGCAGTTAATGCTGCTGCAGCGGAAATAAAACCATCAATTACAATTGGCAATCTGTATATAGCAGCTCCTAAAAAACAACCTGTAAGCCCTGCAATATCAAAGCCTCCAACCTTTGCAAGGACATCTATTGGATTATTAGCATCAGGCTTATTTATTTCAATTGCACTTTTGATTACATCAATTTTATTTATGTAAGCTTCTTTTGAAAGACCAGATCCAATTCCAACCAATCTTTCAACTGGTACACCTGTGAATACAGCTGTGACTGCACTACTTGTAGAAGTATTACCAATACCCATTTCACCCGTACCTAAAAGATTTATTCCTTCAGCTTTTAAATCTTTTACAATATCAATTCCTGCCACAATGCCTCTGATTGCTTCCTCTTCAGTCATAGCAGCACCCTTTGCCATATTCCAAGTACCTTTTCTGATTTTTCTGTTTAGAATTCCATTGTTATGAATATCTGCATCAACCCCAATGTCTACTACTACTACCTTTGACTGTGTAAGCCTTGAAAATACATTTACAGCAGTAATCCCTCTAGTAAAATTACACGTTACCGATGCTGTAACACTCTTTGGACACGAGCTGACGCCTTCCTCAACAACACCATTATCCGCACACATCACAACAATTGCTTTATTATCAACCTTTGGATTAGAAGAGGAATTTATACCTGAAAGCTTTACTATTATATCTTCAAGCTTACCAAGACTGCCCAATGGTTTAGTAAGGCTGTCCAACCTCTTTTGAGCTGATTTCATTGAGTTAACATCTAAAGAACCAATTTGATTAAGTAATTCCTTTAGCATTTAATTTACCCCTATAAATATGTATTTTTTAAATTAATATTCCTTACTCAACTTTTCATTTGATAAGCTTTAACACCTGCGATTTTTAACTGGAAAAGTTGAGTTTTTACCAATAATACATGTATTCGATTAAAATTTGCATGTATGTTATTTATTATATATTTAATTGTTTGATTTGAAAATATATTACTGAAGTATATGGTTGACATTAAAAAATATTTTTTAACATTCCCAATTGTTTTTCTACAAAATTTTTAACACTTATTTTATTAAGAACTGTATAATATTATATATAAGAGTTTTTTGTTGGTATTCCCTTTTTTAAGTCGATTTTTATGCAATTATTACCGTACTTACTATGCAATTATTACAGTACCATGTTTACTTTATAAGTAATACACTTTTAGTATATAGCTCAATTTAATATAAAATGTGGGAGGGATAATTATTTTGGCTAGTAAAAACTACATCTAAAAATGGAGGTGACTGAGTTTTTTTGTTAAGTTTTATATTAGAGTCTTTTTGATACTATTACAAAAGTGCAAGGAATAAAGAGTAAAAAATTTGGGAGGTTAATCATATGCGCATAAGAAACATTAAAAAATTTGTAATCCTATCGTTACTTACTGTTTTCACAAGTGTTTCTCTTTTAACAACACCTGCGCCCGTAGATGCAGCCATAAGTGCTCCATATAAATGGGATAATGTTAAAATCGGTGGTGGTGGTGGATATGTTTGTGGAATAGTCTATAACCAGAGTGAAGAAGGTCTTGTTTATGCTAGAACTGATATGGGAGGAGCATACATAAGGGATAAGCAGACGTTAGAATGGAAACCTATTACTGATTGGGTAGCACCTGATGAATGGAATTTGCTTGGAGTCGAAAGTATAGCTACTGATCCTGTTGATACAAACAGAGTTTATATTGCAGCAGGTACATATACAAATAGCTGGACTTCAATGAACGGATATATTCTACGTTCTGATGACTATGGTCAGACATGGGAGAGAACAGAATTACCCTTCAAGTTTGGTGGAAATATGCCTGGGCGTTCAGTTGGTGAACGATTAATGATAGACCCTAACAGCAATAATATATTATATTTTGCTGCAAGAAGCGGCAACGGTTTATGGAAGAGTACAGACTATGGTAAAACATGGGCAAAAGTTAAAAGCTTCACAAATGTAGGAAACTATGTCGAAGATCCAAACTTTGAATATTCATCTGATAATTTAGGTTTGTGTTTTGTAACCTTTGATTCTGACAAAGGAACTAAAGGCACACCCACAAAGGATATTTATGTAGGAGTTGCCGACAAAGAAAATCCCCTTTATGTAAGTCATGATGCTGGAGAAACCTGGAGTCCTCTTGAGGGTCAGCCTACAGAAGCTACATTTACACAGCATAATAAGGATGCTTTGAAAATCGGTATACCTCAGCATGCAGTTGTAAGCAGTAAAGGAATTTTATATGTTACATATTGTGATAGGGGAGGCCCTTATCAGTGTGATGATGGTGCAGTTTATAAATATGATACAAATACAGGTATTTGGACAGATATAACACCTCCTTCCGGGAAAAACTGGGATGGTTCACCAAAGTATGAAAACTACTACGGATTTTCAGGATTAAGTGTTGATGCACAAAATCCTGATACACTTATAATATCATCACTTCAATCATGGTGGCCTGATAACTTTATTTACCGTTCAAATGACGCTGGTGAAACTTGGGATGCTATTTGGGAGATGGGTGATTCATATCCGTCAAGAAATCTTAAATATACAATGGATATTTCAAAAGCGCCTTGGCTTACATTTGGAAATAAGATAAACGCAGCAGATGGCGGTTTGAAAACAGGCGACGAAATAATGAATTATCCTGCACCAAAGCTTGGCTGGATGATGAGTGCACTTGCAATCAATCCTTTTGATTCCGATGAAATGATGTATGGTACAGGTGCTACTATTTATGGTTCAAAAAATCTGACAGATTGGGATAGCGGTAAATTGGTAAATATCGAAGTTATGGGAATGGGAGTTGAAGAAACTGCTGTTCAAAATCTGATATGTCCGCCAATTGACGGTGTAGAACTGATAAGTGGGCTTGGCGATATCTGCGGATTCGTACATAAGGACTTAGAAGTAGGTCCAGACATGATGATGTTAAATCCTAGATTTACGAGCACTACAGGTTTGGATTATGCAGAACTCAATCCGGATATCATAGTAAGAGTAGGTAATACTGATAAAGAGCAATATGAAATGATTAAAAAAAGCGCTGCCATTTCTAAAGATGGAGGCAAAACATGGGCTGAGGTTCAACCAAATGTAAGTTATTCATTCCCTGCTACTAATGCAGATGATATCGTACAAGGTGGTACTGTTGCAGTTTCTGCTGATGGTTCAACCTTTGTTTGGTCACCAAGCACAAGTCAAGGTGTTCTCTGTTTTGTTAACGGTGGATGGAAGGCAGTTAGTACTCTGCCAGCAGGTGCAAATGTTTGTTCAGATAGAGTTAATCCAAAAGTATTCTATGGATATGCTGATAGCACCTTCTATGTAAGTAATGACGGAGGCTTGACTTTTACTGCAGTAAAGACAGATCTTGAATTCTCCTACTGCCAAGATTAAAGCAGTTCCAGGTAAAGAGGGGCACGTTTGGATTCCTGGTTCAACAACTGGTCTTTCCTATACAACTGACGGAGGTAATACAATAAATAAAGTTAGCAGCACTACAAGATGTGATGTTGTTGGCTTCGGTAAGGCTAAAGATGGGGCAGATTATTTGTCAATTTATATGTGCGGTCAAACAGACGGTCTATATGCAGTTTACCGTTCAGATGATATGGCTAAAAGCTGGGTAAGAGTTAATGATGATCAACATCAGTATGGCTCAATAAATTATTCAATTACAGGTGATTTAAGAGTTTATGGACGTGTCTTCGTTGCAACTAACGGAAGAGGTATTGTTTACGGTGAACCTTCTGGCTCTGAGCCACCAATAACAACTTATGAATTAGGAGACATTAACAAGGATGGTAATATTAACGCTATTGATTTCGCAGCATTAAAAGTGTATCTTCTAGGCACAGCTACACTTACTGAAGAACAAATGGTTCTTGCTGATGTTAATAAAGACGGTTCTGTCAATGCTATTGACTTTGCAGCATTAAAAAGTTATTTATTGGGAATAACTACTTCATTTAAATAATCTAGTTTGAGTTTATTAGTAAAATAGGACTGTTGTAATACAACTCTTTAACATAGCATATCGTATAGCTGGAAAAAATCTATTTTATTAAACACAAAAAAGCTACTAAGTAACAAAAACTTTACTTTTAATATTATTACAAGCAAAAATATTGAAGAATATAAAAAACTAACCACACTCACAACAATTAAAGTGAGCATGGTTAGTTTTTCTATATTCCAAAAAACACAAGCAATTCAAACTAATTTAATAATTTTCTTTTCTTACTTCAAAAAAGCTTTTTGGATGTGCACAAACAGGACAAACCTCAGGAGCTTTCTTACCCATTACAAGATGTCCACAATTTCGGCATTCCCACATAGTTTCCTCTGCTTTTTCAAACACCTTTTGCATTTCAACATTTTTAAGAAGTGCACGGTATCTTTCCTCATGAGCCTTCTCAACTTTTGCAACCAATCTGAACTGAGCAGCAAGTGCAGTAAAGCCTTCTGCTTCCGCATCATTTGCAAACCCTTCATACATATCAGTCCACTCGTAGTATTCACCTTCTGCGGCATGAAGCAGATTAGCTGCTGTGTCTCCAAGTTCACCAAGAGCCTTAAACCATAGTTTTGCATGTTCCTTTTCATTGTTTGCAGTTTCTTCAAATATTGCTGCTATTTGTTCAAAGCCTTCCTTTTTTGCAACAGATGCAAAGTAAGTATACTTGTTCCTTGCCTGTGATTCACCAGCAAATGCTGCCGCAAGATTTTTTTCTGTTTTTGTGCCTTTAAAATCCATTTCAATATCTCCTCTTCCATAATATAATATTTTTGTAAAATTAATAGCTCTATACTTGTAAATTGGGCAGAAAAATTCTTGAGCATTTTTCTCCCTATATTTTATACCCACATATATTGCATTTACAACAGAAATTTTTATAATTTATTTTTTTAACTTTAAAAACAACTCCTAACAAAGTTTATTGATTGCTATCACATAAATTGTTTTGCACCAGCACCCTTTTTGTATCTATCAAGTATTAAAAAATAGTTTGCATTTCATTTTAAATCATTGTATTGTGAAATAGGACCGGTCACATTGTTATGAAAGAAGATGAAATAAAATGAACATGAATATTGAAACTATCCCATCATGCTCTATTGCGTATATACGGCAAATAGGAGCTTACGGTGAGAAAAACATCCAGACTATGGAACAAATAAAACATTGGGCGAAAGCCAACAGCCTGTTTAACAGCAAAGCTATGATTTTTGGCATTGCACATGATAATCCACAAACTACACCTCCTGAGAACTGCCGCTATGATGCATGCATTCTCCTTACTGATGAAAACTTTACAGTAGGCGGCAATGTACTGCATGGTAAAATTGTCGGAGGAAAGTATGCTGTTTTTACAGTGAAACACACAGCAAAAGCTGTGGGGCAGGCTTGGACAGAAATCTTTTCTTCATTGTCCGATAGCGGTTGTCTTGCTGACACTACTCGACCTATTTTAGAGCGTTATGCGGCAGAAAAGGTTGAGCAACATTTTTGTGAAATCTGTGTTCCGATTTATTGATTATTGATTGTAACGTGAGATAATTTTGTCACTAAAGAAGCACATGGTGGTATAACATAAACCCATCATGTGCTTTCCTTATTTTTATAACGCCTAGATTCAAAATGAAATTTTTCGATTTTATATTCTGTGACATTTAGTAAAAGTCAATTTGTTTTAAAGTATGTGGCCCTGAATCCCCATCATATCTTAACGATTCTTTTGATAAAGAGTATTTACCATTTATAAATGCAAAGGTATAATCAATGATTCCTAATAAATCAGCATGATATAACCCAGGTATGTACTTTGAACAAATTATTTCATCTACGCCATCAGAGTTTACATCTTGAGCCTCCACATTGAAATAATTACCAGAAATATACCAGAATTGATTATCATTAATTGCTTTCAATCTTTTTATGCCATCATCCTGAGATTTATATAGGGTAGCAGCATATTTCACATAAAATTTTGTAGCATTATCATAAAATTCAACATTATAGTCATCAATGTATTTTACTTTGTAATTGTTATCATCATTATAAGGCTGATTAATTCCATCTAATACGGTTAAAATTTCACCATTTGTATAGCCCATTACTTGAAAGCTATGGTCAAACCAGTACGGTGGAGCATTTTTACTATCTTGGTTTGCAGTTTCACCTTCTGAATTCAACTTGATTAGGATTCCTTTTTTACCATTATCCATATTTACTATTTTATTTATACTTAAACTATTTAAAGAAAAAGCTTTTGGTGAGCCAAATTCAAATACCTTCTCACTTTCATTAATTCTGATTTTAAATCTCTTTATTGTATTTTTATCATCATAATAAGTAAAAAGAGTAATATAGTCCTTTTTTCCATCATTATCAATATCTTCAGATTCTTTTTCAACCACATTCCATATTGGGGTTTTATTTGTGAATTCCTGTTTAGCATTAACTGAAGAATTCTCATCAATAGTTAAGTTTCCATTTGTATTTATTTCGTTATTATTTATAGTCTGTTTTGAAGAAATAAAACATGCTGTAAACATTAACAATACAAGAATAAACAGTAGTTTTGCTTTCATTATTTACTCCTTAATTCATTTCAGTATATTGTTGTTCGCAATTATAAATACAGTAATCCTAAAGCAGACTATTGCTTACTAATCTCTTTCTTCTTTAACAAGTTTTTCCATCTGCTGTTTTGCTTCTTGAGACAAGGAATTACTTAGATAATTTCGCCTTCCTTCCTGCATCTCCTGATGTTTTTGCATAATGTTTGCGTTAGCCATGTCTATATCAGCCTTTAGCTCTCTAGCAGACAGTAAAGCCCCTCCTGCTCCCCTAATAATAATCTGCTGTAATCCGTCAGAAGTAGCAACTGTTATTCTATATTTTTTCTTATTGTCATAGGCAAATTTTTCGATATACTGATCGGCTGTTTGTGCCTCCTTTGTGTATACCATACGGATATTATGATAATCGATTACTTCTTCTTGATGCCCCTGAACACGATAAGCATCAAACACAACTATAATCTTACATTTCCGAATCCCCTGATAATTACTTAGAATATCCAGCAATTTAATTCTAGCACCATCCATATTTTTATCTGCAAGTTCTTTTAGTTCAGCCCATGCAAAAATAATATTATATCCATCCACAAGGAGATACTCTTCTTCAACTTCTCTTTGCCTGGCAACATAAGTAACCCTAGTAGGTTCATCATAGCTTCTACTGGGTATTTTGCGTCTTTTCCAAGTAGATTTCTTTCCTTGGTTTGCATAAAATGTTTTATTGAAAATTTGCCCAATCTCATCTAGGCTAATCGATTGTTCTTCTACATATGAAGCTATTTTGGGGGTTGTTTCACCCGAAAACCCTTCTTTTTCACTAAAATAGCTTTCCACATGCATATAATCTTTAACTTTATCCCAATCCACCAAAAATCCTGCACCATTCGAGCAAAATACAGAACTGCTGGGATTACTGATATCTCTTTCCGAATCATATCCAATACGTTCAATGACTTCTGCTTCATTATGGCATTGTTCATATCCTTTAAGACTGCAAAACAGCCTACCAAGACCCTTGGTATAGGCAACTACCTCCATCTGGTAATTCTTCATGGTAGTAACAGGAGCACTTCCCAAAAGAACAGCCATATTTCCATCTGACTGTGTTATTTCACATGTTCCGTGCATCTTCTCAATATCTGCCATAGCTCTTCCAACCATTTTCTCAGGTAATTCCAACTGAAAGGAATAATAAGGCTCTAGCAATTTTGACTCTGCCTCCTTTAGCCCCTGACGTACTGCACGATAGGTAGCCTCTCTGAAGTCACCACCTTCAGTATGCTTATTATGTGCTCTTCCCGAAACTAAAGTAATTTTCATATCTGTAATGGCTGAACCTGTTAAAACCCCTTTATGAGTTTTTTCTCTCAGATGAGTTAAAATAAGCCTTTGCCAGTTTTTACTCAACAAATCCTCGCTGCAATCCACCCCAAAAATCAGACCACTTCCTGGCTCACCCGGTTCTAACAACAAGTGAACCTCTGCATAATGCCTTAAAGGTTCAAAATGCCCTACTCCCTCAACTGTATCCACTATTGTCTCTTTATAAACAACCCTTCCTTGATCAAAGGTCACCAAAACCCCAAATCGGCTTTGTATCATGCTCTGAAGAATTTCGATCTGTACTTCTCCCATAATCTGAACTTGAATTTCTTGCAACTGCTCATCCCAGACGATATGGAGCTCTGGCTCTTCTTCTTCAATCTGACGCAGTTTAGGAATCATCACTCTTGGGTCGTAGCCTTCTGGAAGTATAATCCGATAAAACAAAACAGGTTCCAATTCTGGTGTAGCTGAAGCCTCCTCTATTCCTATTCCTTCTCCCGGCATAGCTTGGCTGAGTCCTATTACTGCACATATAGAGCCTGCCCCAATCTCATTGACTGCCTCGAATTTCTGTCCTGAATAGATACGAATTTGATTTACTTTTTCTTCCCATGTCCCATTCGTTAAGACATCTTTCACCCTTAGCTTTCCACCAGTAATCTTCATGTACGTTAGGCGGTTGCCTTGATTATCTCTTGTTATCTTAAATATCTTAGCACCAAAATTATGTGAATAGTCGGGTACCCTGGTATACAATTCTATACCCTGCATAAATTCTTTTACCCCTTGTAATTTTAAGGCTGAACCAAAAAAACACGGATATACCTTGCGCTTCTTGATAGCTTTTCTAATTAACTCTGTTTCTAAAACCCCTGCTTTCAAATATGCTTCCATAAGGTTTTCATCACACATTGCCAATTGATCATAAAAATCTTCAGACTTAGCTTGTTCAAATTCAATACATCCTTCATCAAGCTGCCTTTTTATTTCTTTTATTAACTTATCCTTATCTGTCCCACTTTGATCCATTTTGTTGACAAATATAAAAACAGGAATCTGATACATATCAAGCAGATGCCATAATGTTTTCGTATGCCCCTGTATTCCATCCGCACCGCTTATTACTAAAATAGCATAATCAATAACCTGAAGTGTTCTTTCCATTTCAGCTGAAAAGTCTACATGTCCAGGAGTATCCATTAATGTAATCTGTGTTTTCCCTATTTCAAAAAGAGCCTGCTTAGAGAAAATAGTTATTCCTCTTGTCTTTTCCAGTTCAAAGGTATCTAAATAAGCATCCTTGTTATCAACCCTGCCCAATTTTCCTATTTTACCGCTTAGATAAAGCAAACTCTCTGATAATGTTGTTTTACCTGCATCTACATGTGCTAATATTCCAATGACTATTTTTCCCATATTCTGGTTCTATCCTTTATATTTATCTATTGTACACTTAAGCCTGTATATCTATCATCTATTATGATAATACCAGTATGTATGGAATTTTTCAATTTTATGAATAGTTATAAAATCTATATCAACAATATTTTAACATCACTTTCAAAACTCTCAAAACCTAACATAGCTTTTACCTTCTGAGTAATAGTCTCTTGCAACAGAACCAAAAATAGTTCCTCTATATTTAAATACGAAATAGTATTACAAGGCTGATTTTCAAGTAAATCAGAAGAATTAATCATTTACTACCCTTTCACCGCACCAGCTACTAAGCTTTTTTGAACCTGCTCACTAAGCACTACATATATTAATACCGTAGGAAATGTAGCAATTACAAGTCCTGCACCGATAGGTCCCCATTCAGTAACATATGTTC
>JAEWST010000004.1 GCA_023398105.1 Bacillota bacterium | reverse complement strand
CTATCAAAAACTAAAGTTGGCATACAAACCTTTATCAGAAAAAAAGACAAATCACAACAGCTAGATTTTTTCAAATACTTTGAACTAGCGGCTTCTTAGTATTTGAGTTTTTAAAAATGGGGAAACTTAAAACTTATTATAAGTTTAAGCAAAACACATAAATATAGCAATATTGAAGGAGTAAGAGCAAGGTACAACATTAGTATATCATTCAGCATAAAGGGTATCTTGCCATCACCATTAGAACTTCTATAGCGAATAGAGAAGACTTTAATATGTGGAAAATTTTTTTAATATAAGTGAATCCCAAATACCTGCATTATCAGTTATTACTACAAAATTTTCTAGCAATGTATTTGTTGACAACAAGGAAAAGCTCGAAATTGTACTTGTTTGGGCTTTATCCAAGTGGTCATACACTCCATGTAAAGAATTTTGCCAAGACACTTCCTTATCAAACATCATCAGGATTTAAAAGAATAACTTTATTACCCTCAGTTTCAAATCTAATTTTATTTTTACCATTCATCCCCAACAACTCAATATATTCCTTTGGAATCTGTAGTCTTCCTGACTTATCTAAAACAGCAAGTTCTACATGAGTCTCATTAATTTGAGAATTTAAACTATCCTCTAATTCCTCAGTGTAGGATTTCGCTCGTACAAATTCGCTGCTTGTTCTGCCATCTCGAATTGAAACAACCCTATCTACCCTTTTTGAAAACTGTCTATCATGAGTTACAATAATTATTGTGATACCTAGAGCTTTATTGAACTCTCTGAAAATGTCCAGAATCATATTAGAAGTTTTGGAGTCTACAGAACCTGTTGGTTCATCTGCAAGAAGTATTTTAGGATGGTTTACGACGCCAATTGAAATTGCAATACGCTGCTGCTCACCGCCAGATAGTTGATTTAGCTTATTATTCTTTCTATGAGAAAGTCCTACCATCTCTAAAATTTCCAAGGCTCTAGCTCTTGCATGGGGTTTCTTTGCTATTATAAGAGGAAGTTCAACATTTTCTAGTGCAGTTAAATAAGGAATAAGGTTTCTGGCATTATTTTGCCATACAAAGCCAACAGTTTCTAGCTTGTAGTTAACCATTTGCTGGTCAGTAAATTTTAAAAGATCTTTTCCATCAATAATAAGTTTACCAGCGGATGGACGATCAAGACCACCAAGCATGTTCAGCAGAGTAGATTTACCACTACCACTATTGCCTATTATAGCCATCATTTCCCCTTTTTCTATCGTCAAATCCAGACCCTGTAATGCTACAACCTCAATTTCCTTAGTTTTATATATTTTAACGAGATTCTCGCAAATAACCATATTATTTTCTACTTCAGCACTCATCTACAATTTCACCATCCTCAAGTGTAAAGATTTTATCTGCAATTTCCATCATTCCAGCATCGTGGGTGGTCATTAGAACAGTGATTCCTTCAGAAAGAACCAATTCCTTAAAAAGCTTAACAATTTGAAGTCCCATATGTGTATCAAGCTCTGCTGTTGGTTCATCTGCAAAAACAATTTTAGGCTTATGAGCCATAGCCCTTGCGACAGCTACCCTTTGCTGTTCCCCACCTGACATTTCATTTGGTCTATGATGCATACGCTTCCCTAAGCCCACCAAATGCAGACATTCTTCACTTCTTGCTTTTCTTTTACTTGCATCGTATCCTGCAACACGTAACCCAAATTCAATATTTTCATATGCAGACATCATAGAAATGAGGGCTACTGATTGAAATACAAACCCAATATTGGTTCTCCTTAACTTATCACATTGTCTTTCAGAGAGTTTCGTTATATCTGTATTATCCAAAAAGATATTCCCAGACGTTGGCTTGTCTAGTGCCCCATATAAATTCATAAGAGTTGTTTTTCCAGAACCAGAGCGGCCCTTTAATATAGTCAGCTTGCCTTTTTCAACTTCCATGTTGATTCCCTTTAGGGCATATATTGTATCCTTCCCAGATTGAAATTTCCTACTGACATTATGTGCTGAAATAATAGAGCTCATAGTTTTAATCCTCTCCTAATTTTAGTGCCTGACTTATATTGATCCTGTATATCAGCCTGCCTATTATAAAGAAACATAAAACAAGCATCATTGCTACAATAGCGTACAAACGGAGATAATCGTTGACATCAGAAATAACTTTAAACGGAGGAACTTGTTGTTCAGAACTATATACCATTTGGAATAAAGGTACAAAAATCTTACTTGTTAAGTTTCCTAGTCCAATACCCGCAAATATTGAGCTGCCTGTAATTAAGACCTGTTCACAAGCAATCATTCCAATTACTTCTCTAAAGGTAAGACCAATTGCTCTAAAAATACCAAATTGGAGTATTCTCTTTTTTATTGATAATATCCAATAAATTAAGAAACCTAAAATTGTTATAATAATTGTGGCAATAAAGCTAAGAGTTAACGCTCCATTTGTACCTTGTAACAAAGCGTCATTCTTCTTAATAATCACTTTTTGGGAAGAATCATTAATTGAATCTATTTTAATTTTCTTATCATTTATTTCTTTATTTAAATCATAGAATGTTACTCCAGGTTTCTTTTTTAACCAAACCTGATAAGGTTCTACTAAATTCATTTTTTGCATATAATCAAGATTGGCAACTACAAAATAGGGATTCTGATCATTTCCTATTTTCTTATTAGGGTTTAGTGTGGGCCAATAATCTATAAAAGCAAATATAGTTGCAGTTATAGTACTTCCAGCTTTACCCCATGCAAGGTCAATCCGATCTCCTTCCTTAGCACCTAATTTTCCCCTAAAAGCTTTAGAAACTAATACGGCAGAATTTGTATCAGTCATAAGATTAAGATATTGATACCAATGATATGGCAAAAGATCATTTCTGAACCAAGCAGTTTTACCAAATTCATTAGGAATAATACCCATTATCGAAACTTGTTTTAGTAATTGCCCTCCATAATAGGCATAACCTTGGTTCTCATTAAGGACTTTTGTAACTGACTCGGCTGAAGCTAAGCCTTTGTATAATTCAAAAGGGGGTTCATAATAATACATTGGATCTTTTTTTCGAAGATCTCTACCAATCAAGCCTGGTATTGGTGGTGGTTGATTATCTGTCCAATGCCCCGTAATAACAGTATCTGCACCCACTTCATAGTAGACTTTATCTTCCATATTTTTATTTATAGTTCGTGCTGAATTTGAACTGAATATTCCTACCGACAATGCCATAATTATAAAAATCATAGTGAATTGTTCCCAACCAGAAGTTCTTCCTACCTGAATGAAGGATGCATAGAAAACGGGATTCCATAATTTCCGTCCTAACCAAAAAACAAATTGTACTATATACGGAAAGGCTCTTAGAAACAGTAAAGCCATACCAAATATAAATAGAACTGAAATAATAAATAACAGTGGATCTATAACCATGTCAGCTACATCCATACCAGAGGTATGAAGAGTACGTTGCTGCCTTTTATAGCTATATAGACCATAAACCGCTAATGCTATAAGAGCAACATCCACAAAGTACTTTTTCCAAAAAGGAGTTTTCTTGTGACGTGCATTTTTTTGCTTATATAATACAATATTTGTTCGTGAAGCCATAAAGGCTGGTATCAGCATTGAACAAGATATAAAGAGTACTGCCGCAATAGAATAAATATATGTACTCATATTTAGTTGTATAGGTAATGCTCCACGTTGAACAAATTCAAGAAAACCGTTAGATGATCCTAATACTCTGCAAAAATATAGTCCAATAATAGGACCTATAATTATAGAAATTATACCAATTATAGAGCTTTCTATTAGGTAAGTACAAAAAACAAGAATACTACTTCCGCCACGGCTTTTAATAATTGCAATTTCATTACTTTCAAAATCTATTTTTAACTTTGAAATCATGAAAGAATAGAAAGCAAGTATAACTAAGATTGGTATTTCAAGTACTACAAGAGTAACTTCAAGCCTACTTATTTTTTGTTGGTTCTGTTTTATTATGTCGTCAAGAGTTCTCTTGAAACTAAGGTTATGCTTTAGTGTCCAAACATCATTATTTTTAAAGGAGGCTAATATTGAATCAAGGTTTTTAACCTTGATTTGATGATAATCATATGCAAAAAACCATGAAGCAGAGCTTAACCCCTTCGTAGTACTTCCAAAAACTGATTTATTCATTAAATCCTGATTTATAAAAACAGTACCTTCAAATTCTTTAATATCTCTATACCAATATGGATCATCTAGAGTCTTATAGGTGAAAATTCCAACAACTTTCATTTTATATTCTTTGACCTGAGCATTAAAATTTGTATCCTTAATCACATAGGTGTTACCGAGAGTTAGGTCAAGCTTTTGCATAGCCTGCTCAGATAATATAGCTTCATAGATGCCATTCTCTGCAGTTTTTGAAGGTAATTTACCATTTAAAATTGTTATATGCTTTTCAAGATCTAGTAGTGAACAAAGATTTGCTGAAACTGCTTTTTTAGATGATTCAGGTTTATTTATAGCAAATGTACCCGCATTTTCATATACAGCCTGTGTTAGAATTGGAATCCCAGAACTTTTTGCAATAACATTTTTAATTTCTTTATCATACGACTTGAAGGTTTTAAAGGAATTCTTATCTGAAGTTACAAAATAGCCTTCATAGTTAAACTGATATCCTCCGGGGAATTTACCAGTCAATTGCTGAGAATTCTCAAGATCCTTTATTAACATTCTTTGTATAATACCTTGTGTATAGGTTGGAATACTGCTAAGGAGTGCAACTGTTATGATTGAACCTAAAAGAGTGCAAATAAGCATCCATTTGTTACTGAACATTCTTCGTATAGTTATTAAAAGCATTATTACACCCCTTTACTATTTAATTAATAGGTCACCGACTGAGAGGCCTTTTTCAACTGATGTTTGAGTTTGGTTTTGAGCACCAATTTCAATGTCCCTTTCTTTCTTTACACCATCTTCTAGAACATTCACAAACCTTCTGTCTCCTGCAATACGAATCAAATTAGTATCTATAACAATGACATTCTCTTTTTTCATTTGAAAGAGAGTAATTTGAGCATAATCTCCGATTACAATATCAGGAGTGAGTTTGTCCAATTTTACACGAATTGTAGATTTTGTGAATTCATTAGCATCTAAAGGGGCTTCTGCTGGAGTCATAATAACTTCGCCTTTTGTCTCAAGATTTTTTATTTTTACATCTACTTTCATTCCAAGCAGAAATGGACTTACTGTACCAACTGTACTTGATATTTGGAGGGCTTTAGGATCAGCAAGACAAACCACCGTTGTAAATGCATCAATATTGCTTCCTTCCTGTATGTCTGTTATGTAATTAACAACACCATCAATTGGAGCAATAATCCTGCTATTTTCAAAACTCTGTTTAAGAGTATCAAGCTTTAGCTGACACAACTTAATTGAGTTTTCTTGCACTTTAATATTATTATTTTGTATGTCTACTGAATTTTTATATGTAATTTCTTTTTCTTCAATCTGATCTTGTAAGTCTTTAATTTCTTCTTTTGAATATGCATCAGAGATAGTTTTCATTTTTTCAAGCTTCTGTTTTAAACTATCTAGCTGTTTTTTTAATAAGCTGTTATCCTTCTGAAAATTTAATTTTATAGTTTCTAATTCTAATTTAGATTGATTTAAAAGAAGTTCCTGCTCCTTTATCTGGGTATCTAAATCTGCTGATAGAAGTTCTGCTAAAAGATCACCTTTTTTAACAGTGTCACCTACATTCACATTTATGGACTTGAGTCTACCGCTAGAATTTGAAAAACTTAATTCTTTCAGATTAGTAGAAATCATAGTTCCTGTTGCCTCAATTTTTTTTTCAAAGGTGGTGGGTTTAATTTCTACAGTGTTATAGACTACTTTAGGCGGTTGCTTTAATACAGGAGCAAGTACCTCTTCTTCTTTTGGCACTAAAGAACACCCTGATAAGGAAATTGTTGAGAAAATTAATAAGAATACAAGTACTTTACAAAGTTTATTTCTATGATATGTAATGTTTTTTCTTGAATTTAATAAAATTTTAAACATTAACTAATTCCCCCCTGAAATTTATTACCCATTTCATTACATAATACCATATATAGGAATAATAAAAGGTAAGGAATTTTGTTGGAAAAGTGCAATATTTTGTAGTTTTGTTGATATCTTTCTTTTTGTTAGTCAACTCTTAACCTTATTTTTAATATAAAAAACAATATTTTATAGACCTTGATACTTTTAGCAATAGTGAAAGAAACAAAGGATATGGAACAATTATTTCTTATTATTTAATTATTAATCAACTTAAAAAAGGCTTTTTGCCAATATGGGAAACTACTGTTGATAATATGCCATCCCAAAAGTTGCTAATAAATTGGGTTTTGAAAAGGTGGAGGAATATCCTGTTTATTGTATTGAAAACTTTTGATATGTCCACATTTCCTAAAAGAAATTTCTTAGAGAGCACTTATTTTTATCTCATTTGAATATTATATATTAGAATGGCTACAATAACCACTGTGACCACATTGACCACAGCCATTAAATCTTATATAATATAGGGAGATGATAATTGTGTCTAAACTTGAGCGCAAAGGGGTTGAAAAAATGGAGGCTACACTTCAGAATAAATTCAATATTCGAGATACTAAAAGGTTCTATTCTGACATTAACGATAAAGCATTAAACGGCATAGAGGTAATAACCTATAACGCTATGGGTAAAGTAGGTGAAGTTTCTCATTTAAGCAAAAGAATCGTGGATTTTCTTTTCGACTCGCTTCAATTCCACATTACAGAGGACTTTGACGAAGAATTGGGAGTTTATACTGTCTCAGCCGATAACATTAATATATATGGTGAAGGCAGTACAAAAGCCGAAGCCACCGAAGACCTGCTAAACAGTATTATGGAATATGCAGATATATACGTTGAACAGATTGATATGTTTTCAAAAGTTGAGGACATTACTAAACAGGGCTATATGTTGAAGGTAATTCGTTGCTCTGGCGACAGGGAAAAACTCAAGAAAGTGCTGGGATTATAATATGCCAATACGTTTTACTCAAGGAGACATCAGACAACTTCTGAATTACTTTAATATGAAGCCTCTCAAAAAGGGTAGCTTTATATACGGTGGTATCGGTAAGGACGGAATATGGCGTACCTGCAAATTTGATTACCATAAAGATCGAGACCAAATTGCCACTGGTACAGGCAAAAGCATTGCAGTTTCACTTGGATTTAAAGACACCTCTGAGATGAAAGAGTTTATGGATGAAAATTTATAAAAACAGCAGATACCAAAAAGGGTGTGTGCTGTTTTTATAGGATTAATATTATGCATATTTAATACTTTGTATACGCCTTTCCTGAAATAACATCATCCCATGACTCTTTTGTTAAAACCCCTAATCCAGTTAGTTCATTCATTAAATAAACTTCACTATTATTGTAAATCTGAGGTGCATTAATTGGCACTCCTATAATTCCAATAGTACCATCCTGCTTCATGTTTACGGCAACATCCTTACCGTTTTCCTTCAAACTATTTATACGATTTCTGATCTTTTCTTCTATCTCTTTATTCTTAGCTTTAACTGCAGTAAAACTATTATAAAAAATAGAAACAATAATACCCGCTAATAATGTACTATATATCCCAATTTTTTTAAAAATTAATTGTAATACTATAAAAAAATCTCTTAGTATAAAATCGGAAATAAAAATCCATATAAAAGTTGAAGCAATAAAAATAAATAATAGCAAAATTAAAGAACCCAAAATAGGCTTGATTATGTCCATAAACTTGCTTAACACTTAATTCGTACCCCCTTCTTAGACTGATAATTATTACACCCCATAACATTCCATATTACCCTGTACATTCTAGTTTATACTATAAAATATAATAAATTTATACTTTAAATACAAGCAAAATTTTTTGAGTTTACTACCTAATTAAATTATGAAACGGTGACTTCTGTGATAGCGTAAAAGAAAATATATAAATTCAAAGTGTATAACGATATACCTTAAAGCCATTGAAAAATGATCTTATTTAACTCAGAGTATACACTATCTATTAAAATCAACATAATATTAGATAAAGCAAAAGTAGTCAATTTTAAAGGGTTCTATTTCTTATGTCTATTATTTGGAAGAGGGTCAGAGAGGATGTGGAGGTTGAAATTGAGTATAATTAAGGGGATACTAAGAAACCATAAAAGAAAAAGTAAGAACTTAATGACAGACAAAAATAATGTAACAAATGTAAAAAATAAAGCTACCAGTCTGATAGCCTATATTTCAATTTTAAATCGCTTTATTTTCTAATTTTTCGATTCTCATTTTATGTTCTGTTTCATTTTCCATGATAGTATAGGTTATTTCTGTTAAACTATCAAGTTTGCTATTTATTAATTTGTTATTTGATTTTAATGCGGTAATATCACTTTGTATTTTATCAATTTTAGATTCTAGAATATCAATCTTTTCCAGCTTTTCAAGTATTAAATCCAGTTTATCCATGTGTTCATCCCTCCGAAAATATTATATCATGGGTTAATACTATATATCTATACTTTTTAAGAATACTATATACCATTATCAACTTATAACCTTTTAGCAAATCTTCTAACACTTTTTGAAATTTTCTAACTATTATGACATAAGTGTTTATAAACAAACACATAAATATAAGCCTTAAGAATGGCTTGAATAAAGCTTTTGAATAATGAAATATATAGTCAAATAATCTTAAAAATTAAATGAAGTATAACTCTTGATATCGTGTGTATTAATTCTTATTAGATACCTTAAATAAAATATTACACGAATGTGTTTATAAAAAATTAAGATACTAGTCGTGTTATGAATTATGATAAACAAGGAAATGCTGCCTTATCACTGAACACAAAAACGCAAACAACCAATTCAAGAAAAATCCCCCTACCTGCTCCAGCACGCCCACAACCCTGTTGAATGGTATCGTGGGAAGCTGAAGCTTTTAATAGAAGGAGTAATTGCCATATGAAAATAAATTATTACATGATAGAATAAGTATAGAGAGCTATTAGAAAACTCATCACATAAGAACTGTTCTAATTGGCTTGTATTAAGACTTTGTAAGCGAAATGTCTACTTATAATGTGGCCATTTACTTTCTTTTGAATTTAATAGAATTAGTTATCAAGGAGGAACAATACTATGAAGCGACTGGTAATCCTTTTAATGATTTTGTTGATTTTTACGGGATGCTCAGAAAATCAGACTGCTTTAAAATCCCAGCAAGCCGAACCTACAAAGGTTATAGAAAAATCTCACATCAAAGATACAACGTCAACTGCTACAATAGAAAAAGATAATAACAGTCACGACGTTCAAAATTCAAACAATTTAAATAATAATGATACCTCTACTCCAGTTTTGATAAAGGGCTTTCTGCTAGGAGGCTTATCAAAAGGTGTTTGGCTCAGTAGTAGTGAATTCTATAATAGCAAAATCGTAAATCTTGATGCATTTAAATATGATGTGTACAAGAATGATAAAATGGCTGGTACTGCATATGGCAGTTTGCCAACAGATCCCTTGTCTGGAGGTATACTTAAGGAAGATAAATATGTAGAAGATTTTAGCGTAGTTAATTTGTATGATAAAGAGAATAAGAAAATCGATTATGACATTGCAATAAAAGCAGATTGGGATCTATTCCCAAGAAAATATATAAATCAAAGCACAAAGCAAAAAACTTATGATACTTTAGTTAAAAACATCTTAGAAGAAGCAGGATTAGTAAGACCAGTTTCATCACTAAAGCAAGTTATAAGGGTAGATTTGGATGGAGATGGAACAGAAGAAGTTCTAATTTCTGCAGACAACACAGTAAATGACCAGTATAATCAAGTAAAAAAAGGCGACAACTCAATTGTTATATTTAGGAAAATAGTAGATGGTACTGTAATTGACAATGTGGTTGAAGAAGATATCAGACTTAAAGATGAGGATTCAATTTATAGACTATTATTTCGTATTGAAACTGTAGCAGATCTTGATGGTGATGGAATCATGGAGGTTATTATACGTCATTGGTATTATGAAGGAGAAAGTTGGGGAATTTATAAGCTTAAAGATAATAAATTAGTTATGATTGCCACAAATGGATTTGGAGTTTAATGGGTGAGGCCCACATTTCATCTAATAAACAAGCCAATAGACTAATCCATAAGAAATGCCCATACCTGTTGCAACACATGCCTACAACCCTGTGGATTGTTATCTGTGGGGGTGAAGTGTGTTTGGCAATCAAAAAATGCATAGTTAGGCTTCCTATTTTTGTGCCATATTTTGTTTGGCATTTAGCCTCTGTGAGCAAGAACACTTGCCAAGAAAGCCAGCCTATAATGCGGCTTGGCAAGTCAGAAGACTATCATGCTCACCTCTCAATGCAAAGCAACATATGTTAAATTTTAGCACAATATTAGGAAGCTTATTTGTGCACTTCTTTAAAGCTGTGAACAGGTTGAAGCCTTTGCAAAAGCTGTCAGTGAGGACAAGCCAGTGTTTTAAAGTATAGGATATTCTACTTGTCACTGGTGTCAAATTTATTAAATATACTGATAAAAACAGACAAAATAAAAGCAAGGTTAATTACCCCTGCTAATATAAAAATTTAATTAACAACATGGTCATTTATCCAATTTAAGATGTCTTTCTCCTTCAGTATTCCTTTTGCTGTTTTTATGCCAAGTTCAATTAATTCCTGCTTAATATTGTTCATTTTAAGTAAAATTAACATTACCGATATACCCACTCTTTTATTATTATCAATAAATCCATGATTAAATAAGACTCTGTGTTATTACAGAAATTTTATCTATATCACTTGGATATAGGTCCATCATAACATGCGAATGCCCTGTTTAAAGCACTTTCAATAAGACCCTTATCTCTAATACCAGTGCTACCACCTGTCTGTTTAATAATTTTTTTCATGAAAGATTATTATATTATTAATGCTTAAAAATTTTGTCATTTAGCTAACTCCTTTAGAGCTTCACTATTTTCTTCAATTATAGTATCCATGAGTGCCTCACTATACGTATTTTTTTCTTCGTGCAAGCAATTCTTCTTATAAATATCACCTCTAGAATTAATGTCAAAAACAAATATTTCCATCCTTACATCATCCTTAATAAATAACGCTCTCATATCTCCAATTCTAAGTCTGAAATATGGAGGATTATCATAACCTTGCATACGTTTAATATCCCCATTAGGAAGGATGTTCAATGCACTATATATTCTATCTCTTGTAGGCTTATCATATTTTATAATTGTTTTAACAACTGCTTTTGAATATGTTACTTTATACATTATAGTCACTTTCGCTTTCCGCAACCTTTTCAATTTCCTCAGCAGTAAATCGTTTCTCTGCTTTTGCTTGTGATAAAATACTCATATGATGCTGAACATCTTCCTCTGAAACATATTCTATAGGCATGTTATCCAAAGCATCACTAATTTTTTTCCATTCAATATATTCTAAAAACTGGTTATACTTTTCTATGCTTATGATTGCAGCCTCAAGTTTGTTATTCCTTATTATTATAATGTCTTCTTTCTTTGCTTTATCAATTGTCTTAGCAACATTTTGCTGCAACTCTGACGTTGAAATAAATCTATCCTGTATAAGCATAATTATTCTCCTTAAGTATTCTTATACCCCTATTATATGCTTATATTAAATTATACACAATATACTATATATAACTTTATGTTATATTTTATATTATATATTGTATAGGTATTCATAAGTGTTAGTTTTCCAACATAATAGGCTGAGGAAGTTAAGAAAGATATTCTTGACCAATGTAAAATTAATTTACTTAGAACTCTCAAAATATTCATACCTGACAAGTCAATAATTCTGAGAATCGGATATAGTACTTGCCATATTTTACATTAATAACCCTAACTCCATTTATGATAACTTAATACTCAAAATCCAATTGATTTTACAACAAGGGCTTTAATTTTTTATAAATAAACATGTTCTAATTCTGAAATAAATTCATCTTCTAATTTAATTTCAAATTCTTTACATGTAATTAAGAACTTTTTTGGCATTTCATATTTTCTTTTATCACCACACGATTTAATAATTTGGCTAATATCAACAGTACTTAAACTACAATTATATTTGTATTTTGTTCCATATCGAAAAATATCATGAGTTAAATTTTTTAAATACTTTACTTTTTCTTCAATTGAAACATCTGACTTTCTTATGTACTGAATAGCATCATTTTTTAAGCTATTTTTATAGGCATTATCTAAATTTTTATTACGAGTTTGATTATCAACAGAATGATTTATTGTATGTTTTAAATAATATTTACCTCTCATATTAAGTCACTTCATATACATTTTAAATAATTATACTACATTTTCTTGTTATATGTATTTTATGGTTATTAAATACAAAAAAGGTTAAATCATATTTGCAAATAATTAACCTTTAATGAATCATTTTAGGGAAGCCTAATCGACTGAGTAGGTTTTTTTATTAAATATTGGGGTATATTAATATAAAATATTTAATTACTAAAGGAAGTGATGCCTTATCACCGAACACAAATACACAAACAAGCTAATTCAAGAAAAATCCCCCTATCTCCTCCAACACGCTCACAATCCAGTTGATTGGTACCCATGGGAACCAGAAGCCTTTGCAAGAGCTACAAGCGAGGACAAGCCAATATTTCTGAGTATCGGATATAGCACTTGCCACTGGTGTCACGTAATGGAGCGTGAATCCTTTGAAGATGAGCAAGTTGCTCAAATACTAAATAGAGATTTTATATGTATAAAGGTTGATCGGGAGGAACGCCCTGATATAGACAGCATTTATATGTCTGTGTGCCAGCTATTAACAGGTCATGGAGGATGGCCATTGACAGTATTTCTTACTCCTGAGAAACATCCCTTTTATGCTGGAACATACTTTCCCAAGGATGACAGCATGAACATGATGGGGTTAATTAGTTTGCTTAAAACTATTAATAATATTTGGAAAAATGATCGTAAAACACTTTTAGATGCATCAAAAGAAATAATTTCAGTTCAAAAAGCTGATAGAAGGCCTGAGGCTACAAACCTTACCATAAATACAATTCATCATGCCTTTTCACAGCTAAAACATAGCTTTGACAGTACGTATGGAGGCTTCAGCAATGCACCAAAGTTTCCCACACCACACAATTTACTTTTTCTGCTTCGCTACTGGTATTCTCAAAAAGAGCCAGTTGCTCTTGAAATGGTAACAAAAACTTTAGATTCCATGAAGAATGGCGGTATTTTTGATCATGTAGGATTTGGCTTCAGCCGATACTCAACTGATAGGAAATGGCTTGTGCCCCATTTTGAAAAAATGCTGTATGACAATTCTCTATTGGCTATCGTATATGCCGAAGCATACCTTGCCACAGGTAATAGCAGTTATCAGAAAACAGCACATCAAATTTTAGAATATATTTCAAGGGATATGACCTCTAGCGAGGGTGGCTTTTACTCAGCTGAAGACGCTGATTCAGAAGGCGTAGAAGGCAAATTCTATGTATGGACTATGCAGGAAATTATAAATGTTCTCGGTGAAAAGGATGGTAAAGAATATTGCAACCTATATGATATTACTACTAAAGGTAATTTTGAAGGTAAAAATATTCCCAATCTAATAGAAACAGGATCTTTATCGGAGGAAAACAAAGCATTTTCAGAAGCTTGCCGAAAAAAGCTTTTTGACTATAGGGAAAAACGTATTCACCCGTATAAAGATGACAAGATTCTTACTTCCTGGAACGGTCTGATGCTTGCCGCCATGGCCTTCTGCGGCAAGACTCTAGGTGAAGAAAAATATATTATTTCTGCCGAGAAATGTGCTGAATTCATACTTAAAAAGCTTGTAAGAACTGATGGCAGACTATTAGCACGCTTTAGAGATGGTGAAGCAGCTATTTTAGCATATTTGGAGGACTACGCCTACTTAGTTTGGGGATTACTGGAACTATACGAAGCAACGTATAAACCTATTTATTTGGAAAAAGCATTAGAATTTAATAAAGGCATGTTAGAACTATTTAAGGATAATACTGAATCAGGTTTATTCCAATATGGACATGATTCTGAAAAACTCATTACACGCCCAAAAGAGTGTTATGACGGTGCTATTCCATCAGGTAACTCAGTGGCAGTATTGAATTTGTTGCGTATAGCAAGAATTACGGGGCAACCTGAATTTGAAAAAGAAGCCAAATCAATAATAGAGTATTTTAGTCCAGATATTGAAGCAGTACCAATAGGGCATAGTTATATGTTATGCGGATATCTGTACGCAACAACAGATGTAGCTTCAGAGGTTGTAATTTCAGGTTCTGACTGCAATCACTTGCAAAAAACCTATAATAGCATATATCACCCCTTTGCAGTATCTATCTCACAAATAACACCTGAGCTAATTAAAATAGCTCCCTATGCTTCTGAATACGGTGAGAATAACAAAGAAGCTGCTGCATATGTTTGTCGGAATTTCACATGTATGCCTCCTATTACAGATGCTTCAAAGCTCCAAGAAGTATTAGGGTAATTACAATAATCAACTTAAAAAGCTCCCTAAAATGCTGATGTATAAATACATTTTGCATTTTAGGGAGTAAGTATTTTGGGAGTTCCTATATTAAAACTAGTTATTATTTAGAATTCAATATCTTTAACTTTTCATCAACTATTTCCTGTCCGCCTGCTTTCATATAATCAGCAACAAGTGAGTCGTATGTCTTATCAAAGTCTGCTGGTTTACAAGTAATAGTTTTAACAAATATTTCAACATCTTTATCAGCTAATGTTTTTGAATATTTAGCTTGAGATTCAATAACTGTATCATAGTGTGGTATATAGTTTGCATCTGTTAATGAAATCTCATAAGCTCTTTGGAAACGGTCTTCGAATCCAGGATATCCATAAGAAGCTGATTTTATATTCTTGTCTTGGTCACCGAACTCTTTACCATTTACAATGATGGATAAGTCAACATAGTTTGCTTTCTTATCATCTGCTAGCTGGTCGTTTGTTAAGAAGTTTAATGGAATACCATCTTTTTCATCAGTGTATTGGTCACCCTTAACACCGTTCTGTAAGAACTTGAGTACTTCAGGATCAGACATCCACTCAAGATATTTAACAGCTTCTACAGCACGTTTGCTTGATTTTGGAACTATGAGATACAATCCATTTGGATTATATTTCATTTTTGGATGTTTTCCTTCAAAGTTTGTAAATGGATCACATTCTACTAAATCTGCACCAGGAATGTTCTTCTGTAACTCTGTCAACATACCAGGAGTAGTTCTCAATGGGAAGTCATATGAGTTAATTAAGAACCCTACTCTACCCTGTGAAGCATCTTTTTCTAATTGCTTACCATCTTTATCCAATGTAAACTGTGGGTTAATGATACCTTCACTATAAAGCTTGTTCATGTATCTCATACCCTCTTTGAAACCTGGTACTACCCAGTTTGGAAGTGTCATTCTCTGTTCTTCAGTAATTTTTTCTTTGAAAGACTCTAATAGCATTGAAGATGTCCAGTTAATGTTGTTAGCGTCAGCCCAGATAGCAAAAGGTATATTCTTGTCACCTAATCCGCCTGGATCTTTTTCTTTAAATGCTTTCATTGCAGTGTACCACTCTTCAGTAGTTTTTGGTACTGCTAATCCTACTTTGTCCAACCAGTCCTTACGTATGTAAGCTGAGAAACAACCCTCTATAACTCTTTTTGCAGGAACTGCTAATTGTACGCCATCAAACCTACCATAGCTGAGCAATTCGTCCCCAAGGTATTTTTTCAAGTTTGTAGCATGTTCGTCCATTATTGGACCTAAATCTGTAAGACCGCCGCTCTTAACGTAGTTGTATATTACACCATCATTGTAAGTAAAACAGATATCAGGAGCCTGATTTGCAGCCATAAGTACATTCAGCTTTTCAACTTCTTGTGCCCTAAGAATAGGAACAAATTTCATATTGATATTGTTTGGTGTACCAAACTTTTCCTGGATCCATTTTGTTTGGAAGTTATTATCTGCTTGATATCCAGGTGCTGCTCTGTCAAAAACTTCAACTGTAAGTTCTACTGGATCTGCTTTTTTAGCAGATTCTTTTGAACTCCCACTTGCACTTGATTGTTCTGATGAACCGCCACCGCAACCAACTAAGGTTGACAGTCCAATGGAAAGTAAAAGTGCACAACTAGCAATTCTAATTCTTGCATTTTTCATCGAAATCTCCTCCAAAAATTCTTTTTTATTATTAATAATTGGCTAATCGCCAAAATATTATACGATTTTCTATTACCCCTTTACAGAACCCACCATTATACCTGTAACAAAATACTTTTGTAGCCATGGATATACTAAAATAATAGGTACTGTGGCAAAAATAACACAGGCAGCTTCAAGACTTTCAGGAAGTACATTCTGAGACATATTTCCTTCACCTATAGAAGCATCAATTCCTTGACTATTTACAATAATCTGATATAGCTTCAACTGTAAAGGATATAATTTAGTGTCTGTTATGTAAAACAATGCATCCATAAAGCTATTCCATTTTCCTACTGCATAGAAAAGGCTTAATGTTGCAAGTACTGGCTTAGACAAAGGCAATACAATTCTGAAAAGAACACCTATGTCGTTGCAACCATCAAGAATAGCTGATTCTTCAAGACTCTCTGGCAATGAAGTAAAGAATGATTTCAAAACTATTAAGTTATAAGCACTTATTGCTCCAGGCAGAATCAAACTCCATACTGAATTTATTAAATTTAAATTTTTTGCGAGGATATACTCAGGAATTATTCCACCGCTAAAATACATTGTAAAAATAATCATTAATAAAATGATATTTCTTCCCTTTAATCTTTTTTTAGTAAGAGGATATGCAGCACAGATTGTTAACAGCATACCAAGTACAGTGTATCCTACTGTCAATAAGATTGTAAATATAAGTGACCATATCATTGAATCATCTTTTAGTAGAGCATGATATGATTCAAATGTTGTTTCTACTGGCAGAAAATAAACCTTAGATGCTAGAATTGCCGATGTAGAACTCATTGATGTAGCTAATACGTTTACTAATGGAAGCAAACATAAAAGAGCTGAAATAATAGTTATAAGAAGTATAACGAAATCAAAAATTTTATTACCTACTTTGTACCCCATAAAGACCCCTCCTTTCTTTTACCAGATACCTTCTTCACCGCTTTTATTGGCTATATAATTTGTAACTGTCAAAAATACTAATCCTACAAGTGACTGGAACAGTCCAACTGCTGTGGCTATATTATATCTTGATGACTGTAAACCAACTCTATAAACATATGTACTAATTACATCTGAAAAATCCTTAACTGAAGCATTTCCAAGAATGTATGGACGATCAAAGCTTATCATTGAAATTCTACCTATGTTCAGTATAAACAGGATAATTATAGTACCCTTTATACAAGGAAGAGTAATATTCCATATTCTTCTCAATCTACCTGCCCCGTCTACTTCAGCAGCCTCGTATAATTCTGAGTTTATACCAGCAATAGCAGCAAGATATATTATCATACCCCATCCTGCACTCTGCCATATTCCAACCGCTGTATATGTAGCTACCCAAGGCCAATTTTCTGTCAAGAATGGTATTGATTGCAACCCTAATGACTTCAAAACATTATCTATCAATCCAAAGTTCGGAGCGAAAATCTGAAGTACCATTCCTCCAATTATTACCCATGATAGGAAATGCGGAAGATACAGCATTGTCTGAGAGACTCTCTTGAACCACTTTGATTTTAACTCATTAATAATTATTGCAAGAATAATAGGTGCTGGAAATCCCAAAAGCAAGTCTAGTCCATTTAGCATAAAAGTATTTCTCAATGCTCTCCAAAAATCATCGGTTCTAAAAACTTCTTTGAAAGCATCAAAACCAATCCAAGGACTTTCCCATACTGGTAAGAATATATTGTATTCTTTAAAAGCAATCACTACTCCATACATTGGCAGATACTTAAATATAACAAAGTATGCTACAGGCAATATTAAAAGGAGATATAAAAATTTATCCCTTTTTAAGTAAAACATAAACCCCTTCTTTTGAGGAGTGTATGTTTGAGCTTTTGATACAACAACATTAGCTTTATCCATATAAATTAAACCTCCCTTGTTTGTATTCTAAATTAATAGTGTAGAATAATTCATGTATGTATCAACTCGATTTTATGAACTCATTTTACCACGAGTAAAACATACTTCAAGAATGACATTTAATAGCACAATTCATTTTTACTCATAATTTTATTTTATTATTCTATTAAAAGCTGATAAAATAGTAATATAGTAATTAAATAATTAATTATGATACTAATAGTTAATATTAAACATTTTCAATGCCAGTTTACTGAAATCAAATACGTTTAAAAGCTTTTTTTAGATAATCTATTGATTTTTAAGCGAAATATACTTTGTACGCAGTTTTAGTTTGAATTTATATTATGACTTCTAGTTTACCAACATTACCAAAAAACCACTTGTGGGGTTTTGATAATGTTGGTAACAATTAACTTTTTTTATACTCTATAACAATTCGAAAATATAATCTGCCCATGATATAGTGAATTTTAAATAGAGTATTAGACTTTCCCTTCGATATTCAATAAAAATATTAGGGTAGCCAATAACTGAGAATTGAGTTTAATATGTTTTTTAACTTAAGTATAGCTTTTGTAATAATAATCGGCCGAAGTATATTAATTGACTTTATTATTTCATGTATACTATAATCTAATGGATAAGACAAGGTGGGGTTGAAGATGAAAAATCGTTCATTGATTGTAAAACAATTTATTGTATTTTCTCTTTTCATAATAATACCAGTAATAGTCATAACATCTATTTCTAATTATACTATTATGAAATACTCTGAGGCGGAAATAAGCAGGTCTGGTATTGGTGAATTAAAAGTTGCACAAAATATTACAGACCTAATATCTCAAACTATTAGTAATGACATTATAAATCTATCACTTAATGAACAATTAAATAAGCTTTATGGCAATAATGATATTAACTCTATACTAAAAAATAGTGATAACAACTTAATGCTTATTAGACTGCTAGGAACACTATCTCATATTGTTGAAACTAATAGTCTATATTCATCTATATATATTTATCTTGATAATTTTGACTTTATTATTACAAGTAATGGTATATATCTTAAAGATAACTTTCAAGATAGAAGTTGGGTTGATCAATACTTAAAATATAAAGATTCAAAAGAGCCAATATCCTGGATAAGTCCTAGAGCTGTTGATAGTAACGGAATTCGAAATACATATATTATGTCATATATTTTCCCTTTAACTCCCTATACTACAAAGCTTAGAGGTTCAATTGCCATAAATATATATGAGAATGCTTTATGCGAGCATATAAACAGTAATACTTCAAATTCCAATGATAATATCAGTATAATTAATATGAATGGAGAAGTTATATCCCATGTTGATAAAACAATGATATCCTCAAATATTTCTAACAGACTATATATTTCGGAAATATTAGCAACAGAAAAAAATGAAGGATATTTAATACAGGATGTAAATGGCAAAAACTGTTTAATAACATATTTTAAGTCAAGCAAGAATGGCTGGATTTATGTTGGCGTGTTTTCCCTTGATACACTTTACAACAAGATAAACACACTAAGAGCAAACTTTATCTATATTTCACTTGCTTTATTAATAGTAGGTATATTTTTATCATATATGATTTCACGTAAGATTTATAATCCAATTAAAAAGCTGGCTCAGCAATTAAAAAGCTTAAAGGGTATAGACTTTGACAATGAAAATGAATTTACCATTCTGTCAAAAACCTTTGACTCTATGATTAAAGAAGAAGATAAGCTTTTTAGAACTATAGAGAAAAGCAAAAAAAATCTTCGTGAGAACTATATACTAAGCTTGCTAAGAGGAATACCTCTGTCCGATAGTGGATACGACGAGAACTCCGAATTATTTCCAAATAAAAATTTTATATGTTGCATAATTACTATTGATAAATATAAAGATTTCACAGAGAATTTCTCGTATGAGAATCAGTATTATCTTAAAACTGCAATTTTAAATTTATCATTGGAAATATTAGGTCCGTCTTTTGCTTGTGAAGGTATAGTTATGGATGGAAACAAGATAGTAATTATAGTAAATTCTAATGATAATGATATCACTAAAGAAAACTCATTATTAAACAATCATTTCCATATAATTCAAAAAGAAGCTGCAAAGGTTATTGAAAGCACTATTACGGTATGTATTGGAAATATTTACGATAATATTAATAAAATTAGAACTTCTTATAATGAAGCACAGGCTTTAATAAATCATAAATTTATATTAGGATATGAGATGGTTTTATTTTATGATCAAAATTGTAATACCTCTAATAGCAAATACTTTTATCCTTTTACTATAGAAAAGCAAATACTGAATAATGTTGACGTAGGCTCAAAAGAAGCTGTACTTGCCTCTGTAAATGATTTTATTAATGAAATAAAGGTCAGCAAGGATCTTACATATGATAGTACAATGCTTATTTTAAATCAGCTATTAGGAAGCACAATCAAATATCTGCTCAATTTGAACATAAGCGTAAGTAAAATTTTCGGAAATGATTTTAATATTTATAGTAAGCTTGCTGATATAGAAACCTTGGATGAGACTGGTTTGTTCTTAGCTAATATTTTTCTTCAGATTATAGAATATTGTGAGAAGGTAAAGGTTGATGATACTTCCCATATTTCAAAAATAATAGATTATATTCATAAAAACTATAAACAGGATATTGCTATTAATACTCTCGCAGAGCATGTAGGATTAAGCTACTCCCATGTAAGAAAAATATTTAATGATGCAACAGGCGAGAATATTGTGAATTATATTAATAATATGAGGATAGAAGAAGCTCAGCGTTTGCTTCGTCAGACAAATATAAGCATTAATGATATTGCACTAAGTCTTGGATATAACAATAAACAGAGCTTTAATAGATTTTTTAAAAAATATGTTAGTATTAATCCAGGTGAATACCGCAATATTAAGTCAAGTTTATAATGCCTGAAAACCAAAAAACACAAACCTCCAAGGTTTAGATGCGCCCAATACCTTGATAGTTTGTGTTTCTTGAAAATTATAGAAAAGTATATTATGATAATCAAGAGCAGAAGATGGAATTTCTGTCTTGGTTATATAACCATAGTTAAAAAATATTTCTTCCCTGTTCATCCTCTATGCCTGTTTTTCTAAAGAAGTAAGTATTAATTACATCTCTCCACTCCTTTGAGTGTTCAATCTGACCATCTAATGTCTCAGATACATGTTTGAACAGTTCTTCCCCAATCATTCCTTTAAGCCCAAGCCATTTGTTTTTTAGCTCTATTACTTGCTCTACTCCTTTGAAGTGAGAATTATATATATATTGAATCAAAGTTTCCCCTGAATGCAATTTATAGCTATATGGAATATGATGAAAAAACAATAATAATTCCTCAGGACAGGTTTCTACTTTTTCATACATTTCTGCTACTTCCTTATTATACTGCCCTGCGTATCCAGTCCCTGTATTTACCGTTCTATCAACACCTATCCCTTTTAGATCAGCTCTATGATAAGTTCCCCACTTGTCATACTCATAGCCATCTACATTAGGTCCATAATGATGATTTGGATTTACCATCCAGCCAATTCCTAATGGTGAAGTATAATTCTCATAGATTCTCCAAGAGCTAATTAGCATTTCAGAGATAACACCAACAACTGTTTCATTATTTGAATAAGTCATTTTTACCCATTCTTTAGTTATTTGCTCCACCGTCAAATCAGGATTCCAGGCAAGTCGCCCGAAGCCATAAAGGTTTGACTGAGCCAATTGAAATCCAGTCCAGTTTGGACTGTCCCCAATATTGGCAACTCCTGCAATTCCACTATATTTATTATCAAAAACAGAACCACTAACTATATTCTTTACAAGTGTGGTTTTTCCTTTTGCATAAGTATCAAATTCAAGTATCTCTTTCCACATAGGAACAAGATAGCATAAATGCTTTTGCTGTCCAGTATATTCCTGAGTTATCTGGAATTCCATTGCTTGATTTGTTTTTTGTAAACCACCAAAAAGTGGTGAAATTGGCTCACGTACCTGAAAATCCATAGGTCCGTTTTTAATTTGGAGTAATACATTGTCATCAAAAATACCATCAAGAGGCATAAAATTATCATACGCCGCCTTTGCTCTATCAATTGTATAATCTCTCCAGTCTTGCATACAATTATAAACAAAACATCTCCAAATTACAATACCACCATGTTTTTTTAGTGGATTGGCAAGCATATTTGCACCATCTGCATGGTTACGTCCATAGGTAAAGGGTCCAGGTCTGTGTTCAGAATCCGCCTTTACCAAAAAACCTCCAAAATCAGGAATATATCTGTAAATTTCCTCAACCTTACTATTCCACCACTCTCTTACTCCATTGTCTAAGGGATCGGCAGTAGTAAGTTTTCCAAGCTGCATTGGGCTAGCAAAATTTACGCTCAAATAAAGCTTGATACCATACTCTCTAAACAAATCAGCTAGTTTTGAAACGTCAGTTAAATAAGCACTTGTTATTAAATTTGTCTCCTGCTTATGCACATTTACATTATTAATAGCTAGCCCATTAATACCTATAGAAGCTAAAATTCTAGCATAATCTCTTATCCTATCTAAGTTTGAAATAATTTTGTTATTGCGAAAGAAAATAGAATGACCTGCATATCCTCTTTCAATACTTCCGTCTAAATTGTCCCAATGGTTAAGGATGCGAAGCTGATTTGCTGGATTGTCAATCCTCAATATACTTTCAAGCTTTTTATGGGTTTGTATAGCTTTTATAAAATCAAAAACTCCATAAAGTAATCCATTTTCAGTTTTACCTGCAATAGCCAATATTCTTTCTTCATTATTATAAATCAACTTTATAATAAAGCCTTCATCACCTATTTTTTCCTTCTCTTCTGTTTCTAAAAGAGCATCCAACCTGTCATTTTCTGCAAGAGTTCCTATTAGTAGATATGCCTGCATTACAGGTTCAACAGATAATATAGGTTTTATATCTAGCATACTTTTTATGCCATTTTTCAGCTCATCAAGTACATTCTGCACGATATCAGAATCCTCATATATTACAATATTTCGGCAAAACTCAATATATTCCTGCATTAAAGGGAAGTTTTCTTGCTTATGGTATTGAAGCCAACAGTTATACCCAGCTGCAGCATATTCTTTTTTCTTATCTTTTACTCTGCCCATTTATAGTCCTCCAACATATATACATTGCTACATATTCCCTTGATATAATAATGTAAACCATACTAAAGCCAACAAGATTAAATCAACACTTTATTGCTGCTTCATCTTATCTATAGCTTCCCATAAACCATTCAAATATGCAATACCTAGTGCTCTATCATATAATCCATAACCTGGTCTTGCTTTTTCTCCCCATATCATTCTCCCATGGTCAGGACGAATATATCCTTCAAAGCCTATATCATGGTAAGCCTTCATAATTTCAAACATATCAAAAGAACCATCAGAGGATAGATGTGATGACTCATGGAACTTTTTATCATCAACAAACTTCAAGTTTCTTACATGTCCAAAGTGAATCCTTCCCATTTTGCCAAAATGTCTTATTAACTCAGGTATATTGTTTTCAGGATTTGAACCTAATGAGCCGCTACAAAGTGTTAACCCGTTATATGGGCTATCAACAAGCTTCACAAGTCTTTCAAGATTTTTCTTGCTTGTAACTATTCTTGGCAAACCAAAAAGTGACCATGGTGGATCATCAGGATGAATTGCCATTTTTACATCAGCTTCTTCACAGACAGGAATGATGTTCTCAAGGAAATATTTAAGATTTTCAAATAGCTTTTTTTCATCTACATTCTTATATTTTTCAAGTGTATCCTTCAGTTCCTTTAATCTATATGGTTCCCAACCTGGAAGGGCAAATCCATTTGAGTTAGTAGCCATATCTTCAACCATTTTTACAGGGTCCAATTTCTGTACTATGCTATTTTCATAAGCCATAGCCTCAGAACCATCCTCCAATTTCATTGCGAGATCAGTTCTTAGCCAATCAAATACTGGCATGAAGTTATAACATATTACTTTCACTCCAATTTTCCCTAAATTTCTTATTGATTCCTTGTAGTTCTCAATATATTTATCTCTAGTTGGTAGTCCTAGTTTAATGTCTTCATGAATATTGACGCTTTCAATTACTTCAAGCTTGAGTCCTGCTTTTTCAACAGTATTCTTTAATTCAAGTACTTTTTCTAATGTCCAAGCATCACCAACAGGTACATCGTACAAAGCCCCAACTATTCCAGGTTCACCTGGAATCTGTCTGATTTGTTCCAGCGTTATACTATCATCCTTTTCTCCAAACCACCTAAATGTCATTTTCATCAAATATCATCTCCTTATTATCCAACATATCTTTCCAAAACTGTTCTTACAGCATTTTTTCCTGCAATCAATTCTTTAAAGTAATTCTCAACCTTATCTCCAACTCCAATAGTATAAAGATTACAGCCAAAAATTCTTTCATTTGACAATATTGGTCTTAGCTTGTTGCCAACTGATTCTGAATTTCCTAATTCTATTCCATTAAGATGTTCCTTAAGTTCGTCTAACATAGGGTCGGGACTCAATTCCATTAAATCGCCGTTATCGTTTATTCCCATCAAATACCTGCACCAAGCTGCTAATGTTAGTGGAATATATGTTAAGCTTTTTACATCTAATGTTGAATGACTGCAATATGTTTTTATTGTTTCTCCAAACCTCACAGGAATTTTTTGAGATGTATCACATGCAATTCTCTGTGGTGTATCAGGTATATAAGGGTTTGGAAGTCTTTCTTCAATAACTTCCTTAATAAAAGCAACTGGCTCTAATATTCCTGGATTAACAACTACAGGCATTCCCTCTTCATAACCTATTTTTTCAACAAGCTTCTTGAGATATGGATTTTTCATTTCATCTGCTATAAGCGTATAGCCTAAAAGATTCCCGAAAATTGCCAACGCTGTATGTAATGGATTTAAACAGGTAGTTACTTTCATTCTTTCTACACGTTCTACCGTTTCCCTATCTGTAAATATTACTCCTGCCTCTTCCAGCTTCATTCGACCATTTGGGAAATGATCTTCTATAACAAGATACTGTGGTTTTTCTGCATTAACAAATTGTGATATAAATGTATTTTTGCTAGTCTTGACTATCTCAATATTCTCTATACCAAGCTTTAACAACTCATTACTAACAGTTTCTGATGGCCTAGGTGTAATTTTATCAATCATTGACCATGGAAAAGATACTTTTGATGGGTTTTTGAGATAATCTATAAACTTATTGTCAACAAATCCTTTATGAACCCAGCACTTAGCTATATCCAGTATTGCCTTTTGGAGTATTTCTCCATTATGAGAACAATTATCCATGCTAACTAGAGCAATAGGAAGCTCTCCACATGAAAATCTTTCAAAAAGCAGTGAGCCTACTTTTGATATTAAATTTCTAGGCTCTGCAAACCCATTTTCAATATCGTATTTTACGTCAGGCAGATAATCACCCGATGCTCCTGTCAAGGAATATCCCTTTTCTGTAATAGTAAAGCTAACCATTTGCAGAGATGGTTTGCAGAATACTTCCTTTAATCTTTTCCAATCCTGTTCCCTTGATACATCTCCCACCAAGCCCTCTGAAATACTTGCAATCACTTTATTGTCAAGACTTCCATCTGAGTTCATATGTACTAATAGGCTTAAATTCTCATATGGTTTATATATTCTGTCTATAATCTCAAAATCGTAGGTTTCTACTGCAATTATACCAGTATCTGCTTTACCCGAATCTAATAGCCTGTGCTGCAGAGCTGCAATAAAACCTCTAAAAATATTGCCTGCTCCAAAATGCACCCAAGTAGGACTTTCGAAAGTTTTTGAAACCATAAGCTGATAATCAAATTTTGGCATTTCAATACCAGGATTATTCCATAGCTCTAAGCTACTTATATCATTTTTATTTAGTTTCATAATTTATTATCCTCACATAAAGATTTAAAATAAATTGACCTTAGTACTATATTTGAAATTCTATTCAAAAATTTCTGGTGCATCTATTAAAAGCTGGTTATACATTCTTTGGTTTCCGAATGTATTTGGATGAAAAGTATCCAAAAACAATGTTGTATCCTGAGTTATCCCATCATGGTCAACACTTGTAGCGTAATCCATTCTTACAACGGAATAATCCTTGTCCTTTAGGTATTCTGCTATTTGTGGAACTAATTCGCCACCAACTGGAGGTACACATATGATAGGCTGCGCACCTTTATTTCTGATTTTTAAAACTATTTTTTCAATATTTTGCTTCCATAGAGCTATGTCAGTGTCGTTCGTTCCAATAATTACAACCACATATTGGGGATTAAACTTCTCTAAATCAAAATCCATTCTATTCAGTAAATCTGTGCTATCTCCGCTTCCTCTTCCACAAATAACACAACTGCCTTTTACCGCATCACGTACCTTTGCACTGCATCTTTCATTGTAGGTAGCTCTGTTATTGTCCATCCCATGTCCTTCTGTAATGCTGTCACCAAATATCATAATTTTACTATCTTGAGCCGCTTCCGAAATAAATTCAAACTTTTTAACAAGTATATTTCCGCTTAAAAACATTATTCCAGGTGCTCCCCATTGTTTGCCCGCATAGTCTCCGAAAGGATGACTGCTGTTAAGATAGGTAACTTCATTGGTATGACCTGTCACTGTATCTGTTATCTTCAATCTATGAAAACTACCATTCACTTTTTCGTAGCTAATTACATATTCCCTGTCCTCTACTATATCAATTGTAATTGGAGAGCTTGTTACCATTTCAGGTATTTCCTCTCCAACCCATGTCTTATATAGACTAAGTTGCTTTTTTTCACAGTCTATAGTGCCTATTCCGCCATGAAGATGATATTTTTTAAATAAGGCAAAGGATGATTTTTTGTCTTTAATCCTAATTCTTGCTCTTAGAGTATGAGCGTCCAGAGTCGAATATATATCCCAGTACGCAGTTGTATTAATACCTCCGCAAGCTGGACTCTGTAATCCGTTATTAATAATAAATCCATTATTTACCCAACCTACTGGTAAAGTTCTAAAGTTTGTATTGCACAAAGAGTATTTTTCCATTTCTTCATATCCTTTTTAATTATTACTCAACTTTCCCAGTTGAATCGTAGGTGTTTAACTTATCAATGAAAAGTTGAGTTTTTTATACCTAAATTCTAGTCACGAATAAAATACATTATTTGCAGCATAAATTTACACTATCCTGCTCTTCGTGCTATCTTTGTACTCTGCCCGAAGCATCTCCACCTGCAAGAGCCTTAACCTCAGCTACTGACATTAGGTTGAAGTCCCCTTCAATAGTATGCTTTAAACAGCTGGCTGCAACTGCAAATTCTATTGCTTCCTGTGGTGTAAAATTACTCATCTGAGAATAAATCAAGCCTGCTCCAAAGGAGTCTCCTCCGCCAACTCTATCTACTATATGAACATTGTATTTTTTTGAGAAATAAAATTCCTTGCCGTCATAAAGCATTGCAGACCAATTGTTGTCACTTGCTGAAATACTTTCTCTCAAGGTAGTAGCCACCATCTTAAAGCCATATTTTTGAACTAGTTTTTCTGCAACCTGCTTATAGCCGTCATAGCTTATTTTTCCTCCTGTAATGTCTGTGTTATCTGCCTTTAAGCCAAATACCTTTTCGGCATCCTCTTCATTAGCAATACAAACATCTATATATGGAGTTAACTTTGTAATAACCTCTTGTGCCTTATCTGATGACCAAAGATTTTTTCTGTAATTAAGATCAAAGCTTACCTTAATACCCTTTCCCTTGGCTTTCTTACAAGCCTCAAGGCAAATGTCCGCTACCCCATCACTAAGTGCAGGTGTTATACCTGTAAAGTGGAACCACTCTACATCCTTGAATATCTCATCCCAGTCAAAATCCTCTGGTTCAGCTAATGATACTGAGGAAAATGCCCTATCATATATAACTTTTGAAGGTCTTTGTGACGCACCCTTTTCCAAATAATATATACCTACCCTCGCTCCCCCTCTAGCTATACTGGAAGTATCAACCCCATATTTTCTTAATGAATTTACAGCCGCTTGTCCAATCTCATGTGCTGGAAGCTTTGTAATAAACTTGGCATCTAGCCCAAAATTAGAAAGAGAAACTGCTACATTAGCCTCTCCTCCACCGTAGGTTGCTTCAAAAGAGTCCGCCTGTACAAACCTTAAATATCCTTCGGGTGCTAGCCTTAACATTAATTCACCAAAAGTTACTACTTTTTTCATAGTCTTATACCATCCTCGTTATACTAGTTTGCATATCCCACACCTACAATTTTCTGCTGTGAAAGTTGAATCTTTAACAAAATTAAGTGTTACTGTACTAAATGTATTGCAAAACCACCTACTTCATTTTCAAGATAAATGGCCTGTAATTTATTATTTGAATCATACTTTGCCGTTGATTGGTCAAATTTATAGCCCTTATTAGTAATGTAATTGACCGCTCTGTCAATATAATTTGTTTTAATTGCAATGTGTCCATGTTTACCCTTATATGGTGTCTTCATAACTTCAATAATATTCCCAGTAGAATTTCCTGCAAAGATTGACGAACTCCCATTGTAAAGGTCAAAGTTCAGCAATTTTGAAAAGCTGGCTGCAACTCCACCTGCCTGTTCCTCACTTTCACAATTAATACCTACATGTGCAATTTTAAAGCCAAGTATACTCTCTATTGCTTCTCGTGCAAGAATAGTTATCTTTTGAAAGTTTCCTTGTTTAATTAAATTCTCAGGCACCATCCAGCTCCCACCACAAGCAATAACCTTTGAGAAAGATAGATAGTCTTTAATATTGGTTGCATCAATTCCTCCTGTTGGCATAAATTTGATATTGCCATAAGGTCCTGAAAGTGCTTTTAGCATTTTAATTCCACCTAATGCCTCTGCTGGAAAAAACTTTACTACCTCTAATCCAAACTCTATAGCCTGCTCAATATCACTAGGGCTTGAACATCCTGGAGTAATGGGAACTCCCCTTTTTATGCAGTGTTCCACTACCTTTGGATTTAAACCTGGACTCACAATAAACTTTGCTCCTGCATTAATTGCACGGTCAGCCTGTTCTGTAGTCAAAACTGTCCCTGCACCCACAAGCATATCAGGCACTTCTCTTGTAATACGAGCTATTGCTTCTTCCGCCTGTTCTGTTCTGAAGGTTATTTCTGCTGTAGGAATACCACCATCACTTAACGCATTGGCAAGCGGTACTGCCTTTTCAGCATCATTGATTTTTACAACAGGTACTATACCAATTAAAGAAATTTTCTTTAATATTTCATTCATTTCTATGTCCTCCTCACCATTCTCATAAAATCCAAACTCAAATAATATAAATATAATCACATATAATTTTAAAATAAATTTACATAATTTCCAAGTTCAAATAAACTTGTATATTTTTATAACTTATACCTTCTACCAATTCCTTTAGTATCCTCTCATCATTATCAAATTCGCCATTGTCTACAAGCTCGCCAATAAAGCTGCAAAGAATTCGCCTGAAATAGTCATGTCTTACATAGGAGAGAAAACTCCTAGAATCTGTCAGCATACCAACAAAGTATGCCAGCATACCCTGATTTGCAATTGACCTCAAATGTGAGCTAATCCCTTCCTTATGGTCATTAAACCACCATGCAGCCCCAAATTGAACCTTACCTGCTATTCCATCCTCAGTGTAGCAATGACAAAGTGTAGAAAGTACAAGGTTGTCCTTAGCATTAAGTGAATACAGTATTGTCTTTGGCAACCCATTAGAGCTGTCCATATCATTGAGTATTCTTACTAATGGCTCTGCTATAGAAAAATCATTCATTATGTCAAAGCCAGTATCAGCTCCAATCTTACGCAGCATTGCTTCATTTGTATTTCTAAGAGCTCCTATATGAAGCTGCATCACAAGACCTGACTTTTTGTATTCACAAGCTAAAAGTTTTAGTGTATGTACTCTATATTTCTCGGCATCTTCAATTGATATTTTTCTACCTTTTAGTCTGTTAGAGAAGATATTTTCTACCTCGGCAACATCTGTGCAATAGTAATACATGCTTTCCAAAGAGTGATCCGACAAAAGACAACCTATTTGCTTAAAATATTGAATTCTGCTCTTTAAAGCATTTAGCATATCTTTATATGTCTCAATCTTTAGCTTGCTACTTTCTGACAGCTTTTCTATATATTCAGTAAATTCTTCCTTTAGAATGTTTAATGCCTTATCAGGTCTAAATGTTGGAAGCACTTTGAAGTTATTTTTACATTCTGAATTAATTAGCCTGTGATATTCAAGATTGTCTATCGGGTCATCTGTTGTACAAATTAATTTTACATTTGAATTTTCTATCATTTTTACAGGAGATAATTTCTTTGACTTAATTTTGTTATTACAAAAATCAAATAATCTCTCTGCATTGCTCTCTTTTAAAAACTCATCAACTCCAAAATAAGCTTTAAGCTCCATGTTTGCCCAATGATAAAGAGGACTCCCGATTAGTCTTTCACAAGTCTTTGCCCACATTTTAAATTTTTCTAATCCATCCTTATTACCTGTAATAAATGCTTCAGGTATTCCCGCATATCTCATTGCTCTCCATTTGTAATGGTCGTATCCAAGCCATAGAGAAGCTATATCCTCAAATTGCTTATTTTCATAAATATCTTTCGCAGAAAGGTGACAATGAAAGTCATAAATAGGAGCATTTTTTGCAAATTTGTCATATAATGGTCTGGAATTTTTACCATTTAGTATAAAATAATTATCCAGCAATGTACTACCTCCAACTTAACAAAAATAATTACAATAGAATATCTGCTTATATAAAGTATACTAATATTTTGGCTAATCTAATATGGTTCTTATTGCTGATTGACTTGCAAAAATTGCTGTGATAAAATGATTCCCGTAACATTCAAATATAAATTATAATTCCACTTTTTCGTCATAACATGCAGAAAGAAGGCAGTCTATATATGAAAAAGAAGCATCATAGCTATCAGACCCGACAGTATATGCTTTCTAAGTACTACGAGATATTTCATTATTCAGATACATATATCGAGCACGTAAACTTACACCACCACGATTTTTTTGAATGTTATTTCTTTATATCGGGTGATGTAACCTATTTAACAGAAGGAAAAACCTATTCATTAAAGCCAGGTGATATTATTCTAATTAATTCTACAGAGCTACATCAGGCAATTATTAATAGCCATAAAGTTCCTTATGAAAGAATTGTACTATGGATAAATAAATCATTTTTAAAAAACTTATCTACAGATAAAACTAATCTTGCCAAATGTTTTGAAGACCCAAATAAAGAAACCGTTATAAGAGTCAGTTTTGAAATGCAACAAAATATCAAGTCAATTTTGCAAAAAATTATTGCCTTTGAAAATTATAAGGGTATTGGAAGTGATCTACTCTATAAAGCATATATTATAGAGCTTTTAGTTAATATGAATATGCTTCTTTACAATAATAACGATAAACTTGATGTAGACATTAAAAAAAATAATTTGATTGATGAAATTATCCAATATATTAATAACCATATAGATGAAGAAATTACAATTGATAAACTTTCAGAGCAATTTTATATAAGTAAGTACCATCTTTTACGAGAATTCAAAAAGTACTCAGGTACTACATTGCATAAATATATTGTTCAAAAAAAATTGATTCAAGCTAAATATCTTATCTTGACTGGATTACCTATTATCACTGTTTATGAACAATGCGGCTTTGGGGATTATTCAAACTTCTTCAGAGCCTTTAAAACTCAATATGGAGTAACCCCAAAGCACTTTTATGAAATAATGCGTAAAAATACTAATTAAACAATTGATAATAATAATTCCAAATATGGTATTTATTAAAATGACATTTTTAAACTCATAAGACTGCTAAAAAACAGGTTAAATTAATTTTAATTTGCTCATAACCTCTTTAAATTTTTCAATGTTAATAGGCTTTGAGGCATATGCATCACAATTATACTCAAATGCTTTATTTACATACTCCGCCTGAGCTAGTGCTGTTGTCATTACTACTTTTGAACGCTTTTCAGGAACTATTCCCCTTTGGGTTTCCAAATCTCTGATAGCTTTAAGTACTCTAACACCATCTACTTTGGGCATCATAATATCCAAACATATCAAATCGTATATGCTATTTTCACTTATGGACAACATATAAGCATCTATTGCCTCTAAACCATCTACTACAAAATCACATTCACCATATTGTGAAAGGAATTTGTATAAAAACTTTCTACTAGCCAAATCATCTTCTGCAATTAGTATCTTCATATAATTTTCCTCCGTTAAAAATATTAGCTTAAATAAATTAAATCAACTTTCGCTGTTCAGCAAGCTCCAAGTTTTTTTACTGAAAAAACCATACGATATCGGTTTTAGCGCACTATGAACCATGGATAGTGAATGTGGAAAGGTAGCAAAAACACTTCGATGAGTACTGCTAGTTATACTATTTATCATGCATTTATGTCCTATCTGAATTATCAGATATAGCTTCCTTATATATTTCCAGTTCTTTTTGTATTTTCATAACAAAATCAACAGCTTCTCTCAGATTTTCACGCCTTGCTGCAAGCTCAACTTTAAACGCAGCTTTTTTTATTCCCTGAGCATCAATCTGATTAGCCAGTGTCTTTATGTTATGTGCTATGTTCTCAAAATTCACCAAGCAATTTTTATTTATGTTTATTTTAGTAAATTCCTTAATGTACTCTTCAATCTTGTTAATAACAGCAATCACTTCTGTGCTGCACTTATAATCATTTTTCTCTGTTACAACAACATCACCGTTATCAGTAATTATTGCACTCTTATTATTAAATCGGCGATTCATATTAAATTCATTAACTCTTTCAATAGCACGCTGTAAATCATCAATTTTTATAGGTTTAGAAAGATATTCGTCCATTCCAATTGACATAAAACGCTCTTTGTCACCTTTTAATGCAAATGCAGTCAACGCTACAATCGGAGTATACTGCATACTACCTTCCTTTTGCCTTATCCTTTTAGTAGTCTCAATACCATCCATTTCGGGCATTTGAATGTCCATAAAAATAAGGTCATAGTTCTTTTTAGAATGATATTCTAGAGCTTCTAAACCGTTATTAGCTACATCCACTAAATGCCCATCATTTTCAAGCAGTTTTACTAGTACAGTCTGGTTAAAATCAACATCTTCTACCACAAGAATGCTCATTGCGTTACATAGTTTATTGATTCTATAAGAACTATCTATATTTGTATTTTTTAATTTATCAGTATTATTACCTATTTTAAACTTAGCAGTAAAGTAAAAAGTGCTACCTTTTCCTTTCTCGCTTTTAGCCCACATTTTTCCTCCCATAATTTCTGCAAGCTGTTTGGAAATTACAAGTCCAAGACCAGTACCCTTATAATTCCTTGTAAAAGAACTGTCTATTTGGCTAAAAGTATGAAAAAGTTTACCCATATCCTTCTGCTCAATTCCAATACCAGTATCTGCAACTTCAAATTGCAAGGTTACTTCTTGCATATCGCAAACTACATCTTTAATTGTTAGTGCAATAACTCCTTGGTTTGTAAACTTAATTGCATTGTTTATAATATTATCAAGAATCTGCCTGAGCCTATTGGAGTCTCCATGTATAAATTCAGGTATGTCAAAGGACAAAGTGTATTTTAAGTCTAATCCCTTTTCATTTGCATGAGGGCGATGAGCTTTTATTATTTCCTCAATAAAGTCTTTAAATATAAAGCTTTTATTTTCAAATACCATCTTGGAAGCTTCCAGCTTAGAAAAGTCCAATATATCATTTATTAGCGTTAGGAGTGAATCTGCACATGACTTAGCGATATTCATATTGTCCATTTGTTCAGCGTTTAACTCTGTCAAAAGGGTAAGATCTATCATACCTACAATACCATTAATAGGCGTTCTTATTTCGTGGCTCATATTAGCTAAAAATTCACTTTTTGCCTTATTTGCCTGCCCAGCTTCTTCCTCTGCTCGTTTTAGCTCTGTAACATCATCAAAAACAACCATAATTCTATTATCGCCATTAAATATTATAGGCGTTAAGCTAATCTTGAAATAGAATCGGGCGGTTTCTCCATTTCTTATTAAGCTACAATCAAATAAAATGTCATTTGAGGGTTTACCTGGATTTATTACTTCGAGCATTTTCTTATTGAAAATGCAAGCTTTACACCTTTGGCTTTCTAGATAGTTCTTTTTAAAACCAAATGTGCAACCAAAAGCATTGCATATTTTTATATCAGTAACATTATTCAAGTCAGCCTGCAAGAAAGACAACGCCCTCTTGTTAGCAAACTTAATATGATAATTCTCATCAACGAAGATTACCCCCATAGGAGCTACCTGCATAATTGTCATCATGTTATTACGTTCTATTTCTATTGCTTCCTCTATTTTTCTTATGCTTGTTATGTCCCTAAACACTATTACATTGCCTGAAACATTTCCATCTTTCTCTACAATAGGAGAGCAGCTTGCAGAGATATATTTATTATTACCATTTTTAGTTATTATCTGAGAATTCTTTCGCAGTCCCATTGATGAGCTTTCATTTGCTCCAGGTACAAAGGGATCTTCATATCTAATTTGAGTTCTTGCATCAATAATAAAAAATACATCTGATATATCCTTATTTTGAACCTCTTCACTTTTCCAACCAGTTAATTTTTCTGCCGCTCTATTTATAAATGTAATCCTATTGGAAATGTCAGTACAAATAATTCCATCGCCTATACTTGAGAGTGCAATATACTTCTGTTCATTGTCCATCGCATTTCTCCTATGATTTATTACGTATAAATAAGACTATCTTAGCATAGAAAATACCACATGAGGAATATTCTCTAGAGAAGTCTGTTTCTCTACAGCACCAATGTCAAATGCTACCTTTGGCATACCATATACTACTGAAGTCTCTTCATCCTGTCCTATGGTTCTTGCACCCTTTCTTCTCATTGCAAGCAATCCCTTTGCTCCGTCATAGCCCATTCCCGTCAATATTATTCCAATAGCATTGTTCCCAGCACTTCTAGCTACCGATTCAAAAAGCACATCTACAGAAGGGCAATGTCCATTAACCTTTTCTGTTCCACCAAGCTCTACAATAAACTTTGTACCAACCTTTACGACTTTTATCTGTCTATCTCCAGGAGCTATGATTACTTTTCCTTGTTCAATACGCTCTCCACCCTGTGTTTCCTTAACACCTCTTAACGATTCTACATTAGGTTTTGTGACAAAATCAACAGCACCTGCACCCATAGCATCAAAAACAGCTTCACTGACACTGCTAACTACTATCACAGGTAATGGATACTGAGGAATAAGTCTTCTAATAGGATCTTTAATAATAGCCTTTTCCTCTGGTCTGAAAGATTCTCTTATATCAGTGGTTGGAATTGTATAGCAACTATTGCCCACTCTAACATTCATCCCATCAATAATTGCAAGTGTCAGAGGAATTTTCATAGTAGTTATTGTGCCAACACCAGGAGAACTGTCTATCCAAGTGGTTCCACCAACTGCCTCTATGTTTTTTGAAACTACATCCATGCCAACACCACGCCCAGAAAACTCAGTAATTTTTTCTGTAGTAGAAAACCCCGGAAGAAAAACAAGTGAATAAATTTCCTTATCAGTCATTAAATTTTCAGGCTTGTGCAGCAAACCATTTTCTTTTGCCCGCTTAAGTATTTTTTCTTTATCCAGTCCTCTTCCATCATCTTTTACAATTATTAAAACATCACTTCCAGCATTTTTAGCCTCTATTGTAATAGTGCCTATTGGAGGCTTTCCTGCTGCAATTCTATCCTCAGTAGCTTCTAAACCGTGGTCTATGGAATTTCTAACCACGTGCATCAGAGGATCTGAAATATGCTCAATAATATTTTTATCCACTTCAGTCTCTTCACCTATAATTTCTAAAGCAACTTGCTTATCAAGCTTTTTGCTCATATCACGCACAATGCGGTGCATTTTATTAAATGTTGAGGAAATAGGCACCATACGTATTGACATTACCATATCCTGAAGCTCGCCTGATATTTTTTGAAGTTGTCGTGCTGCCTTTTGAAAATTGTCGAGATTTAAACCCTTAAGATCTGGATTTTGAGTAACCATAGCTTCAGCAATAACCATTTCACCCACTAAATCTATAAGCTTATTTAGTTTAGTTATGCTTACACTAATTATTCCTTGAGCAGACGAGGACTGAGCCTCTTTTTCTAGCTTGTCTCTATTGTTTTTCTCCTGAAGCTCTGAAATAGTTATAGAAGTGTCTTCAGAATTATTTACTGACTCTTTTTTTTCATTTTTCCATGAGCCACAAAGTTCTTCAAACTCTTTATCCTCAAGCTCCGTTAGTTCTAAAGTTCTCAAGCTGTTCTATCTGCTGAGTTGTCTCAAATATATACATATCAAGTATTGGATCATCTATATTATGTCCAGACATAGGCACCCCCCCTAGTAAATTTTCTATCTGATATCAAACGAATCAAGAGTCATTTCCAGCGTGGAAATAGTACATTCTTTAAGTGAAAAGTTATATTTATTAAACCTCCAATTTTGACATATTGACATAAATGAACCCCAAATCAAATAGGAAAAATTTTTACTATCTATGCTCTTATTTATTTCACCTGCTTTTTGTGCCTCTAGTATGATATCTTGCAAAAAAAATATTTTTGTAAAGAATGATTTTTTTACTTTCTCAGCATATAGCGGATCACATGCCAAATCATTATAGGTCTGTGAAACAGCTGTTACAGCAGGGTAATTTTCATAGTATTCCGCATAAGAATTCACAAAATATACAATAGCTGTTCTTAGTTTTAGATTTTTCATTCGGATTGAAGTAATAATATCCAAATCATATTTCGAGTCAAAGTCTAACATTGCTATAATCAAATGGCTTTTTTTTGAATAATGGCGAAATATTGTAGCTTCAGATACTCCTTGACGTTTTGCAATTTCCCTTGTTGATAATCCTTGTATTCCCAATTGATCAAGGACTTCAATAGCAGTCAATATTAAGCTGTCTTTCCTGTCTAATATGTAAGAACCCATTTTTTACCTCCAAGGGTAGTAATCATTTACTACTATGACTTCGAATAATAATATTATGCATTGTTCCTCATATTTTGTCAATTTATTTTTTATTTTGTCATATATTGTCATTATTTATGGTTATGTTTATTATCATATGCAAACCTCTTCTTCTTTTAGTAACCTACCTAGTTCTCTTTGACAAAACACAACCTGTTACTACGCACTCTCCTAAACTGGAAAAGGGAATCCCCATTTACATCCCGAAGCTTAGAAATTTTCTTCTTGATTGATACTTTTTATGTAATGCATAAATTTTAATAATACCAAAACCTGTGGATGAGCTTAGGAACATATAAATTTCTATATGTATAAAAAATAATTGCATGAATTAGTTGGTGACCCTTCGTATTTGTCCAAAACCGACAAATTGCCGTTTCTAGCACACGATGAACCATTACTATTTCATGCAATTATTTTAGTCAAACTATTGATAATTTGAGCATATAATTCCCATCGAGAATACTTCTTGTATCGAAGTATTTATCTAAAAAAATATCAGCTTTGATATTTTTAATCTAAATCTTATTATATCTATTTTAAAAGTTAAACCCAATTAACCGCATTATCCTTCCTTTTTCTTTTGCATATGGTATGCAATTCTAAGCAACAATTTTTCTGGCACAAATTTTTGAAAAAGTACTGCAAGCTTCATTGTAGTACCTGGAATAATAGTTAGCTTTCTTTTTAACATCTGCTTTATTGCATAATCTGCAACATATTGGCTTGTCAGCCCTTTTAGGCTCATTTTAACATTTGCAGTTTGATTAAATTCAGTGTCAACAGGTCCTGGACATAGTGTTCCTACGTATACTCTGCTTCCTTCTCTGCGAAGCTCTTCATAAATAGCTTGTGTTAATCTAAGTACATATGCCTTTGATGCATAATAGCTAGACAGTAATGGTCCAGGCAAAAAAGCAGCAGACGAGGCAACATTTAAGATATAACCTGAATCTCTTCTTTTAAAGTCTTTCAAAAATAGCTTTGTCAAAATATCAACTGCCTTAATATTTGTGTCAATTAATCTCAGCTCATCATGAATATCTATACCATCAAACATCCCAAAAATTCCAAAACCAGCATTGTTTATCAAAATATCTATGTCCTCATTCTTAACTTGCTCATATAGCTCAAAGCAAGCTTCTTCCTTGGACAAATCTAGACAAATTGTTTGGACTTTAGTTGATAATGTTTGCTTTAGTTCTTCCAGCTTTTCCATTCTACGTGCTACAAGAATCAAGTCATAGCCTTTTTTACTTAATAATATAGAAATATCACGCCCTATTCCCGAACTAGCTCCTGTTACTAATGCTTTCATCGTAAAACATCCTTTTCTGAAAATCTATGTTAAAGTAATATTTTCTACTCTTCTTTATGTATTGTTTCTTTCTACCATTGCTTCTCTTCTTAATCCTGCTTACCACAACAATAACTGTGTTTCGTGGATCATCAATCCATTCTGCTATCTTAGTCATATTTGTAGCCCTACTCCTATAAAGAAATAACAGTAGCAATATTTCATTATTAGAATACTATAAGAAAACAACATCCACTGGTCAGAAAAAAACAAAAATTGCTAAATCAAATTTATTATAAGTTTATTGATTCTAAAGATAGTGAAAAAGAATATTACGTGAGCTGGCTCTTAAAAGTATCTAGGATAATTGCAGCTGGAATTTGCAGAATTTTTAAAACTTACGCAAATACTTTACATAAAAATTAAAAACAAAGCAACAAAAAGCAGATTTTTCCCCACTTTTTATTGCTTCTTATTTTCTGACTCTTCTTCATCAATCATTTTTGTAATATTTATAGGTGGAAGAATCAATGGTGGAACATTCGAATTGGCAGTATAACTAGTAATTAACGCCCTAACATACGGAAACAATATTGCTACTGAATTGTATTTAATTAAATGTTTACCTATTTCAGACTGAATATCATCTACTTCAAAATAACCAGTTATTTCAATATGCATATAAAAAGGTTGATTATCCTCAAATTTGTCATCGAAAATGTCAACAAATAAAGTCACTTCAGCACTATTATTATCTTCGTTTTTATACAAAACTTTCCTAGTTATATTAAAACTTATTTTTACTGCCTCACCATTAAAACCTTCGTTATATTTGAAAATAATATTTTTTACTATGTAATCATTAAATTTTAAACTGCTTTTAATGTCCTTATCTTGTCCACTCATTAGGCCGCCCCACAAAAATCATATTTTTGAAATAGAAGTAGGTTCTCTGCAGATATTTCGAAAATATTAGCAGTAACATCATATAAATCCCCTATTAATTTAAGCTCATCAAAATTAGCAATTCGCATACCGCTTAATGAAGAGGGTTTAATGACTTCAATACCACATTCTATAAGGTTATTTTCAAACTCTTCTACAGTTAAATTTTTAAAGTGCTCGTTAATTTGTTGTATTCTTTCATCTAAGGTCATATATATCACACCTTTCATTTATCCTACTATAATTTATATCCAGTTCTATATGCTTTATACTTATTATAAGTATTTTTTTCTTTATACATTGAATCTATGTTTATTAGATTATTCCATATAGATTCATATTTAGAAACTTTTGAATCAAAGTTATATTCATAAATTTTGTCTATAACATTAATATTTTTTATACACAATTGAGTTTCGCATACAAATCCCTGTCTAGTCTTTATCCCTCTATAATTATTCTTATATTTTATAAATACGGCTCTCACAACATCATAGCTATAAGAATATCCTAGTTCTTTAAAAAGGTAATTGATTACTACCCCATCTGCAATCTCATAATTTTTAAATTTCTCACTGTATTCAGCCATTACCATTAAGTTCTTATAGGTTATATCAAAAATACTTTTTCCTTCTAAGTGAGTTAAATCAAAAATTCTACTTTGCTCTGTTTTAATAGATGCTCGTAAAATCATATATTCTTCTATTAGATGATTATAAGTATAATATTCCTTATAGCGATTATAGAACATATCAACACACCATTTATATGCATATAAATCATCTTCAAAAAAATAACTTCCATCACCTAGCCAGTGATTATCTCCGATTGATAATTCTATTTGTTCGTTAGCAATAATCCTCTCTCCACGTAACCTATTAGTCCCATGATATGCCTCAATCTCATACATGCTTATCCCCTAACCATTTAAATATAATGTACAAGTGCTAAAATTATTAAAACATAATTAGGTGATAAGTAAGTTCTTACATTATTTAGCGTATATCTAAAGAATATCATAATGGCAAAACGCTTTCAATATATATTAGTAATATTGAAGCAATACAAAACAACTTCAATTTTTTAATCTTGTAATAAAGGTAAAAACTTATTATATATGGATTCGTTGTTTAAATACTTACCCCTAATTTTTATTATATTTTATCAAATATAGTTACATCAAGCAATAAATTTACACAATTTTGTATTTTTCATATTACTATACATTATTAATTTTTTATATCATTTTAGTTATTTATTTCTTCTTTTATATACTATGTAGGTTTATTTAAATAATAAACAACTTATATATATCGGAGACTTCTTTATTTTTATAAGCAATACACAATTAATTATTGTTTATATAAATTAAAATGAATTTGAGTGATAACTTAAACCTAAAAACAACAAAGCCCTGCTTAATTTTGCCAGCAGGACTTTATTGTTTTTATAATATTTTATTAGAAAAATTTCAATTCAATTATGCTTTCAATCTAGCTTCAAGAGCTGCAAGCTGATTTTTCAATTCTTGTGGCATACAACCTAATTTTTCATAGTGAGCTTTAATTGACTCAACTTCGTTTAGCCATTCTTCATTGTTTACTTTGAGAAGCTCTGCCATGTCGTCAGCTGATACATCAAGACCTGCAGTATCAATAGCATTTTCAGTAGGCATGTAACCGATAGGAGTCTTAACAGCTTCTCCTTCTCCTGCAACTCTTTCACATATCCACTTAAGAACACGGCTGTTTTCACCGTAACCTGGCCATAACCACTTGCCGTCTTTATCCTTACGGAACCAGTTTACATAGAATATCTTTGGTAATTTGTCATCAGTTGATTTAGCTCCAACATCTAACCAGTGTTGTAGATAATCACATACATTGTAACCTATGAATGGTAACATAGCGAATGGATCACGACGAACTTGACCAATCTTGTCAGAGATAGCAGCAGCTGTTATTTCTGAACCCATGATTGAACCCATGAATACACCATGCTTCCAATCAAAGCTTTCATGTACCAAAGGAATAGTGCTAGGACGACGTCCACCTATCAATATAGCTGATATAGGAACTCCAGCAGGATCTTCCCACTCCGGAGCTATAACTGGACACTGTGAAGCTGGTGCTGTAAAACGAGCATTTGGATGAGCAGCAGGAGTTCCTGAAGCTGGTGTCCAATCGTTGTTCTTCCAGTCAACGAGATGATCAGGAGCATCAACTCCCATACCTTCCCACCATACATCTTTATCGTCAGT
>JAEWST010000134.1 GCA_023398105.1 Bacillota bacterium | reverse complement strand
TTTGTATTCATTGCCTGCTCTATGCAGCGCAAAGAGCCAAAGGATTAATAGATGATCATCTGGTTAAGACGGTTATTGATGGCGAACTACCATAAACAAAAAATCTGCCTTGGTGGAAAATCTTGGCTCATCAAGGCAGATTAATAAGCTATTTTCGGCAATATAGCTAAGCTGTTTTATGTCAGGATGAGAAAGCTGTAACATTTTGGTATTGCATAAAATATTAATGAAATAAAAGTCATTTCGCCTATTACAAAAATCATTCCTGTTCAAGTATTATTTGCAACAGAACCCTTTTCACAATTAATAATCATTATGAGCCATCTCATAAATAAAGGTTTTCTCTTGCTTCAACAAAAGCTTTTCCGTAACATACGCTATAACAGCAATGCCCGGAATATCAATCAGAAATTTTGCACCAGAACCCGAAAGCATAGCATTCCTTAATTTTTAAGGCTCATTTGCTGATTTTACCCTATATACTATTTCAGCCATATTGTTATTTTGTAAATAATCAATACACCAATTAAGATCTTTTTTCCAAGTTAAAATAGCGGACTTGTTCCTTATTCCGCCTTCTTTATTTAACTTATTTTGATTATTGTTTATCAGCCACTTAATAAATCGAATAATTTTGTGACCACCATATATTAAAATGGCCTTTCTTAATATACGCTGCCTTTCAAGTTCTGAGAGGTCTCCAGAGACAAAATAACCTTCCTCTCTTAAGAATGATTGTTCAGCTAACTTCCCAATGTTATTAATGGATCTTTTATTATATACAATACATTGATTAACATAAGATACTTCATCATATAATAGCTCTACAGGGATTATCATTTTATATCTGCTTTTATTACTCTTAATTATCCTTGATTCTATGTAAACTGCATTACAATTATCACATATCGCCGCCTCTGCCTCAAAATATGATTCATTTTTTAATACAGTATTATAATATGGAACCTTAACTTTTCTATTGTGTAAGTGTGAATGACATTTACAATCCTTAATTTTATCCTCGATAATAATTATAAATCTACTTGATTCTCTAGCTTCTGTAACATTCTTGTTTATTGTTTCTTTTTCTATTTTTTTACTTATATAATTAGAATTATCGTTTATTTCATTAATTTTTTTATATTCAATCTTTTTTTCACTTTCAAAAATATTAATACCACTTTGTGTACTTTTGCCTGCTGACATCATTGATAATTGATTAATACTTTCTGCCATATTTTCAATTTTTAATTTTTTAAGTCGTACTTTATCTGTAATTAGTTTTAACATACTTTTATCAACATAGAAGCTTTGACACTTATCACAATACAGACCACTTATATTTTCAATATATCTTATAGGATCGCCTGTATGTTTTTTATTGTAAATTGCTAATTGGCATTTTTTGTTTTCTATTTTAAATTTATCTTTTGGGCATAGATCCACTAAATTTTCAACAAGTGTAATCTTTAAAACTCTAGGTTGATTTAATATCTGTTGTTTTCTTTCTATTTCAGCTTGTTTCTTGGCTTCCTCTTTTTCCTTAATCAAACGAGCTGATTTTTCTTCATCAAGTAATTTTAAGAATTTTTTTATAGTTTTTTTGGACAAATCAAAGCCACTTAAAATACATTCCTTTTCTAAACGTTTTATGTTCTGTATTCCGATATCGATATCGTTATGATTTTTTAGCGAATCATAAAAGGTGTTATATACTTTAATTTCCGCTATTTTTACGTTTAATAAAGATTTAATCTTGTTTGAAGAATTAATAATTTCAATATCTTTTTCGTAGTAAAAAGATATAAATAAAAGTTCCAAAAATTCATTTCGGCTAATATTTATGTTGTCTAAATCAACATGCATTAGAAATTCTTCAAGAATTATTTGCCCATAATCCTCATCTGATACAAGAAAATAAAACTTCAAGAGTTTAATAACAAATTTAATGTTATATTTCTCAACCTCAAAACCACTAATAATCCCTTTAATTAGTTTGAAATTTCTTATTAAAAATGGTCTAAGTAATTCATGCCATCTCAAAGTATCAATTTTGATTAAAAAAGCGTTAATCGCTAAAATAGAATAATTCCTAGAAAAAACTTGCTTTTTTAAGTATTCCTCTATGAAAAACAATAACTTATTAAAATTTTCTTGATCAAGCTTAAATATTCGCTCATCTACCAATCGGTTAATAGAATAATCTATAAATTCATTAACACCGTATTCCAGTAAATTGTATAAAACTTTTAACACTTCTTCAAAAGATAAATCTCCCCATTCAACTATTTTAATGTAATCGAAAACCGTACTTTGGGGAAACTGTAATATTTGCGTTGGTGATGCAAATATAATCACTTCAGGAGTGACTTTATCTTTGCAATATTCCAATGACTTATACCACTGTAATTCATTCTGCATTTTTTCAAGTTCATCATTTAAACTTATAATCCTTTTAGCTTGTATAGATATCAATCTTTCATGTTCAGTTATAAGTTTGTTTTTTTTCTCAATCTTCTCTTTAAGACGGTTAATATATGTTTCATCGTTTTCCATAGCTATCTCCCAAATTAAACTATATAGTTTTGATAAATCATGAATAATTTATTATTTAGTTGTAAGTCTTAATAAGTTTTATACCATCTTCTATAAAAACTTTGAATAATTTGTTTTATTGTTTTCATATACTACAGCTAATCCTGTTATTACATTCCACACCTAATATAGTATCAACTAAACGGTTCTGTTGCAAAAACTTTTGACTCTTATGCAACAACTATGTTAAAATCATATCCTATTATCGGCAAGGAGTAAATGCTTTATGAAATTAAGTCTATTTAAATGGAAACACTACGAATCGAGCATCATTATTTTGTGTTGTTCATAAAGTCAATTGCAGTAAGTCTTGGCTATTTATTAAATATGTATGATACCTTCAAACTAGTTATTTTCTATTGTTGGCAATTGACTTGGTATTTCAACTCTGCTTGTTCGATTATTGCTGGAGTTGAAACCCTTCACATGATACATAAAGGACAAGCTGTATATCAGGTTTTTTATTAAAATGGTATCATTGTTTTAACTTTTCCTTTTTAACTTTTCTGAAAATTACTGTTTTTCACTTTATTAAATCATTAAAGCATAAAATGCCCCACAAACAAAAAAATACCGGTCAGGGCGACCCCCCAACCGGCTAATCTTCTGTACACTCAATCTATTAAATTCTAAATTCCACGTCGCTACTATACAGCAACCATCATTTCATATCCTTTTCAATCTCTATCCCATTTATAAAATGAAACACTATTCTGTCTTTACTCAAAAACGTTATGTGGTCTACTACTTTTCTGAATATTTCACCATCAAATTCCTGCGGCTTCTTTTTTAGTTTCACCAGCTCATTTTTTAATTTTGCAGTCTTATGTTCAGAGTCATCAATACCTGCAATTTTCCATACTTCCTCAGTTCTTTGCTTTAAAAGCTTTCGGATATTTTCTTCAATTATCATTGAATCGGATTGGTCTTTGGGCAAGCTCTCGAGCTGATTAATCAATTTCTGGATTTGTGTATCTAATTGTGAGATGGTTTGATTTGTTGCTGATTCGAAAGGATTCTCTAGATTTTCCACGTACTTATCGAAATGTTTTTTTGGTTTGTCAACACTTTTTTGTACAACTATTATTCGGTCATTTTAGCCAAACGATATTCTACAGGAGACATATAATTAAGTGCTCCATGAATTCGTTTATTATTGTACCACTTTACATAATCTCTC
>JAEWST010000104.1 GCA_023398105.1 Bacillota bacterium | reverse complement strand
TATCATAAAGCTATGCGCTTTATTTATGTAAATTAAATCAGAAAGGGTTGGTTAAATGCCTATAACAGGTATTGAAAATCTATATTATGCAAAACAAACGGCTGATACATTAAATACACTTACATATGGTACACCGATTTACATGCCAGGTGTCAAAGAATTAGGCATAAAGCCAAAACAAAACACAGAAAAGTCATATGCAGAGAATAAGCTGTGGGATCAGATGACTGTGTTCGACAGCGCGGAGGTAAGTATTAGCATACAAGACCTCACAAGTGCACAAAGAGCAGATTTGCTAGGTCAGAATACAGCGGCTGAGGGTGGAGTTTTTGCTACAGATGGAGATGAAGCACCTTACGTCGCCTTACTATACAAAGCAACAATAAGGGGTGGGTACCGCTATGGAGTTATATACAAAGGACAATTCACACTGCCCGATGACAGTATGAAGGGACAGGAGGGAAAGCCAGATTTCCAGACACCTTCAATCAAGGCAACCTTCCAGCCGACCATATATGCAATGATGGTTGGTTCAAACCAAAAGAGCCCATGGGAATACCACGTTGACACAACAGATCCTAATTGCCCTGCGGACATTGACTCAACTTGGTTCAACACAGTAAAAATCCCCGGTGCTGACACAGCAGTACCAACAGTAACTACGATACCTGCCGATGGTGATTCAGAAGTGACTCCTGATACCAATGTGGTTTTTACCTTCAGTGGAGCAATAGACCCGACAACGGTAAAAGACAGCGATATATTCTTGATGCAGGTTGATGGAACTATTATTACATCTTCACTGAGTATTAACGCTGCTAAAACCGTAGTTACACTTGACCCAGCTGACAGCTTGGTAGCAGGCTCCTATGTTGCAGTTTGCACAAAAAATGTCAGGACTATTTCTGGTGTGCCGCTTGCTTCAAATGTCATTGTAAACTTTACAGTATAAGAATGATGGACATATATCTATTTTTATACAATTTATAAGGTATACAGATGAATACAAATTGCTAGGCGTTTTACAGATTTGAATCTATAGTTAAATTTAGAATTTAAAATAACAGCACGAACGCTAACGAATTGTATATGAAAATTAATCTATTAGATATTAAAAATAAACCTTATAGAAGAAGGGAGGAAGCATATGCAGATTACTCTTGGAGGAAAGAACTTTATAGCACCTGCACCTAAAGCACGGGCAGTCAGAAAAGCTATTGAAATAACAGAAAAGGTTGATTTCAATAACATGAAGGCAGCCGATTTGGACAACTTGGTTGATTATATAGTTCAGCTATTTGACAAGCAATTTACCATTGATGATATTTATGACGGATTGGAAGCAGACAAGCTAATACCAACATTAATGGCTTGTATTAATGGCGTTGTTGGTACTATGGGTGCAAAGCTGGAGCAATTCCCAAACGCTCAAGCGGAGAAATAGGCAATCCTCTTTTTCCCGCTGAATTTATGAAGGAAGTCTATCTTAACTTGATGGAAGAAGGCTGGACGCTGACTGACATTGATGAGACGGACTTTTTTTATTACCTTGATTTATTGAGCTATAAGGCAAACAAGGGTCAGAAAAAGGTTACTATAGACCAGATTTTTTAATGTTTTAGAAGTTTATATGTTTTTTATATAAATTCAAAAAATTAGATGCCAGTTGATCTTGAAGGGAGGTGTTAAATGGCTACAGAAGAAATCGGCAACCTGGCGGTAAAAATATCAATGGATCAGACTGGCTTTCAAAACGGGATTTCAGGAATAAACAGACAGCTCAAGGTTGTACAATCTGAGTTTCAGGTTGCTGGTTCACGAATAAGCGATTTTGGCAACAGCACCGAAGGCTTGAAGCTTAAAGCTGACAGCTTATCAAAACAGCTAGACCTGCAGAGGCAAAAAGTGAATGCATTGGAGCAGGCCTTTCAAACATCAAGCGAACAAAAAGGCAGAGATGCAAAAGCGACTCAGGAGCTTGAAATTAAGCTAAATAAAGCAAAGACTGCGCTAGGTCTTATGGAGGATGCTCTTGCCAAAACAAACAAGCAGCTGCAAACAAAGGGTTGGTCGGATTTATCAAAAAGCCTTGATGACGTAAGTAAAAAAATGAAGTCGGTGGGTGATGGCTTCTCAAACGTAGGAAAAACACTTTCTACAGCTGTCACGCTCCCGTTGGCAGGCGCAGGAACGGCTGCAACAAAGCTTGCAATGGATGCTGTTGAGTCGGAAAATCTTTTCGAGGTATCTATGGGGGATATGGCAGAATCAGCTCGAAAATGGTCTGAGGACATATCAAAAAGCCTTGGACTAAATTCTTATGCAGTGCGTCAAAATGTTGGAACATTTAATGTCATGCTTACCTCGATGGGACAGTCAAAAGTTGCGGCTCTTCAAATGTCAGAGGGGTTAACACAGCTTGCCTACGATATGGCTTCCTTTTACAACCTGAAGCCGGAGGAAGCCTTCGAAAAGCTGAAATCAGGGATATCTGGCGAAACAGAGCCATTAAAAAGTCTAGGTATATTGATTAATGATACTCAGGTTAAAACCTATGCCCTTACAAACGGTATAATCAAGCAGGGTCAGGAGATGACAGATGCGCAGAAGATACAGGCAAGATATGCCCTCATTATGCAATCTACCTCAAGAGCTCAAGGTGACTTATCAAGGACAATGGATAGCCCGACAAACCAGCTCCGAACTATGAAGGAGCAGGTAACACAGATAGGCATCCAATTTGGTCAAATTTTAATACCAATGGTGCAAAAGCTAATTACAGCTATTAAACCCCTGCTTGACAGCTTTATGAAACTGACCCCTGCCCAACAGGAACTAATAGTAAAAATAGGGTTAATTGCAGCTGCAATAGGTCCTGTTATATTGATTATAGGGAAATTAATAACAGCTGTTGGATTGATAGCAGGTGCATTTTCAGCAGCATCGGGAGCAATTGCAGCAGCAGGTGGATTTGCTGCGGTGGCAACAGGCCCTATTGGTATAACGATAGCTGCAATCTTAGCACTTGCTGCTGGAGCATTTCTGGTTATAAAAAACTGGGGACCTATAAGTGGATTCTTTAAAAACTTATGGAATGATGTCTCAAGCTGGACTGTTACGGCTTGGAACAATATAAAAAACTTCTTTACAGGCATCTGGGACTGGCTAAAAAGCTTTTTTACAAATTGGGGACCTGAAATATTAACAGTAATTGCTCCGTTCATAGGCATTCCACTATTTATATTCCAGCACTGGGAACAGATAAAGGAATTTCTTTCAGGCTTGTGGGAAGTAATCAAATCAGCTGCAAAAACAGCTTGGAATGGGATAGTTAATGTAATATTGTCAGTCGTAAATCCGTTTATACATACCTCACTAAACATATGGAACAGCATGAAGGACGGCATTACCAGCATAATGCAAGGGCTGAAGGAGGTATTAAACGGAATATGGACAGTCATAAAAAATATCTTTTTGGGTGCGGTGCTATTAATAATAGATTTGTGTACAGGCAATTTTACTAAATTAAAGGAAGATGCAGCAAGGATATTTGAAAACCTAAAAAATGCATTAAAGCAAATATGGGAAGGAATCAAATTGATATTTACAGGTAGCCTAAAGGCTATAGCAGGCTTTTGGACAACAACCTGGGAGGGCATCAAAAATGCGGCAATTACAATATGGAATACAATAAAAACAGCAGTGGTTGTAGCCTTTGATGCGCTTAAAAACGGAGTCACAGCCATTTGCAATGATATAAAAAATGGTGTTGTTGGGATTTGGATAGCGATAGTCGATTTCTTTAAAAGCTTACCAAAGACCTTATATGATCTTGCAGTAAGCATGTTTACCTCAATGAAAAAGGGTGTTGAAAATACGGTAGCAGGCGTTAAGACTGCGGTTGTAAACGGTATAACTACTGCTGTTGATTGGATTAAGGCTTTACCCGGACAAGCGTTAGAGTGGGGTTCTGACTTTATAAACGGTTTCAAAAAGGGCATCTTGAATGCAATAGACAGCCTTATTGGAACCATTAAAAATGTTGCAGAGAATATCAGAAGCTATCTTCATTTCAGTACACCTGACATAGGACCCCTTGCAGATTATGAAACCTGGATGCCTGACTTTATGGCAGGTCTTGCTTCCGGCATAGAAAAAAGTAAGGGACTTGTAACAAATGCAGTTAACGGTTTAGCCTTTGATATGAATGTCAATATGAGAAATGGAATATCAGGAATTAGAAATACAGTTGCAATGGCAGCCTCAGCAGGCATTACAGTTATAAATCAGGGGACAATTGTTGGTCGAAATGGTATGGACGAATTCGCTGATATAATAAGCAAAAAAATAGCAGGCAGCTATGGACTTAGTATAGGAGGAAGGTGGTAGCAAATGTTAAATCGAAGGAGCTATACTATTACTTATTTATTCGACTTCTTCCTCGGAAGGTGGTAACTCATGTCAACTAGAATATTCATCACCCCTCCAGGTGGAAATGAAGAAGAGATAAAAGCCTATGACAGCTGCAGAACAAATATGAGCACAACCGATAGGGCAGGTTCTTTTTCACTTACAATACCATCATTCAGTACAAATATATTTAATAAATACCCGGTTGGTTCGGATGTTCGAATAATACAAAATGACAGTATATTCAGAGGTTGGGTGCTTAATCCAGTAAGGAAGAAAAATGGAGCTACAAACATCGTTGAAATAAGTGGGCTAAGCTATACAGCAAGACCGCAAAAAATACTTGTAACAGAAAACTATGTTAATCAGAAAATATCTGATATAGTGCTGGATTTATTTCAGAAATATGCACCGCAGTTCAATCTCGACAGCATAGCAGCCTGTGACAAAGCAATATCAATAAAATTTAACGATGTCTTCCTGTTTGACGCAATGGAACAGCTATCTGATATTAGCGGTTATGAATGGTACATAGATGAGCCTGTATCTGAACAAATAGATACACAGCCTCAAGGCTCAGGTTGGGCTGAGCTTGTTGAAATGCTAATACACAAGGTACCGTATCCGTCAGAAAGCTTGTATCCAGCAGTAGATTTGTATCCAGTTTAGGTGGTGAGGTAATGGGGATATTGGCAGTACACTTTTTACCAAAAGGGAGTAGAAAAAATCCAATAAAAATAACTGACGGTACATACCAAAAAGGCTCGGCAGAGCTTGTACCAGATGCAAGCAATATAGTAAACCGTTTATGGATAAAAGGCGGCAAAGCAACAAGTGAGTTATACACACAAAACATATCAGTTGGAACGCTGCCAATACAGCTATATTACAGTCCGAGAGCTCCGATAACGGTAACTGTTGATGGGGCTTCAAAAACAATTGGCATTCAGAACATACATGAAGCCGGAACACATGATTTTCTGATAAATGCGGCAGAAAAGCTGCTAGTACCTGATTTATGCACAACAGGAAGTGGAACCATAACCTACAAATATGAATACCCAATAAAAATACTATTAGAAGAACCAGCAAGTCAGCAGAAGTATGGGGTGTTTGAAGATATACTTCAAGTGGATACCGATGACAAGGATTTAGCACTAGAACTTGGCTTTAAGCATCTGTATAAATACAGCCAGCCCATAATATCGGGTAGCATAAAACCATTTAAGGGAATATATAAGGCGGGTGAGATAATCCGTGTAAAGATACCAGGCATTAACATAGATGCAGATTTGCAAATAAAAGAAGTATCCTACAACAGCACTCCGATGAAGCCAGTTGAAATAACGCTGCAGCTTGAAACTCCTGAAAGGGATTTAAGCAATATATTAAAGGAAATGGCGAAGAGAATTGCCAAGCTTGAGAAAACCACATATTCAGACAGCGAAGGTCCAGTTGAGAAATATGTTGCTAAGGAAGAAAACTACAAATGGCTTGAAGAAGGTGTAAAAACAGAACCTGTGCAAAGTCAAGAATGGATATTTTGGCAGGAAGCAAGCGAGAAAACAGAGCCGTTAAGGATAGAAGAGTCTATAACATGGAAGGAGGAAGCGATAAATACAGCGCTTCCTTTATTATTGCCTTCCGATTCCTTATACCCGTCAGAAACATTATACCCATAGAGATATTATGTGGAGAGAATATTAGGAGGAGATGATAGAAATGATTGAAACAGCAAGCTGGCTTGGACAGTGGGAGATAGAAATTAAAGAACAAGACAAAGTAAAAGAAATAATACCTCTAGAGCATAACTTAATTACCGATGCGGGACTTAACATGATATGCGATATGCTTTCAGGTGCAATCACAGATAGCAAAATCAAATATATTGCTCTAGGCAAAGGTACGGCTGCACCTGCAAATACAGACACAAAACTTGGTAGCGAACAATTCCGAAAAACAGTAACTAGCCAGAATAAAGATCCAGTAACAGCTGGAAAGCTCTACACCGAGCTATATATAGCAGACACCGAAGCAAATGCCTTTAAGTGTGAGGAAGTAGGCTGGTTCGCAGGAACAGGGGCAACAGCAGCAACAAATTCAGGGATATGTATAGCACGTATTCTATACAGCAGGCAAAAGGCATCAACAGAGAGCTGGACTATCCGCCGTACAGACACTATATCAAGGGGGTAGGTAAAAAATGGCATTAGGAGATTATATAAAAATAATATATGTCAACGGAGCTGCACCGGGAATATCCGCAGAGAGGCTAAACAGAAATGAGGATAAAACGGCGGAACTGGATACAGCTGTTGCTGCACATATATCGGATAGTATCTACCAGACAGCAGGTGGAACAGCAACAGCAATAACCCTTAGTATCAATGAAACATTAGTAAATGGTTTTTCCATTACGTTCATTGCATCTGCTAATACTAACGGAGCTACAACCACCATAAACACCAAGCCGTTATATAAACCAAATACAACTTCAGCACCTGCATTAATAGTAGGAAAAGCATATACAGTTTGGTATAACTCAGTAAGTGATTGTTTTTTTATCAAAGCTAGTGCAGAGGGTGATGTCGTTGCTGCAAATGTACTAGCAGGAAAGACATTCAGCAGCGATAATGATACCGGCTTAATGGGAACAATGCCAAACAATGGTGCGGTTAGCAAATCTTTAGCAATCAATGGTAGCTATACAATACCAGAGGGCTATCACAACGGAAGCGGTAAGGTCTCACAGTCGATAACAACCAAAGCGGCGGCTACATATATCCCAAGCACCTCAACACAAACTATTTCTGCAGGTCAATATTTAAGCGGAGCACAAACAATATCACCTGTTACAGGTACAGCTACAGCTGATAAAGTGGATAGTGGATATACCTTTAGTAGTGCTAGTGGCATAAATTTAACTGGAACAAGCACAAAAAAGCGTTGGGCATATGCTGATGTTTGGCTTGGTTCTCATAATGTAGCACCTCCTTTTATAGTAACAGGGCTAGGGTTCAAACCATCAACAATACTTGTATTATGTGAAACTACTATAAATTCAGACGCATATCAAATAACGTCCGAATACTCAACAGGTATATATCAGAGTATAGCTACACTTGCCAGATATAAAAGTGTTACATACGGAGATAGCTATACTTCTTATCAAGCAATTATTCCAACATGGTCAGTAGGAGCAGGTACATTCTCATTCAGTGCGGGTAGTTATGGTTTTACATCGGTAAAGTATTGGGCATTTGAATAAAATTAAAAAGGGGAATATGTAAAATGATAACAAGAATTATTTATGACAAAAGAGGTCAGATAATCAGCCAAATTCAAGGAAGTGATTTATATACACCAGTAGGAATACCATATTTAGATATAGAGATACCTGAAGGCAAATATGTAAAAAGTATAGATGTATCAGTTACACCTAATGTGGTTGTATTTGAGGATTTACCAAAAACAGAAATACAAAAACTTAAAGACGAAAATACAAAAATAAAATTAGCTTTGGCAGAACTTGCCGAGATGGTGGCAGGAGGTGTAGCATAATGGATAAGATTTATTATGACCTAATAAAAGAAGGACTAAAAGTAATTAGTGATGTGCCTGAAAAGTGGAAAGCTGCTGTGCAAGCATTATTAGATGAACATACAACATAGAAAATAGAGCAAAAAACAGAACAAAGATTATAACAAAAAAGTAGGTGCCAAAATCAACTCAATATAAAATAACACCAATACTTGATTTAATGGGAGAGATATATAACAGTCTCTCCCTATCTTTTTGCCCAAAATACTATTCCACAAAGAGCTTAAGCTAATAATTGAAAAGTATAAAATAAAAAAGTATAACAGCAAGAAATAAAAAAATGGAATAACAGAGTAATAAAAAGTCTATTTTTGAGGATAAATTTTATAGTTATAGGGGGAAAAACACATGAAAAATATGCTTCACACAATTCAAATAATATTTACAGCAGTAGGTGGATATCTAGGCTGGCTTATGGGAGGATTTGATGGTTTTATGTATGCACTGCTTGCATTTGTAGCCATCGATTATATTACAGGGCTAATGGTTGCAGTACTTGAGAAAAAGCTATCAAGCGATATAGGTTTCCGTGGAATATTTAAAAAGATACTGATTTTTATCATGGTAGGTATCGGAAACATCATAGACACCTATTTAATAAAGGACGGTAGTGCAATACGTACAGCCGTTATATTCTTTTATTTATCGAATGAAGGAATCAGCATTTTAGAGAACACAGGAAAAATTGGACTACCAATACCTGAAAAACTAAAGAAGGCTTTGGAGCAGCTTAACAAGGAGGACAAAATCAATGAGTAAATCAGTATATTTAAGCCCGTCAACACAAGAGAAAAATATTGGTGTAAGAAACTATGGCACAGAGGAAAAGATGATGAACAAGGTGGCGGATGTTACTGAGAGAGTACTAAAAGGTCATGGACTTACAGTACATAGAAATAAGCCAGAGATGCTACTTGCACAAGTGGTAACTGATAGTAACAACAAAAAGCCTGACATACATTTTGCCATACATTCAAATGCATCAAATGGTAAGGCAAGAGGCTGTGAGGTCTATTGCCACAAATTCGGCGGCGAAGGAGAGAAGCTGGCAAGAGCAATATATGCTGAATTATCACCCTTAACACCAACCAGTGATAGAGGCGTTATGGAGGGATACAATTTTTATGGTTCTGGAAAGCATATGTATGAATTGGCAAAAACAATTGCCCCTGCCGCATTGATAGAAATTGCTTTTCACGATAATGCCGAGGATGCAGAATGGATTACTTATAATATAGAAGAAATAGGTTTAGCACTTGCAAAAGGAGTGTTAAAATATTTCGGAATTGAGTACATTTCAGAAAGCTTTCAAATTGGACAGGCAGTAAAGCTAATGAAGGAAAAAGGCATTATATCCGACACAGATTATTGGGTTAACAATGCCAAAGCTGGAAAAACAGTAAAAGGTGAATATGCTGCTATTCTGATAAAAAGAGCTGCAGAGATACTATCAAAATGAGATTAATTCAAAAGTCAAAAACTAATGAAGTTATCAAAATCAAACAGTATAAATATAGTGTAAACAATTTGAGAAAATAAGGCAAGTTATAAAGAATTCTTTATAACTTGCAAGATAAGGCTTTCAGAGTTAATATGTGCATAAGGAAATTTAATAAGGCCGCCATGTCTTCAGGGTGTTGGAGCACCCGGAAGCCAATGCAGGTAATAAGGCTACCTACACCGACAGCTTATGCTGCCACAGCGACCCTGTGTATATTATATCTTGTACAGAATATTTTTACAATAATACAACAGGCGCAGTGTGGGGTTATATCAATCCTGCAGTGCGCCTTTTTCATTTTCCTTTCAAAAAAATTTGAAAGGAGTTATACATTATGTGTGAACAACCTGAAAAAAGCTTTGAAGATGCTTTTATCTGTTTTGTCAGCGGAAGGGTATCAGAGGATTTGGCTGAGCTGTACTTAAGTAACAATAAATATATCCAGTTGGGCTTGGATATAGAATCGTGCAGTGAAAAAATTTTATCTATTGTTCCAAAAGAGATGCAGAAGGAGCTTGGTAGGTTACTTGACAAATATACTGGTATCAATGGTCTTATGGGAGCATTGATGAATGAAATCCTTTATACGCAAGGCTTAAAGGATGGTATAAAGCTTGGGTGTATCCTTGAAATAGACAAAGGGGCATTTAAGCTATGAGTAACTCAATTCTTACAGTGGAAGGTCAATCTGCTTACAATTATATGGCGATTCCAAACATAAGGCTGCAAGTGAGCTGGCTTTATGGATTCAGCCTCATGCTGTGTAAAAAGAAAATTGTTGAGCATGAATTAATAAGGTTGAAACCAATAGAAAATAGAATGCGAAATACATTAGAGGTCTGGATAAATATCCAGCCTCTTTTTATATAAATAATACATTTTTTATATATACATTGAAAAGAGGCAAAACCAATGCGTGTGAGTATAATACAGCCGACAGTTAAGGCTGAAAAAACTAAAAAACGAGTCTGCGCTTATGCTAGAGTATCCACCGATGGTTACAAACAGGGTGAATCCTTGGAAAATCAAGTAACCTACTATAAAAAGCTGATCTCGTCAAACCCCGAATACGAATTTGCAGGAATATTTGCAGACAAAGGAATAACTGGAACAAAAGATGATAGACCCGAGTTTCAACGAATGCTGGAGTTTTGCAGAGAAGGGAAAATAGACTTAATCATAACAAAATCAATATCAAGGTTTGCAAGAAATAGTACGGTACTACTGAAATATGTAAGGGAATTAAAAGATATAGGTATTGAGGTAAGATTTGAAAAAGAAAATATAGCTACATTATCCGGGGACAGTGAGCTGATGCTTACCGTCCTCTCTTCATTTGCGGAGGAAGAAAGCAGAAGTGTTAGTGAGAATATAAAGTGGAGGTATCACAAAAAGTTCGAAAAAGGTGAACTGGTTATAAACGCTAATAGGTTTCTTGGATACGATAAGGATGAATATGGAGATTTAATTATAAACCCTAAAGAGGCTGAGATTGTAAAAAGAATATATAAAGAGTACTTAGAAGGTAATGGGATATTTAAAATAGTAAAACTGCTTAATTCAGAGGGGATTCCAACAGTTACTGGCTCAAAATGGAATGAAGCAACTGTTAGGACTATTCTTAAAAATGAAAAGTACAAAGGTGATGTAATGCTTCAAAAAACCTATACTCCAAGCTACCTAACTAAGCTAAGGAAGATAAACAGAGGTCAGGTTGATAGCTATTACATAGAAGATAACCATTCACCAATAGTTACGAAGGAAGCATGGGAGAGAGTGCAGCTTGAAATGCAAAAACGTGCTGAAGAAAAAGGAAATTGCATAGGCTCAATAAAATGCCTTAACCGCTATCCACTGTCAGGAAAACTTTTCTGCAGCAAGTGCAGTTCACCATTGAGACGTAGAACATGGAACAGTAAACACTCCTGTAAAAAGATAGTATGGCAATGCAGCAACTATGTTAAAAATGGTAAAGATGCCTGCGAAGGAACAGTAATTGATGATGAGATTATAGGCAGACTTAATATAACGGAACCAACGATTGTGAAGGAGGAAATCCAAAATGGCAAGAAGCATTACAGTTATACCAGCAAGGGCAAACAGAACAAATACGGCACAGAATGCTGAACCGCAGAAGAAGAGAATGGCGGCATACTGCAGGGTATCAACCGACCAAATAGAGCAGCTGTCCAGCTATGAGGCGCAGGTAAATTATTATACTACATATATATGTAACCACCCTGACTTTAAATTCGCAGGGATATATGCGGACGAGGGTATCACAGGGACTAACACAAAAAAGCGTGAGCAGTTTAACAGAATGATTAACGACTGCAAAGCAGGAAAAATTGATGTAATAATAACCAAGTCGATATCAAGATTTGCGAGGAACACTTTAGATTGCTTGAACTATGTTAGAATGCTGAAGGAACTTGGAATAGAGGTAATATTTGAAAAAGAGAATTTACGGACTTTGGATTCTAAGGGTGAAATTTTATTGACTGTTTTGTCTTCATTGGCGCAGGAAGAATCAAATTCCTTGAGTCAATCGAGCACATGGGGCAT
>JAEWST010000150.1 GCA_023398105.1 Bacillota bacterium | reverse complement strand
GTACAAAAAGAACCGTATGAAAAATACACTGCATGCAGCAGGAATGAATCAAACCCCGGAAGAATTTATTGCATTTGCTCTTGTAAAATCCAGTCTTGTGGCACTTGGAGTAATTCCCTGCCTTATGATTTTGCAGTTGCTTGCACCGATTCTGTTATTCCTTGCAGTGCTAGTATATTTTAAGGAAATTAAAAAAGCAGATGAGAAGCTATCCGCTAAAAGAGAAAAGATTGAAGCAGAACTGCCGAGATTCGTAGCAACTATAACACAGGAACTGAAGGCAAGCAGAGATGTGCTTGCCATTTTAGAAAACTTTAAGAAAAATGCGGGAGAAGATTTTGCAAATGAACTGGATGTTTTAACAGCGGATATGCGTTCAAGCAGTTATGAGGCAGCCCTTACAAGGTTTGAGGCAAGGATCAATTCTCCTATGCTTTCAGACATAACAAGAGGATTGCTTGGTGTTCTTCGAGGTGATGATGGAGCAATGTATTTTCAAATGCTTGCTCATGACATGAAACAACTGGAACTACAAAGATTGAAGGCGCAGGCAATGAAAATACCTCCTAAGATCAGGGTGTTCAGCTTCATTATGCTTATGTGTTTCATCATGACTTATATGGCAGTCATTGTTTCTGAAATTCTTCGTTCTCTGGGCGGAATGTTTTAGGAGGTAGCAAATTGAAACGGATATTACAAAGCAATCGCGGAGAAGGTTATATTGATGTTGTTGTACTTGTGCTGTGTGCAATGCTAATGATTGCAATCGCAGTTAAAGTATTCCCGGCGTATATTGCAAAACAACAGATAGATACCTTTGCCACTGAACTTATGAGAGAGGCAGAAATTGCAGGCAGAGTGGGAACGGAAACTACAAGAAGAGAAATTTTACTAAGAGAAAAAACCGGGATTACTCCAACCATCAGATGGTCAAAGATAGGCCAGATTCAGTTAAATGAAGAAATATCGGTAACAGTAACTTATGATATTAACATAGGATTGTTTGGAGGATTTGGATCTTTTCCTATTACCTTGCAAGCTGATGCGGCAGGAAAGGGGGAAGTTTATTGGAAGTAGGTAAAGCAAGAAAGGTATTGGCAAATAACAAAGGAAGTGGATTTCCTCTTGCAGTGGCTATTACCCTTTGCCTTGTCATGATATTCACAGGAATATCAGAGTATTTCAGACTTATTATTGTGGCGCAAGGTGTCCGTAATGCACTGCAGGATGCAGTTATATCTACCGTCAACGATAACTATGATAATGTTTATCATGGAGTGCGTGAGGGATATTCAAGAGGGTATCAGCCAATAGATGCGGATTTCGAGGAATCTGTTGATTATGGTAACATTTATGATAAAATGGATACAATCCTCGGATTAAATCAGAGTAGCGAATACCATTTAAAAGTTACAAGTGACGGTAAAACAGAATTTAAAATCTGGGATTTGGACGTAGATATACAAAATGCCCCTCTTGCAGGCGGTGACCAAGCAGGACAAAGATTTATAATTGACAGTTCCATTATGCTTGAGGTTCCCGTATCGTTTGGAGGAAAATTGATACCAAGCATGCAGATAAAAGTTAAAAGCAGTGCAGGTTACACACCGAAGTTTTAACTTTAGGGACATCACTAAAATTTCTAGTAGACATATCAGAACTCCTGTGGTAGGGTGTGCCTTAAAGAAGGAAAATTGATAACAGAATAAGGAGGCAATTGCTTATGAGTAATATAAATAATAAAACAAAAAAACGACTGATTATATTTGGCGGACTTGCAGTAAGCATAGTGCTTATAATATTGATAGTAGCACAATTTAAGAAAGAACCGGTTAAAGAGGTTTCTGTCCCGTCCCCATCAGCTACACAGGTAAGTACAGATACAGTTACACCAGCCGAAGCTTCAAAAACTCAAAAGGATATAGTTGTTCAGGATAGCAAGGTGGCAGAAGCAACAAAATCAACAACTCAAGCACCAAATACTGCGATTTCAAGTGGGACAAAGCAGACTATCCAGCCAGACCCTGTCAAACCAACGGCTCCTAAAGAGAAACCAAAATCTACGGATAAGACTTCAAACACTGACGATAAGCCTACGGTTACTGGGAAACCAAAGACTACTGTAAAGGACAGCACGATTAGCAAGACAGAACCGAAGGGCGGAGAGAAGAAGGATGGAGAAATTTATGTGCCGGGTTTTGGATGGGTTAAGGATAACGGTGGAGGAAGTCAGGGAGAAGTAGTAGGCTCTGATGGAGACATCAACAAGCAGGTTGGTACAATGGACTAATAACTAAATGGAATATTAAATATTGAAGCACAGCAGAAAAATGCTGTGCTTTTTATATTTTTAACGGAGGCTGTACATGAAGAAATTAATATGTAATATTTTTTTAATTCTTACATTAATGACAGCATTATTGTTTCCGAATGCTGCATTTGCCGAGGGTCAAGGCAATATTGATAATGGTGGTGGAGGAATGGGAAACAGTTCTAAAGAAAATTATTGGACTGGTGATGATGGAGTGCGAGTAACAGTTGTTAGAGTAAGTGATAAAAAACCAGTGACTGTTCCGATAGACTTTACAAATAAAAAGCCCAGTAGTATTAGAGTTCATTTTGGAAAGGTATGTAAGTCTACATATTTAGATAGCAGATCATTAACACTAAACACATCTATTTATACGTATAAAATACCAGATAAAACTATGCCTAAAATTATTAGAACAAAGAGTAGACAAGCGGATATCAAAGAGATTAAAAAGTATTTTTGTTCAGAATATATGGTTACTACTATCTCAAATCTCACTGGCTTTAACTATGAAATACTCACCAACGGTGACTATAAAATCCTATTGGAACCAATTGCCTACATGACTTTTATGGGTATTAATATGGCGATGACAGCCACTGAAGCTGCACTTTATGACCAGCAGCTCAGTGGGGAATTGCGCAGAAGAATGGTGTCACTCTCGAATAAGAACCTTCCGCTTGCAATGTTTCTGGAAGTTTCTGACCTCGGTTATCCTGCATGGTCAGGATCAACTACAACTCCGGCATCTGATGAAGATATAATATCCTCTCTTGGGATTGGAATTGTAAGATTTTCGGAGACAGAAGAGCCGCCGGAGGTAAATGACAGTAGCTATACGTACAGAGTAAACACAGAGGTTATTACAGCAGTAACAGTTAGAGGAGGAAAGTCTGACCCTGATAATCCGGTTACCGTACAATTTAACATAGGAGGCGTTTTCTATTCAGTAGGAAATGTATTTTATCCAGATGGAGAAAGCCAGCTTGCATGGGTAAAGTGGAGAACTCCTTCTGTTCCTCAGACCATGAAAATTAATGTATCTGTTTCAGGCAACGGAAACTCTGATAGTGGAGTTATTATTGCAAGAATTGTAGATTTGTCAAGGAATGACCCTCCAAACCCTCTCGCAGATGATACAAATGATTCGTTTTCTCCTGCTTCTATCCCTGCAAGACCAGAAAAAACAAGAGCAGACTGGAGTATCTGGAGACCTTGGTGGCAGGAGAATTGGGTAGATGAAGGACTTTGGAACAGTTACTTCTGGACTGACAGTGAAGGTAAAGAACATACAGGTAGTACATGGATAGAGAATTGGGTAGATCGAGGATGGTGGGAGTTTAACCTCGACAGGTATTATGCCACATTTTCTTCGGATATGAGTATCAGCTGTGATAGTAAGAATCCTACTGCAAATGGCAGGACAATGAAGAGCGGATATGGGATTAATGAAGCAGTTACTGCATCAGTAAGCAGCAATCAAAGTACTGCCGTCACATACCCACAAAATGCAGTATCCTACTTTCCAGAGTTTCAATACAAAACTTACTGGAGACTGCTTGAAAAGATGCAAGGAGGTTCAATAGCGAAATTCGAGTTTCAAAAAAACCCGTACAGCACCTATAAGAACCGAACACACTTCACACCAATATGGATGCCCGATGGAAGTTATATAGTCAATACATGGGTGCTTGACTCATGGA
>JAEWST010000009.1 GCA_023398105.1 Bacillota bacterium | reverse complement strand
TCTTTTGTTATAAAGACCGTCTTTCTTTCGAAAGACTTATCACTGTTTAGTTTTCAAAGTCCAATCCTTAAAAGCGTTAATCTATGTGCTTTTCAAGGTGTTTGCTACTCGCTCGTCGCAAGCGGCTCATTTATAATATCATCTTGCCGTTTCATTGTCAACACTTTTTTTGTCCTTTTTTAAGTTATTATACTTAAATCAGATTTAATTGTTGTGTTGTCCGACAGCTAAGTTAGTATACATCTACTATGGTGTTGTATTCAAGTAACATAATTGCTAATTTATATTATTATTCTAATTTAGCAAGTGAATATTTCATTTTTCGCACCAATACCCCATATTATATAAGTTTTTCTCTGTTTTGATTTCAATAAATTTGCTTCGCTATGCTATTAAAAAACTAAGCATTAATCTAATTTCTTGCTAATTTTCATAATAAGCTAATAGCTCCCCTTTGACAATAATGAACTGTTTTTGAGTACTTTAATTAAAATAGCTCTATGCAAAATGTCATAGCAAATGTGTGATTCTTAATTTCTGTATCTGTATCTATAGATATATCCAAATCTCTTTCTATATATGTATCAATTTCTATAATGTCATCTTCATTTTCAATCCTCATAAGTCAATCTCCTCGTATAATAAGTTTTGTAAGGTTTAAGTTACTTAATATCCAGTTACAAACCTTACATTAATTAAGAATATTAACTGGAAAAATACTTTGATTCTTTGATAACTGAATTTTGCACTTGATATTTATAGCTGGAGCTTGCTCAATATTAAAGCATATGAGAATACAGCTTAGATGTAGGGTACTTATTATTCTCTTATCATATTTTTATTAAACACGCCTTAATTCTTTGCATTTAAATAGAATAATAGTACAATTTAATTAACGGCTTGCCTATAAAGGTGTTTACTCGAAATAACAGTTGTTAATTTATAGATTTCTACCTCCTTAAACACTGAATTTACTGTTGTTTTCGGGCATTACTTCATAAAGTTTTGTGTTATTAGCAAATAATCACTATATAAGCTTAGCCATTAATTTAATTGTACTTTTATGATAAAAAACATTCTTAAATTTATAAAACTTCTCTCCTCTTAAACAAACACCAGCAAGTAATTAGTAACCTTCCATTGCTTTATTTTACTGCTATATAATTCTAGAAAGCAGCGGAACTTTTTTATATTACAGATTACTTTGTCATCTGTTTTTTCAGTTTTATTAAAGATAAGAACGTTTTATTAACAGTTGAATTTAGTGCTAAATAATCTAAATCACCAAGAAGCTTATTTAACTATTAGAAATAGAAGCCTCTTCATTTTGGTATAAATCTTTTAGCTTTTTGATATAAGACATATCGCCATGAAAAATGTTATGATAATATATGTCAATTAGCTTTTCTTTATTTGCTGTATCAGAATAAATTTTTTCAAGATAATATGCCCAAATGGTAGGTCTATTTAAATATTTGCGTTTGGTTATCTGTAGAGCCTCAACACACAGTTCTTCAGCTAATACATACTTTCTTTCAGCAAGTAATTTGTCAACAGCAATCATTCTTATCTCAGCTACATGTATGTTTTCCATTAAATATTTATCAGCAGATGCATTTCCTTCCATTCGTTCTATAATACCGTGGATTATAACAAATTTGTCTGGGTAGTCTTTCCCATCGAACATCTTGCCAAGAATAGAGAAAACATCAAATATTTTGTTTGCCTGTTTTTGGTTGCTAATTAAACAAACTGCATATCTTAATAGTTTGTATCCATAATCAGGCCAATCTTGGAAAGCGCTTATTTGAACAGTCTTAATAATACAATCAAAATAATAGGTTTGATTGTATTCATCAGCTTCTCTGCACATATTTCCTATCCCTTTAATACACTCTTGAATTACCTCTGTAATAGTTCCCGATGTTCCATCTGCATGAAAAAACAAATTAACTGCCTCAATCAGAACTATTATATAAACATCAAATATTCTCCTTGCATTGATATTTATTTTTGAAACTTGTATAATGGACATCATCTCAGTACACACTATAATGCACCCTCTGTCATTTACAAACCCCTTATATGAATTCTGTGATATAGAAGCTTTAATTTGATTTTTAATAGCTGACATATACTGGTCTTCCATCTAGCTCTTCCCCCTTGTTAATTTTAGCTTTTAATTGTATTTATTAACCTTGTACAGATTATTCTGATGTTTTTGTATTGCTTATTGAAATGTATGTCCTTTTTATCTCTAACATTTAATGATATATTTAAATTATGACTAAAGCATTTTAATAATCTTAGTCAATAACTTTAATTTTTGTAATTCAAATTCCACAAACAGCATATTTACATTTTGTAAATTGTGCTCATAACAGCTCTTTCAATACTTCTCAATCAATTAATCGTATTTTTTAGTATATTTTTTAACATTTTGTAAAACTTACATTTATTATACTTTTACTTTTTGTGAATGTCAATATTTTTTTTGGCATTTTGTGAAAATACATATTTGATAAATATCATTATGATATAATTAATCCACTAAATGTGAAAGGAATCTTATGGATACTAACATTTTAGGGAAGAGAATTAAAAGACTCAGAGAAAAGAAAAATCTAAATCAATTAGAATTTTCAAAAATTTTAAATATAAGCAACACAACTTTATCTCAATACGAAGCTGGCAACCGAACACCTAGTGATGAAATTAAGGAAAAGGTAGCTGACTATTTTGATGTCTCTGTAGATTATCTTCTCGGAAGAACTGAAAAATGCAATTCAGAGGCCAAAGGTTCAAAAAATGAAGATTACTATAATTTTGATGTTTCAAATCTTCCTGATGAAGCCATTAAGCAAATTGAGGACTATATAGAATTTGTTAAACAGAAATACAAATCTTACTAAGAATAGTTTGGATATCTACCAAATCTAATGACTTAGATGCTTTAGTATTTGTAGCATTTTTATTTATATCAAAGATAGTATATTTTTTATATTTTGTAAATCTAAGATTTATTATACTTTTACTTTCCGTAAATGTCAATTATTATTTTGACATTTTGTAAAAATATATTTGATAAATTTTGTAGTTATATAATTTGTCCACAAGATGAGAAAGGAACCCAATGGATACTAACATTTTAGGCAAAAGAATTAAAAAACTTAGAGAAAAAAATAACTTAAATCAATTGGAATTTTCAAAAATTTTAAATATAAGTAATACAACTTTATCTCAATATGAAGCTGGTAATCGGACGCCTAGTGATAAAATTAAAGAAAAAGTTGCTGACTACTTTAAGGTATCGGTAGATTATTTACTTGGAAGAACTGAAAAATGTCATTCTGGAGTTGAATATTCAAAAAACGACAAACCTAAAAGCCTTGATGTATCCAATTTACCTGAAGAAGCCATTAAGCAAATTGAGGACTATATTGAATTTATGAAACTAAGATATAATTCAGACAAATAATGGTATGAATTATTCACTACCCTCATAACTATTATATTCTTATGCTAATGTTAATTCTGCTTTCTTACAGTTTTATACTCATCATAGAGTCTGAAGTATGGACAATCATCAAATGAACTGTGCATAAATTTGACCATTTCATCCTCATCTAAATTAACCTCACATTCAAAACAGTCGTATTCTTCGTCATATACATAATAAACACAACAATCACAATTTGATTTTGTTGACATTTCTTATCCCTTTCCTGCTACTTTTTCTATTTATTTTTGGAATTTAATCACTTCTTGCTGCTGTAATAATAAATCAAACATTAATACCTGAAATTTATCAATGGCTATTTGCCAAGAAAACCAACTTACTCCATTATCACATAATCCAAGTATAATTTAACACACCTTAATAAGGAACTTTCTATTTCTTGGCCCATCAAATTCGCAAAAGTAAATCCCCTGCCAGGTACCAAGCAACAACCTACCCTCATTTATAATGATAGTAGCTGAGCTGCCAACACAAGATGCCTTAAGGTGTGCTGATGAATTTCCTTCACAATGCAAAAATTCTCTTCTATCTGGGAAAGCGGTATTTAACCCAAGTAGTATATCGTGTACTACATCTGGATCGGCATTTTCATTTATTGTTATTCCTGCTGTAGTGTGAGGACAAAAGACAACACATATACCATCGGTTACACCGCACCTAGTTACTGCCTCGACTGCTTGTCTCGTTATATTGTACATCCCCTCAGTTTTTGTTGATAAGCTGTATTCAAATAGCTTCATTTAGTTCTCCTTTTCTTACTTTACTATTTGTATAGTTATCTTACCCATAATTAATGTCTTGCTTTTTTATTAATTCTCCCATTAGCATCATCCTCTAACAAATTTTATTTTAATAATCCTATTCTGTCAATATTTTTAAAACCTACGAAAATACAAAAATATCGCATTAATTTTCTAGAATTTATATAAATCAAGAAATTTGAGTGTTTTATGCTTGGAACACTATGATTAATAAAACAAAAAGCCCCAAATAAAGAGTTTGATAATATACTCTTTACTCAGAACTTTTATTTTAAGCAAGCCTTTGGTAAGTCTCCTACACTGAAAGAATTATGTTCTAAAGTTGATAAATGTATTAATTGCCTAATATAGCCTTTAAGTCTTCATCTGGAGTTGATATTGGTTTAATTCCAAACTTATCAATTAATACTTGCAAAATGTTGGGTGTTATAAATGCTGGTAGCGTAGGTCCAAGACGAATATCCTTTATTCCCAATGACAACAATGTTATAAGAATACATACAGCCTTTTGCTCATACCATGATAGGATCATCGAAAGGGGCAAATCATTTGCACCACATTTAAATGCATCTGCAAGAGCAAGTGCAATTCTTATTGCTGAAAAAGAGTCATTACACTGACCTACATCAAGAACTCTTGGGAAATCTCCTATTTTCCCCAAATCTATTTTATTAAATCTGTACTTACCACAAGCAAGGGTAAGTATTATCGTATCCTTTGGAGTTTTCTCTGCAATTTCAGTAAAATAGTTTCTTCCAGGTCTTGCACCATCACATCCCCCAATTAAGAAGAAATGCTTTATTGCCCCATTCTTTACTGCAGCAATAATTTTATCGGCATTGCTTAACACTGCATGATGCCCAAAGCCCACTGTTATTTTCTGTTCAGGTTCATCTTCTGTGAACCCGCCCAGTTGTAGAGCCTTATTAATTATCAGACTAAAGTCCTTTTTACCGTTAAATTCACTTATATGAGTTATTTCAGGCCATCCCACAATACTCGTTGTGAATATTCTGTCACTATAGGAGTCTCTAGGTTTTTGCAAGCAATTTGTTGTCATTAGTATACAGCCTGGTATACCGTCAAATTCTTTTTGTTGATCCTGCCATGCTCCTCCAAAGTTTCCAACTAAATGAGGATGTTTTTTTAATTCAGGATAGCCATGAGCAGGAAGCATTTCACCATGAGTATATATATTGATTCCTTTGCCTTCTGTTTGCTCAAGCAGTTCCTTTAAGTCCTTCAAGTCATGTCCCGAAACAATTATAAAAGGGCCCTTTTTCTTTGTGATACTGACTTGTGTGGGAACAGGATTACCATAGGAGTCTGTATTTGCCTTATCTAGCAGTTCCATGCATTTTAAATTAACTTGGCCAAATTCCATATTTAAATTAAATAAATCCTCAACTGTTAAACCTTCATTTATGACTGCTGCTAGAGCTTTATAAAAGAACTTGCTTACTGTATCATCCTTATAGCCTAAAACATGAGCATGATGTCCATAAGCTCCCATACCCTTCATTCCATAAATAAGGAGTTCCCGCAATGAACGGATATCTGCATCTAAAGTCTGATCGTACATAATACCAGCTTTTTCAGCATCCTTCAGCATTTTTTCTTTTGTCGCAGGAAGTGTATAGCTTACTACTTCTGGAAAATGGTATTTACATTCAAGTAATTGTTTTTTTAAGCACTCCTTAATTTCTTGTGCCTTTCTCAAATACTCTACAAACCTCTCAGGATCAAAATTTACATTTGTTAGTGTTGAAAAAACAGCATCCATTACAAATTTATCTGTTTCATCATCTATTTTGAAACCTTTTTCCAATAGTTTTTGCCCACAATAGCCTATACCTTTTAACTGGTATATAAGTAAATCCTGTAATGCCGCCACTTCACTATTTTTTCCACAGTTTCCTGCTTTCGTACAACCCTTGCCTCCTATTGTTTGCTCACATTGAAAACAAAACATTTCATTATCCATCTTTAGTCTCCCTTCTAGAATTTTCTGAAGCTTTTTATAAGCAGAGCTATGAAATATCTCTCTACAAAACATAATTATACTAATTTGCATTTAAGGTATCACATTTTAAATACGAAATAATATTATTATAGTATTTCCATCTCTATACTCGTTATATACTGACTTGAAACGTAAAATAAAAAAAGCTAACCTAATTTTGATTAGCTTTTTTAACATTCATTTCCAACAAACCATGTCATATTATATTTTTCCAACCTTCAGGCAAATACTGCATTGTACCTTTTATCATATCGTCTACTAAACATTTTATTTCTTTTTTACTTAGTCTACCATTAATTAATGTATCAAATTTAAACGCTTCATACACAAGGTCTATGTTGCATTCCAGCACTGCTCTTAAAATGCGGTCATGGTTATCAGTTTGCGGCTTGATGTAAGCTAGAATCCCCTCTGGAATTCTACCTGCTGCAATTGGACGAATTCTATCTCCTTCAAAAATAGCATTGGTTTCTACAATTGCAGACTTAGGTAAATTTTTAATTTGTAGAAAAGAGTTAGGTATATTAACATTACTTATACTGCGATTTAGTCCGCATAAAGCCTTAATAAGCAGAATACTTTCTTCTCCAGTTGGTACTAAGTTAAAAGTCTCTTCTCCAGATACTAGGCGTCTACTTCTTTCTAATCGTTTTTGTAAATCTGCTTTACGCCAAGAAACAGGAGTAAGTGAAAAGCCCCAATATTCTGCAGTTTCTGAATTCAATAGATAAGTATCTCCTGGCATAAACTCAGCTAAATATCTGTCTCCAGCAGCAGCAATTAATCCATATTTATTAAACAGATCAAATTTAACTCTGTGAGAGCTTGAGAAGTAATCGTTTCCACTGTTTTTCTCTTCTTTAAATCCCTCATCGAAATATTTAGAAATATATTCTTTGTATATAGGAAAAAGATTTTTACCTTTGTAGGATGCATAATCAAACCAAGTAAAATGGTTAATTCCCAATATATTTACTAATATTTCATTTCTGCTCCAAATATCATCTCCTGTTTCTTTTTCAAAAATACCTTTAAGTAATTGTTGCGTACCAGACACTTCATGGCAGCATCCGAAGGCCTTTATTTTTGGAAATACATGGTATAGTGTTTTCACACAAAGAGACAATGGATTTGTGTAATTTATAACCCAAGCATTTGGGCAAAAAGTTTTTATTGCATTGGCTATTTCTACAAACAAAGGTAGCGTACGAAGTGCACGCATTATACCTCCAGGTCCCACAGTATCACCAACTGATTGATAAATTCCGTACCTTTCAGGCATATGCACATCAATTTCCATCTCATCAAAGG
>JAEWST010000002.1 GCA_023398105.1 Bacillota bacterium | reverse complement strand
TCTTTTGTTATAAAGACCGTCTTTCTTTCGAAAGACTTATCACTGTTTAGTTTTCAAAGTCCAATCCTTAAAAGCGTTAATCTATGTGCTTTTCAAGGTGTTTGCTACTCGCTCGTCGCAAGCGGCTTATTTATAATACCATCTCACTGTTTCATTGTCAACACTTTTTTTATTTTTTATTTTAGGTTTTTTTGAAACCCAGAATATTGATAATACTTTATGTTGCATCTCTTGACAGCTTCGTTAGTATACCATCATACAGAATCCATTTCCAACATAATATACTTCTATATTTGCTCATTTCTTTAATTTAAGTATTATTTCCTGCAATATTCATATAAAAACCCCTAATTCTATTAAAAATCCTCAACTTTCAATAACAATATGTTAGAAATAAAGTCATTTACTATCTCATAATGCCGTTAGTTTTGGTTCGGATGCTAGTTCGAAAAACAACTTTGTACAAACATGATGCTTTTACAAGCAAACTCCTCCGACTCGCTCTTTGCAAGTTATCAATTTCACTGCATCAGCTTATATAATTACACTTTACAGCTAATGCTGTGTAATTAGAGTATATCCAGTTTTGAAACACACTATTAATCATACCCATTCCCATATACTAAAGTATTCCTCTATGTTGCAATTCAGTTGTTCCAACCTTCCATAGTCTACTAATACTATTACTTCCATTTTTCTCTCTGTAGACCATACGACTTTTTTGTCGATGTGCTAGAATTCACTTCATGTTAAGGTCAGCTTTTTTGCTCGCCATGCTTTTTAGTCAAGTACTTTTCCTCCCACTCATCACACACTATTAATGATATGCACCGTGCAATCATACTTCTTGGTAATTACTCGTGCCAAACTTGCACTGGCAAGTGTTCTCTTGCTTTGTTGTCCGCACATATTCAAAAAGAGGATGCATGATTTCTCATATATCCTCTTTTTGAATTGATAATAATATTAAGTTTTATTATTCTAGCTCAAAATCAATACTTTTGCGTTTAATTCTCTTCGTCTTCAGGCTGATTATCCGATAAACTACAGTTAGAATTCTCACGGACAAAATCATCATCTTCGGAAGAATCTTCACTTTCTACATCATCTTCATTGATCATTCTTGCTATGCCTACAACCTTAACTCCATCAGCCATTCTCATAAGAGTTACACCTTGGGTTGCTCTACCAAGAATACTAACTTCACTTACTTTCATACGAATAATTGTACCATCGCTACTGATAAGCATAATATCATCATCTTCTGATACAAGTTTCATACCCACAGACTTACCTGTTTTATCTGTAATTCTATAAGTAAGAACACCTTTGCCGCCTCTATTTTGAACCTTGTACTCATCTAGCTCTGTTCTCTTACCAAAACCATTTTCTGTAACAACTAATAGAGTGGTATTTTCTATACAAACCTCCATGCCTATGACATGGTCGTCTTCATCAAGATCTATACCCTTAACTCCCTGAGAAACTCTTCCTATTGGTCTAGCATCAGTTTCATTAAATCTTATAGCCATTCCATTGTAAGTAGAAATAATAATATCCTGATTACCATCTGTGAGTTTTACATCTATCAGTTGATCATCTTCTCTCAATGAAACTGCAGCAAGTCCACCCTTTCTGATATTGCTATACTCCATAACGTCAGTCTTCTTAACTAAACCATTACGAGTAGCCATAACAAGATATTGTCCCTCTTTATATTCTTGAATAGGAATTACTGTAGTTATTCTTTCATCGCCATCAAGTTGAAGAAGATTTACAATGGCGGTTCCTTTTGCCTGCCTTCCTGACTCAGGTATTTCATATGCCTTTAATCTATATACTCTTCCTTTATTGGTAAAGAACATAATAAAGTGATGTGTAGTTGTAACAAATAAATCCTTAACAAAGTCTTCTTCTCTTGTACTAAGACCTATAATACCTTTTCCACCACGTCTCTGACTTGTATAAGTGTCAGCAGGGAGTCTCTTAATATATCCAAAATGAGTTAAAGTTATTACACTTTCCTCCTCCTCTATAAGATCCTCCATATCAATTTCATATTCATCAATCTCAATCTTTGTTCTTCTATCATCAGCATATTTATCTTTTATTACCTTTAACTCATCTTTAATTATTCCAAAGACTAATAATTCATTATCCAATACGTTCTTATAATAATTAATTCGTTCAATAAGTTCATTGTACTCATTATCTATCTTCTCTCTCTCTAAGCCTGTCAATCGACCTAATCTCATGTCTACAATAGCTTGAGCCTGCTTATCACTAAATCCAAATCGTTCAATTAAGCCTGCCTTTGCAATTGGCTCATTTTTTGAGGCTCTAATAATTCTAATAACTTCATCTAAATGATCAAGAGCTATCTTTAGACCTTCTAATATATGAGCACGAGCCTCAGCCTTATCTAGCTCAAATTTCGTTCTGCGCCTTATAACATCCTTCTGATGATCTATGTAATAGTCAAGAATCTGTCTTAGATTAAGAGTTCTTGGTTCATAAAGATTGTCCTCAGTAGGCACTATAGCTACCATATTCGCACTAAATGTTTCTTGAAGCTGAGTATTCTTATACAATTGATTTAATACTACACCTGGATTTGCATCACGCTTTAGTTCAATTACTATTCTTACAGGTTCCTCTCTTCCTGATTCATCCTGTAAGAAAGAAATTCCCTCAATTCTCTTTTCCTTAACTAGATCAGCAATTTTCTCTATAAGACGTGCTTTATTAACCATATATGGTATTTCAGAAATAATAATCCTATGCCTATTTCCGGGCATTTCTTCTATAGTAGCTTCAGAACGAACAACTATTCTTCCCCTACCAGTTCTATATGCATCTCTTATCCCTTTTTTACCTACAATTTTCGCAGCTGTAGGAAAATCAGGTCCTTTAATGTATTTCATTAATTCATCAATAGTTATTTCTGAATTATCTATTACAGCACAAACACCATCTATTACTTCGCCCAAGTTATGAGGTGGTATATTTGTTGCCATACCAACAGCAATACCTGAAGAACCATTTACCAATAAGTTTGGAAATCTTGATGGTAAAACTACTGGTTCAACTTCATGCTCGTCAAAATTTGGTTTAAAGTCTACAGTATCTTTATTTATATCAGCTAGCATTTCCAATGATATCTTTGCTAACTTTGCCTCAGTATACCTCATTGCAGCTGCACAATCACCATCTCTAGAACCAAAATTTCCATGTCCATCAACAAGGGGATGTCTTAGTGAAAAATCCTGTGCCATACGTACAAGACTATCATAAACCGCCGCGTCACCATGTGGGTGATAGCTTTTTAAACATTCACCTACAGTCGCAACAGATTTTCTGTATGGCTTGTCCGGTGTAAAACCCGAAGCATACATGGTGTAAAGTATACGTCTATGAACCGGTTTTAAACCATCTCGAACATCAGGTAGTGCTCTGTCTATTATTACACTCATAGCATAGTCTATAAATGATTTTTTCATCTCTTCTTCTATGTCTATTGGAATAATTTTTTGCTCCCTTATTTCATCTGCCATTGAACTTTCTACCTCTTTTCATATTATAAAAACAATCTAATCCACTATATATTGTAATAAACTTTTTGCTGGCTGTCCACTTTTTTGTCACTATACATGTTATAATTTTATATAGTTAATAAACGTTCAGACCTTATATTAAAATAAATCTATACTTAAGGTTTGAATTCAATTATTTATATACTGATTTTATCCCTTAAATATAACTTTAGCCCTAACAATACTTCGTTCTGATAGTAAATAAATTACTTAAGTAGTATATTTATTAGTTGACATACTTATTATTTCCATATATATCCTTAATTAATCTAAACTATTCAACTTTCCCAGTTAAAAATCGTAGGTGTTAAACTTATCAATGGAAAGTTGGATTAGAAATAATTGCATGAAATAATAACAAAAAAGTGGCTCAAAAATCAATCCACTTTTTCATTCTTAATTTATAACATTATCAACAATTATAAATAACACATAATTATATTAAATACTAAGCCATATTATTCTTAGGAACGCGTACCACAAATTCAATGTACTCTCCTCTATCAATCTGAGCTGCTTTGGCATTTATTCCTGATTGTTTCATTATGTCAATCGCCTGCTTTATTGTATTAACAAAAATTCTTACATCCTTTATAGATTTGGTTATCTTTCTGTCATTTGACTTCTTTTTTACATCTTTTGAGAATTTATCAATTGCTTTCTCAACAAGTTCTTCAGTCTTTTTGACATTCAGACCTCTATCACAAACCAACTTTAGTACCTTTAATTGAAGTTGCTCATCATGAAGTTTCAGAAGAGCTCTTGCATGTCTTTCTGTAAGATTGTTATCTGCAAGAATCTTCTTTACTAATGGAGGCAACTTTAATAACCTAATTTTATTTGCAATAGTTGATTGGCTTTTTCCAATTTTCTGTGCTAGTTCTTCTTGAGTAAAATCATGTTCATTAATTAAGTTACTATAACCTTCTGCTTCTTCCATATAGCTAAGATCTTCCCTTTGTAAGTTCTCAATTAATGCCATTACAGCTGAATCATTATCATCAACATTAATTATTATTGCTGGAATTTCCTTTAAACCCGCCATTGTTGCTGCCCTTAATCTTCTCTCACCTGCAACAAGCTCATATGTACTAATTGATATTTTTCTTACATTGATTGGTTGTAAAACACCATATTGTTTTATGGATTCACATAGTTCTTCAAGAGCTAACTTATTGAATTGTTTTCTTGGTTGGTATGGATTTGGCCTAATAAAATCAATACCAACATAAGTAATATTTCTTAGCTCATCTTTCTTTTCCTGATTTGAAAATTGAACTTTGTTTTCTAACATAACGGCACCATCCTTTGTGTAAATTATAATTTTTTCATTGGCAATATACCAAATATTGTAAATCTTTATACAAAGGATAATTCTCTTGCATTTATTCATTTCCTTTATTACCAAAAAATAATCGTTCGATAAAAAGCTATAAAAAGATTTCTATTAACTCCTATATCAACGGCTCTTTTCCAGGTTTGCCAGCTTTCCTTGGGTATTTTGTCGGGGTGTGTCTAAACTTTCTTACCACCACAACATTTCTTTCTATATTAGTAAAAGGTAATTCCATTTTTTCAATTTTCTCAATTTTCCCACCTAAAATGTCGAGTGCTTTGCTACTATTGTTCAACTCTTCTATGTTACTTCCCTTCATTGCGATAAAAATTCCATTTATTTTTACAAAAGGCAGACAATATTCAAGTAAAACTGGTAAATTTGCAACAGCTCTTGCTACAGCTATATCAAATTTTTCTCTGTAAATTGGATTTGACCCCATGTCCTCAGCTCTACCATGAACTGCTTTTATACTATCAATATTAGTTACTTTAATTACTTCATTTAAAAACTTAACTCTTTTTTCCAAAGAATCAAGCAGTGTTATATCTATATTTTTACTTGTAATTTTTAATGGAATACCTGGAAATCCAGCACCTGTACCTATATCAATTAGAGATTTTCTTTCATCCTTTAGATACGGTAATATACTTAAGGAGTCAATAAAATGCTTAATAATTATTTCCCTATCATCTTCTATAGCTGTTAAATTTATTTTTTTGTTCCATTCTTTAAGCAGTTCCATATAGTCGGTAAACTGTTCTGTTTGAACATTAGAGATGTCTTTTCCATAATGCTTAGCTCCCTCTATAAGAAGGTTACTTAATTCTATATCTAAAGCCATATTTTCCTCCGTTTTAATGAAGACCTTTTATGTGGTTTTTATTATAATAAAAAAGTTTTAAAATCACGTTATAACTAAAGTGCTACCCGCCACTTATAGAAGTGGGGGACATTTTCTTGCCTCGTTATATCTGATTTGAAACCCTATTTATTTGTTCAAGATAAATAAGCAATGCAGTTATATCTGCAGGCGAAACTCCTGTTATTCTTGAAGCCTGTCCAATAGAATCAGGTTTTATTTGGGAAAGCTTTTGAATTGCTTCTAATCTCAAATTTTTGATGAGGGAATAGTCAATATCATCTGGTATTTTTCTGCCCTCAAGTTTCTTAAATTGTTCAACCTGTTGAATTTGCCTTTTTATATAACCTTCATACTTTATAGATATTTCAACTTGCTCTTTTACCGCTCTTGACAGGTTTGGAAGCTCACATATTTCTGATAAGCTTTCATAGCTTATTTCAGGTCTTCTAAGTAATTCAGCAAGATTTATTCCACTTTTAATTGCCGTACTTTTTCTGCTTTCAAGATAATTTAGTACCTTTTCACTTGGAGGTAAATAAGTACTCTCTATTCTCTTAATTTCTTTCTCAACAAGTTCTTTTTTCTGTAAAAATATATTGAAACGTTCGGTATTTATAAGTCCAATCTCTCTTCCAATTGGTGTTAATCTTAAATCTGCATTATCCTGCCTTAAAAGTAATCTGTATTCAGCCCTTGAAGTCATCATCCTATATGGTTCTTTTGTTCCTTTTGTTACTAGATCATCTACTAATACTCCAATATAAGCCTGGGATCTATCTAATATAAGCGGATTTTTTCCTTTAAGCTTCATTGATGCATTTATTCCTGCAATTATCCCCTGTGCTGCTGCTTCTTCATAACCAGAACTACCATTAATTTGACCTGCTGAAAATAATCCTTCTATTTTTTTATGTTCTAGTGATAGCTTTAACTCTGTAGCATCAATACCGTCATATTCAATTGCATATGCACTTCTCATTACCTTTACATCCTCTAAGCCAGGTATTGTTTTCATAAACTCCATTTGAACATCTTCTGGTAGACTACTTGACATACCTTGTAAATACATCTCCTCAGTATCAAGTCCCATTGGCTCTACAAATACCTGATGTCTCTCTTTATCAGCAAACCTAACAATTTTGTCCTCAATTGAAGGACAATATCTAGGACCAATTCCTGTAATATTTCCACTAAAAAGAGGTGAGCGATGTAGATTGTTTTTTATAACTTCATGTGTTTTATTGTTTGTATACGTTAGCCAACAGGAGACTTGTTCTTTTTCAATACTCTCAGTCTCGAAAGAAAATGGAATTATTTCATCGTCACCTTGTTGTTCACTCATTTTTGAAAAGTCGATACTCCTTTTGTTAAGCCTAGCTGGTGTTCCAGTTTTAAACCTCAATAGTTTTATATTTAGGTCTAATAGACTTTCTGAAAGTTTATTCGCAGGAAAAAGTCCATCTGGTCCACCACTATAGCTAACATCTCCAAGTATTATCCGTCCCATCAAATATGTTCCAGTTGTTAAAATAATTGCATTACACTCAAAAATAGCCCCTGTATGAGTTTTTACACCTTTAACTCTTGTTTTAGATTCATCAGTAATAATTTCAACTATTTCTGCCTGTCTTACATCAAGATTTTCCTGTAACTCTAGTGTATGCTTCATTTCCATCTGATACTGGCGTCTGTCAACTTGAGCTCTCAAAGAGTAAACTGCCGGACCTTTTGAAAAATTAAGTATCTTTGACTGAATAAAGGTTTTGTCGGTATTCTTACCCATTTCACCGCCTAAAGCATCAATTTCTCTTACTAAGTGACCTTTAGCAGTACCACCTATATTAGGATTGCACGGCATATTAGCTATACTGTCCAAATTTATTGAAAAAATAATTGTTTTGCAGCCTAGTCTTGCAGCTGCTAATGCAGCCTCACAGCCTGCATGTCCTGCCCCTACAACAACTACATCATAACTTCCTGCGAAATAATCCATTAGGATTCTTCCTTTCTATATCTTTAATATTTCTTATATTTTTTAACTCAACTTCCCCACATAAAAAGTCTAGCCATGCTCAAGTTTATCAGTGGTTTGTGACCAAGTAAACCAAATTATTTTATTAAACTTTTTATTTTATAAGTTTGTGTATCTACAATTTTCAACTGTAAAAGTTGAGTCATATTACATAAAGCTTAGTTACATAATATATTAGCACAGTTAAATTTATTAACTATTTTATAAATGTTATTTTTTCTTAATTTTTTAATCTGATAACATCCTACTAAGTTGTGAATTAAAACCAATAATATACAAATTTCACATAAGTGGTATTGTCCAGTTGTTTTCATTGTTATCTGAATTACTTACCAATACAGAATTGACTAAATATCTCGTGCATAATAGCATCATCTATAGACTCACCTGTTATTTTTCCAATAAATTCAGCAGAGTTTTTTATATCTATAGTAACCATATCCAAAGGCATTCCCATCTCAAATGAATTTATTGCCTGATTTATTGAGTCTATGCTCATATCTACTAAATTTTTATGTCTTGCATTTGTTAATATTATTTCATTGTTTTGTGATATTTCTCCTGTATAGAACATTTTGTAAATTATTTCCTCAAGCTCTTCTATTCCCTTCTCATTAATAACTGAGGCCTCTAATATCTTATTAACATTAAGTTGTTTCCTTATAGATTCAACTTCGTCCTCATTAACCAAATCAATTTTATTAATCATTACTATACTTTTCTTATCTTGTATAGTCTTTAATACCTCTTTATCTTCTTCAAGAATTCCAGTATCAGCTGCAATAACCATTATTATTAAATCTGCATTTTCTATTGCATTGTATGCTTTATCCACACCTATTTTTTCAACAATGTCTTTAGTAATCCTAATTCCTGCTGTGTCAATGATTTTAGATGGAATTCCTTTAATATTAATATATTCTTCGATAATATCCCTTGTTGTTCCAGGAATATCAGTAACAATAGCCTTAGTATTTCCAGATAATTGATTTAGCAGTGAGGATTTCCCTACATTTGGTTTGCCAGCTATAACAATATTAATTCCTTCTCTAAGTATTTTTCCTCTATCAAAGGATTTTGAGAGTGTAATAAGACTATTCTTTATTATTATCAAACTTTCTAGTACCTTTTCTCCTGTTATCTCTTCAATGTCATGCTCCGGATAATCAACAGTTACTTCTATGTGTGCTAGCAATCCTACCAATACTTCTCTTAATGAGTTTAATTTTTTTGATAAATTACCTTCTAAATGGCTTATTGCGGCTTTAGAACTCTCAACTGTTTTGGAATTGATGAGATCAATTATTGCTTCTGCCTGAGATAAATCAATTCTCCCATTTAAAAATGCTCGCTTTGTAAATTCCCCTGCTTCTGCAGGACGTGCTCCATATTTAAGCAAAAGCTCAAGAATTCTGTTAACAACCACTAAGCCTCCATGACAGTTTATTTCAATAATATCTTCTCTTGTGAATGTCTTAGGCTTGCATAATTTTGTCAACAAAACCTCGTCAACAATAGTATTATTTATAGGATCTATTATTTTTCCATAGGTTACGGAATGTGAATCAATTTCATCAATAGTTTTATTAGACATAAAAATATTTGATACAATATCAAAGGCTTTATTTCCACTTACTCTTATAATTCCAATTCCACCAGTACCTACAGGTGTAGAAAGTGCTGCAATTGTATCTTCTAAATACATAATCTACCTCGTTATATATACTTAATCTAAACATTCAAACGCACAAAATGGCTCAAGAAAACTCCTGAACCATTTCACCATATATTTGTATTCCATAAACTGATATTATTTTTTTAATGCAATAACTACTTTTCTTTTTGGTTCTTCGCCTGTACTAAATGTCTCAACAGATCTATGACCTTGTAAAGACGAATGAATTATTCTTCTCTCATATGGATTCATTGGCTCAAGTGTAACTGGCTTTTTAAACTTTACAACCTTTTCAGCTAATCTATTAGCCAATTTTACAAGAGTCTCTTCTCTTTTCTGTCTGTAATTCTCAACATTTAAAATAACACGCTTATACTCCTCGTATTCCTTATTTACAACTAAACTAGTTAGATATTGAAGAGCATCCATAGTTTCACCACGGCGTCCGATAATTATACCAATATCATCACCGTTAATATCTACAACTATGTTTTCATCATCTTCACTTACACTAATATCTGCTTCAACTTCCATATTATTTAATATGGTATATAGAAAATCAGAAGCAATATCGCATCTGTTATTGTTCTCTTCTTCTCTTACAGTAACCTTAACTCTTGCAACTTTTGACCCAATAATACCAAAAATCCCTTTTGCACCTTCTTCAATAACTTCAATATCAACATCTTCTTCTGCTAAATTTAATTCAGATAATGCTGCTGTAATTGCTTCTTGAACTGTCTTTCCTGTTTTTTCTATACTGTAAGCCATTATTTTGTCACTACCTCCTTCTTTTTAAGGACATATTTATTTACATAGTATTGTTGTGCCATTGAAAATATATTACCAACAAACCAATATAGCGACATACCTACAGGGAACTGCATCGAAAATATTAATGTCATAAAGGGAGAAATATACAACATTGAATTACCCATTGGATTTGCTGCTCTATCTTTTGCTTTGTCATTAGTCTTTTTAGGCATTGACATACGAACTGTTAAATATGTTGTAACCACTGCAAGTAATGGTAATATCAATACTAATAGTCTTGATGGATCTGACATTAGTTGTCCAATATCCCATGTAGGAATACTACCAAGGTTTATTCCACCATGGCTTGGAAAGAACATATTTAAATTACCAACTTGATCTCCCATATCATTATTCATAAAGTAAGTAATTGTCTCTATTTCAGTATATTGACCTGAAGCATTTGCCGTTTCTGCTAATTTAGCTAACTTATCGTCTGTAAATCCAAGCATAAATCTTAATGGTCTTGCTATAACCTGCCATAATGCAAACAAAATCGGCATTTGAATTATCAAAGGTAAACATCCACCAGCTGGGTTTATTTTATGTTCTTGATAGAGCTTCATGGTTTCTTGATTCAGTTTTTCTTTATCATTAGAATATTTTCTTTGTACTTCTTGCAGTAACGGCTGAATCTTCTGCATACCAGCAGTGGACTTATATTGTTTCAGTGTTAATGGAACCATAGCTGTCCTTACAATTATTGTAAATATAATTAGTGCTAAACCGTAATTATTTACTCCACCATAAATCCAGTAAAGAAATTTACCTAGTGGACCAGCAATAAAATCTAACATATTTTATTTTTTCTCCTAAACCTATTGTTTATTTTATCTATTTCACAGGGTCATACCCTCCTGGATGAAAGGGATGACACTTTAATATTCTCTTTATTCCCATATAACTACCTTTAAAGCAACCATACTTAATTATAGCCTCTAAGGCATACTGCGAACATGTTGGATAGAACCTACACGTAGGCTTTATTTTTAAAGGTGATATAAACCTTTGATATAATCGAATTAAATACACTAAAGCTTTTTTAAACAATTATATTTCTCCTGATCAAATACTTGCAACTTTTTTAATAAATATTTGAACTCCTTAAGTAATTCAGAATATTTGAAAACAGTTTCTCCACCTCGTGCAGCAACAACTATATCATACCCATTAAGAATAAAATCTTCATAATTCCTATAAACTTCTCTAATCAGCCTTTTCTTTTTATTTCTTAATACTGCATTTCCTGCTTTTTTAGAAACTGATATTCCAATTCTTTTTATAGATTGCCTATTAGGAAAGGCATAAACAACTATATGCCTTCCTACATAAAACAATCCTTTATTAAAAACTCTCGTAAACTCATAATTCTTTTTTAGTGTTGCACTTTTTTTCACGCTAACCTCCATTTTGTCTATACCACTATCAAAAAAATAGTAAAGAAAAACACTAAAAATTAATTTTTGAGTTTTTCAAGCTATACTATTATTTTAAAATTAACCTGTATGGAAGATAGCAAGTTTTAAAGAAAAAGACCACAAAATGCGGTCTTACGCTGAAATAGCTTTTCTTCCTTTTAGTCTGCGTCTTCTTAATACTTTTCTTCCATTTGCAGTACTCATTCTTTTTCTGAAGCCGTGTTCTTTCTGCCTATGCCTTTTTTTAGGTTGATATGTTCTTAACATTAGTCCACCCCCGTTCTAATTTACTTTATATAAACTTATAATAGTCTTTTCTTTTAAAGACACCGAATCTATTATATATTAATACTTTTTAAACTGTCAAGGTTCATTTATATACACTATTTCGATAATATTATTTGTATATAATTTTTTATAGCTTGACAAATCAACATATAGTATTCGAAAACAGTATATGAACAATATGTTGTTGAAATTTTGTCATTCATTTAAAACCTGTGGATATTTTGGTTGATAAAAAAATTTTTTTGTGGATATCTTGTGTTTTTTATATTGAATTTTCCACAAAACTCTGTTATATTTATTAATGCTTGTTGATAACTTGTGTGTTTTTTATATCACGTTGTTAATAACTTTTTATTTTTATTTATACTTTTCACATAAAAACTTTTAGAATATTTATTATCTTAAATTTTTTGTTTATTATTTACATATCTGATTTGTTTTTAATAACATTATATATTTAGCAAAATGTAAAGATTTTTACACTTTGCTATTATTAATTTTGATTATAACCAAGGTGGCGAAATAAGATGAGTGTGCATTTAAATGATATATGGAATAGAACATTGGAATTACTTAAAGATGAAATGACAGATATAAGTTACAATACTTGGATTTTAACAATAGAACCTATTTCTATTGACTCCAATACTGTGACCTTGGGAGTTCCTGCTGATTTTCAGAAGGGAATTCTTGAATCAAGATATTCATACTTAATTAAAAATTCTCTTAAGCAAATAACACACAAAGAATATAATATTTATTTTTCTATACCATCACAAACTCAATCAAAACCTGCAGCTCAGGAATACTCTGAAGATACATCTGGTTTGGGTTTAAATCCAAAGTACACATTTGACACCTTTGTAATTGGTAATGGAAATAGATTTGCACATGCTGCATCATTGGCAGTATCTGAAGCACCAGCTAAAGCATATAATCCTTTGTTTTTATATGGAGGAGTTGGACTTGGTAAAACACATCTTATGCATGCCATAGGTCATTTTGTTTTAAGTCAAAATCCATCATTAAAAGTTCTATATGTATCATCTGAAAAATTTACTAATGAGTTAATAAATGCCATAAAAGATGATAAGAATGAAGAATTTAGATATAAATATAGAAATATAGATGTTTTACTTATAGATGATATACAATTTATTGCTGGTAAAGAAAGAACTCAGGAAGAATTTTTCCATACTTTTAATGCATTATACGAAGCTAATAAACAAATTATTGTTTCAAGTGATAAACCTCCAAAGGATATAAATACTCTTGAAGATAGACTTAGGTCTAGATTTGAATGGGGTCTTATTGCAGATATAGCTCCACCTGATTTAGAAACAAGAATTGCTATTCTTAGAAAAAAAGCTCAGCTTGAAAAACTTGATGTACCAGATGATGTTATGGTTTACATAGCTGATAAGGTTGCTTCAAATATTCGTGAATTAGAGGGTGCATTAAATAGAGTAATTGCCTATTCAACATTAACTGAGCATAAAATTGATGTAGATATGGCTATTGAAGCACTAAAAGATATGTTTAACAATAGTAAAACAGTTGTTATTAATTCTAAAACTATACAAGAAGCTGTTTCTAGATACTTTCATCTCAAAACAGATGAACTTAAATCAAAGAAAAGATCCAGGGATGTTTCATTTCCACGTCAGATAGCAATGTTTCTTTGTCGTGAAATGACAGATATGTCACTTCCAAAAATAGGTGATGAATTTGGAGGAAGAGACCACACTACTGTAATGCATGCATGTGAAAAAATAAAAAATGATACTAATAATAGTGCAGAACTCAGAAGAACTATTGAAGATATTAAAAAAAATATAATTGGTGGATAAATTTTTATATTCAAGGATCTTATACACAGTTTTTGTTGATTTGGTGATTATTTTTTGTGAATAACTTTGATTTTATGTTTAATCTAATTTAATGTTAATAAATTGTTACAACTATTCAACATATTATTAACAACCTTGAACAATTCGTGTAACTAGCTTTCAAGAGTTATTCACAGTTTTAACAGCACTTACTACTATTCTTACTGAATTTATATTATAAATATATATATATATATAAACGGAGGTTGCCGTGAAAATTATTTGCTCAAAGGAAAACTTACTAAATGGAATAAATATTGTTCAAAAAGCAGTTTCAACTAAAACAACACTACCTATACTTGAAGGTATATTATTAAGCGTTGATGATAAGTTTAAACTAACTGGTAATGATCTAGAGATTGGAATAGAATGCTTTGTAGAAGCTGATATAAGAAATACTGGTTCAATAGTAATTAATTCAAAAATGTTTGGTGATATAGTCAGAAGATTACCTGATTCAGAAGTACTTATTGAAGTAAACGAAGAAAATTTAGTTATTGTTGAATGTGAAAATTCGCACTTTGAAATAAAAGGTGTAAATCCTTCAGGTTATCCAAATTTACCTGATGTTGACAAAGAAAATATTTTGTGTTTGACACAATCTGATTTAAAGGATATGATTAGGCAAACTGTATTTGCTGTTGGTTCTGATGAAAATAGACCTGTATTAACTGGAACACTTATAGAAGTCAAAAATAATGAATTAAATTTTGTATCTATTGATGGATATAGGCTTGCGTTAAGAAAAAAACTTATAAATAGTGATATATCAGATTTTTCAGTCATTGTTCCTGGAAAAATATTGAATGAAATATCAAAAATACTTCAGGCTAATGACGATGAAGTCTTTTTGTATAATTCTAATAATCAAATTGTTTTTGATACTCAATCATGGAGAATAGTTTCAAGACTCATTGAAGGTAAATTTCTAAATTATAATAGTTTACTAAATAAAGATTTTGAAACAAAAGTTATTATAAATAATAAAGAATTTCAATCAAGTTTAGAGAGAGCTTCTTTAATTTCTATGAATGACAAGAATAGTCCTGTAAAATTATTTATTAGCAATGATAAAATTGTTATTACATCAAATGCTGAATTAGGTAATGTAAGAGAAGAAATAAAGTGTGAAATAGTGGGTAATACGTTAGAAATAGGCTATAATCCTACATATCTAATTGATGCTTTAAAAGCTATTGATGATGAGAGATCTACGATATATTTTATTACTACAAATGCCCCTTGCACTTTTAGGCCTGTAATTGAAAATAGTGATGCATTTGCTTACTTAGTTCAAGCGGTCAGAATATGATTATAACGCCTAGATTCAAAATGAAAATTAACAATTGTAGAAAAATTTCATTATATCAGCGGCGTGTAAGCGAGGAGGAGATATTCTCATCTCCTCAAAATCGAAGCGGTACCCGCCACTTATAGAAGTGAGGGATATTTTCTTGCCTCGTTATATATATTTATTTTAGGGGGATTTATGGAAAAAGTTGAAATAAGTACTGAGTATATAAAATTGGATCAATTTTTAAAATGGTCTGGTGCATGTGATAATGGTGCAATAGCAAAAAGCTTTATTTTAGATGGATTTGTTAAAGTGAATGGGAATGTTGAAATACAAAGAGGGAAAAAATTGAGAAATGGTGATATAGTAGAATTTGAAAACAAAAAATATGAAGTATTAGCAAGATAAAATATGGGGTATCAAATTGATTGTAAAAAGTTTAATTTTAGAGAATTTTAGAAATCATAAAGATACAAAAATTGATTTTTCAGATAGCTTTAATATTATTTATGGAAATAATGGCCAAGGGAAAACTAATATTCTTGAAGCCATTTATTTATGTGCTACAGGTAGATCACATAGAACTTCTAAAGATACTGAATTAGTTAGGTTTGGTTCAGATTATTATAATATTAATACACATGTTTATAATAATGGTTTAGAAAGAAATATTAATATGAAATATTTGAATAATCAAAAAAAACAAATACAAATAAACGAAATTCCCATTAAAAAACTTGGTTTGTTAATGGGAAATTTATATGCGGTTCTTTTTGCTCCTGAAGACTTGTCTATTATAAAACAGGGACCAGGTGAAAGAAGGAGATTTGTAGATATAACTTTGAGTCAAATAAAACCCACTTATTTTTATAATCTTCAGTTACTAGCAAAAATCTTAAAACATCGCAATATGTTATTGAAAAATTTATACTCAAAAACTGGTTTAATTGATACTATAGATATTTGGAATAATAAGCTTGCAGAAGTATCTGCAAATATAATTTTAGAACGTAAGAAATTTGCTACTGTTTTATCAGAAATTGCACAGAAGCAACATAAGTTTATTACCAATGATAGAGAAATAATTACATTTAATTATGATTGTAACTTTAATTATCAAGATTCAGAAAAAAAAAATGAGATAATTGAAATATATACAAAGCAATTGGAGAAAAGCATCAATAGAGATATTTCTGTTGGTTATACTTCAATAGGACCGCATAGGGACGATTACGATATTTTAATAAATAATAATAGTCTAAAGCTATATGGTTCTCAAGGACAACAAAGATCATCTGTTTTATCAATAAAGATTGCTGAAATAGAACTTATAAATAAAGAAACTGGGAAATATCCTATTTTGCTTTTGGATGATGTTATGTCTGAATTAGATGAAAATAGGCAAAAATATTTGATGGATAGTATTAGAAGTGTTCAGACATTTATTACATGTACCAATTACATGCATTTTAAAAATTTGTTAGAAACTTCAGCTAGATACTATGAAATAGAAAACGGTTTTGTATTAAATAGTTTTGAAAATGAACGTTTGCATTAAGTATGTTAATAATGTAAAATTATAAGTAGAAGTTAATGGGAGGACATATTAAATGTTTTTGCATATCGGTGGAGATATTGTTATTCCAGTAAAAGATGTAATTGCTATCATGGATATTGATACAACTACTATTTCGAAAGATACTAAAGAATTTTTAAAGATTGCTGAAGAAGAAGGCTTTATTAGAAGTATATCCGAAGATCTTCCAAAATCTTTTATAATTACAGAGATAGATAAAAAAAGCATAATTTATTTATCGCCTATATCTTCTGTTACTCTTAAAAAAAGATCACAATATATAAGTGAAATTGCAAATATATAAAATCTCTGTATTATATTTATAGTACATATAAATTTGTGGTGTTTTCGTAGTTTTTTGCAAATATTAACTGATTTTGAAAGGAAGAAGACATAATATTATGAGTGATAATACACATATAGATTCATCATATGATGAAAGCCAAATTCAAGTACTTGAAGGTTTGGAGGCTGTAAGAAAAAGACCTGGCATGTATATAGGAAGTACTTCTACAAAGGGGTTACATCATTTAATTTATGAAATTGTAGCCAACAGTATAGATGAGGCTTTAGCTGATAGATGTGACAAGATTGAGATTATAGTTCACAAAAATAAATCTGTAACTGTTATAGATAATGGTAGTGGAATTCCAGTAGGAATCCATCCTAAAATGGGTATTCCAACCCTTGAAGTTGTTCATACAATTTTACATGCTGGTGGTAAGTTTGGAAGTGGAGCATATAGTGTATCTGGTGGACTACATGGTGTTGGAGCATCAGTTGTAAACGCCTTATCAGAAAGTATGGAAGTTACAGTATGTAGAGAGGGACATATTTATAGACAAAAATATTCTAGGGGTACTCCTATTACATCTGTTGAAGTCATTGGAGAAACAGATGAGCATGGTACAACAACTACTTTCAAACCGGATTCTGAAATATTTGAAGAAATAGAATTTGACTTTGATAATATGATAACTAGATACAGAGAAATGGCATTTTTGAATGGTGGAGTTAGAATTCGTTTAGTTGATGAGAGATCCGAGGAAAAAATAATTAAGGATCTTCATTATGAGGGAGGAATTTCATCATTTGTTGAGTATTTAAATAAACATAAAGATGTTATACATGAAAATGTTATTTACATTCATGGTAAAAAAGATACAAATATAGCTGAAATAGCACTACAATATAATACTGGATACAATGAAACTGTATTTAGTTATGCAAATAATATTGCAACATCAGAAGGTGGTACGCATCTTACAGGTTTTAGAACAGCTATTACTAAAGTATACAATGATTATGCTAGGAAATATAACTATTTAAAAGAAAGTGATAAAAATCTTTCTGGTGAAGATGTAAGAGAAGGTCTCACTGCTATTATTAGTATAAAACTTCTTGATCCTCAGTTTGAGGGACAAACTAAAACAAAACTTGGAAATAGTGATATAAGAGGATTTGTAGAAAGTATAGTAACTGAAAAACTTACATTTTTTATGGAGGAAAATCCTACTATTGCTAAGATTATATTAGAAAAAGCACTTACAGCAGCAAGAGCAAGAGAAGCTGCGAGGAAAGCAAGAGATTTGACAAGAAGAAAAAGTGCTTTAGAAACAAGTACACTTCCTGGAAAGCTAGCTGATTGCTCAGAAAAGGATGCTGCTTTAACAGAAATATTTATTGTCGAAGGAGATTCTGCAGGCGGCTCTGCAAAACAAGGAAGAGAAAGAAGAATTCAAGCAATATTACCACTTTGGGGCAAAATGCTTAATGTTGAAAAATCCAGAGTTGATAAAGTTTTTGATAATGAAAAATTATTACCTGTTATAATAGCTTTAGGTGCTGGAATTGGAGAAGAGTTTGATACTAGTAAGTTAAGATATAATAAAATTATTATAATGGCTGATGCAGATGTAGATGGTGCACATATAAGAATGTTACTATTAACATTTTTCTATAGATATATGAGACCATTAGTTGAAGAAGGACATGTATATTTAGCTATGCCTCCTTTATTTAAAGTGCAAAAAGGAAAAGAAGAGCATTATGCTTTTGATGAAAAGGAGCTTGAAAAAATATACAGGGAAACTGGGTGGATTAAAGGAGATTCAGGTGTCAATATTCAGAGATATAAAGGATTAGGTGAGATGAATCCTGATCAATTATGGGAAACTACCATGAATCCTGAAACAAGAATGATTAAAAGAGTTAGTGCAGACGATGCAATAGCTGCTGATGAAGTGTTTGTAACATTTATGGGTGATAAAGTTGAACCCAGAAAAGATTATATACACGCTCATGCAAAGGATGTAACAAATCTTGATATTTAGATATATTTTATATGAGTACCCATATTATATTTTGATATGGGTATTTATTATATATAATACTCAACTTTCCCAGTTGAAATTGTAGGTGTGGGAACTTATCAATTGAAGGTCGAGTTAGAAATAATTGCATGAATTAGTTGGTAAAAAATCTTGCTTAATAAATACAATAATTTTTGTGTTAATGAAATCATAAGGTCAGTATTCAATTTAGTTTACAATTGTTCAGCAAGATCTAAATATTTTTCTGTCACACTTGTATGAAGCATTAGTGGAGAATGTGTGCGACGGCTAAAATGCTGAGAATGAACAATGATAGTTCCTGCAATTACTGATATAGGAAATTTGAACTTAACACTTTCTTTACTAAGGTCAATTGCTGGCCAAAGGCTCCTTTATTATTGCGAAATATAGCTTTTAACGTAGTCTGATTTTAATTAATTCTATGACCATTAGGAAGCTTTATCCTCAAATACAAACTGTCGGCTTTGGTGGTAGTAATTGATTCTAATATTTATGAGGAGTGTGTTCGGCAATCAAAAAATTTATAGTTAGGCTACCTGTTTTTGAGCCATGTTTTGATTGTCATCGGGACTCTGTGAGAACGAAAAAAATAAAGTAAACAATTATTGAAATGAATAAATGATAAATAATGTTTCACGTGAAACATTATTTAATTATTCAAACTTCCTAGATTAAAAATCAATAGTGGAGGAAAATTATCAACTATTAGTTGCAAAAATAATTTTTAGAACGAGTAAGTGCTATGAACTAGTATTTTCAATTAGAAGTATTATTGACACCTTTCTATATTTATGGTTCATAGTGTGCTAAAACCGACATCATTATATTTATGAACATATAAACTTGAAGCTTGTAACTGTAAACGTAGATGAATAATTCTTTATATAATTCATGATTACTATAAATATATTCATTGAACATAGATATTTCTAAAAACTAAATGATGAATTATTTCTAAATAACTAATGAATGAATAGTCTTGCTACGATTAAGCTTACCAATTTATGTTGTCACGTGAGCAAAATTACCTTATAAAATTTATTAAATTCTCATTTGATAATACTATTGCAACTAATTTTACATGACTTTAGTATGTTCAATTGCGAAGAATGAGTTAAAAAGATAAGAATTTGAAATATTATATGTACTATGATAAATACTGTCTTTGATAGTTAAAAGATTTACAAAGCTTGTAAATCTTAAAATAGATTGTTTTGGATTTTGTTATAGACAAAAATACGTATTTCTATTTTTCTATCAAAACCAACTTTCAATTAATAATACTACCACACCTTATATTACTTGGCTTTAAGCAGTATATTTAACTGCGAAAGTTAATTTATATAATGTATAAACAGTACAATGTTTCACGTGAAACATTAATTCAATAAGATAAAAACTTTGTATTATTATATTCACTATGATATAATTTCAAAGAAAGATTTATTTTAATAATATATATTTTATAAAAGATATTAATAAGAAATATAGTTAAATGTAGATTTTATATATTATAAACAAAATAAAAATAATGATTGTTTTATCAGTAATTTACTAATTTAACTTGGAATTTGATAGGAGTGAGATATTTTTGGCAAAAATAATAGCCATAGCCAATCAAAAGGGTGGCGTAGGTAAGACTACAACTGCAGTTAATTTAAGTGCATGTCTTGCATACAAGGGTAAAAAGGTACTCGTAATAGATATTGACCCTCAAGGAAATACTACTAGTGGACTTGGTGTTGATAAACAGTCCTTAAAACAGTCGGTATATGATGTAATAATAAATGATGAGGCTATAGAAAATACTCTAGTTAAGACATGTATAGATAATCTTATGTTGTGTCCATCAAATATTCAACTTGCAGGAGCAGAGGTTGAACTTGTTTCTGTGATATCAAGGGAAAATAGATTAAAGGCTGCTTTATATTATATCAGAAAAGAGTTTGACTTTATAATTATTGATTGCCCTCCTTCTTTAGGACTTCTCACACTAAACTCACTAACTGCATCAGACACAATTTTAGTTCCAATTCAATGTGAATACTATGCATTAGAAGGACTTAGTCAGTTGATGAATACAGTAAAACTTGTTCAAAAACATCTTAATCCAGAATTGGATGTGGAAGGTGTAGTTCTTACTATGTTTGATGCAAGAACAAACCTGTCAATACAAGTTGTTGAAGAAGTAAAGAAATATTTTAAAAATAAAGTTTATCGAACAATTATTCCTAGGAATGTTAGATTAAGTGAAGCTCCGAGTTTTGGTTTGCCCATTATTTTATATGATGCAAAATCAAAGGGTGCAGAATGTTACATTGATTTAGCAGAAGAAGTAATTGAGTATTCTGAAGAGGTGATATAGGTCATATGATAAAAAAGGGTTTAGGTAAAGGATTAGGCGCATTAATATCTAATGAATCTATGGAAGATAATATTGGAGTTCTAGAATTGAAAATAAATGAAATTGAACCAAATGCAGCTCAACCACGTAAGTTATTTGATGATGAAAAATTATTACAACTATCAGAATCAATAAAACAGCATGGTATTATTCAACCTATTATTGTAAAAAAAGATAGTAGTATTTATACAATAATAGCTGGAGAAAGAAGATGGAGAGCTGCAAAATTAGCTGGTTTAAGTACTATACCTGCATTAGTTAAAGATTTTACTGAATTACAGGTTATGGAGGTTGCACTTATAGAAAATCTTCAAAGAGAGGATCTCAATCCTATTGAAGAAGCTAATGCATTTATTAACCTGATGAACGAATTTAACTTAACGCAAGAGCAAATTGCTGAGAAAATAGGAAGAAGCAGATCAGCAATTGCTAATACTATTAGATTACTTGGGCTTTCAAATGATGTAAAGAAATTTATAGTAAGTGGTGAATTAACTAGTGGACATGCAAGAACATTAGTTATTATTGAAAATGAAGAATTACAAAAATCTGCTGCAGAATATATTATAAATAATAAACTTAGTGTAAGAGAAACAGAAAACTATATTAAAAGTATTTTACACAAAAAGGAAAAGAATAAAAATACAAAATCAGAGAATCTAGAATATAAATATGTTGAAGATAAACTAAAAAATATTTTAGGTACTAAAGTAAAATTAAATGCTAATAAAAATAAAGGAAAAATAGTAATTGAGTATTATTCAAATGATGAACTGGACAGATTGTTGGATTATTTTTACAATAAGTCTTAAAAAAGTGACCTTATAAAATCAATTGTAATTAATTTTTTTATAGTATCCAATATAATATGTATATAAAGCATTAAAGTGGCGTAAAAATCAAAATAGGACCAAATAGAATAATATAGTCAAAAATACTAAATTATTTTTAATTAATTGAGATATATTTAAGAAGTCTACATTTGTAATAAAAATTTAAGACGCTAATAAAGTTTGTTTATAAATATTGAATGAAATAGTTTGCAATCCTAAATGTAAAAAATGCAGGATATATTTTTTACATATTATGAACAATAGATGATAAATGTGTTCAACGGATAAAAATAATGATATATACAATAACAGTTTTACTATTTACTAATTAACTAATTTATTACATTTATTATAGTAATAAACAATTTTATAATTTGAACACTGAAAGACTTTTAATGTTGTAAAGGTTACTAATGTATTTTAAATAATAAGGAGCATTAAAGAATGAATGATTTTTTTAGTAATATAATAAACATACAATTTGAAATTCAATTCTTATTTATTATTAGTTTTGTTTTTATTTTAATTAATTGTATATTGTTATTTTTGAATATGAGAAAAACAAATAAGTTAAAAATTAAATATAGTAGGTTTATGAATGGATTAAGTGACAGAAATATGGAAGAGCTTTTGGAAACTTGCTTAACAAATATAAATTCTGTTAGTGCTAAAAATAAAGATATTGAAGTTAAAATAAATAATATAGAAAGAAATTTATTTCAGTGTATACAAAAATTTGGAATAATAAGGTTTAATGCTTTTGATAATGTAGGAAGTGATTTAAGCTTTGCAATTGCTCTTCTTGATAATAATGATTCAGGAATTGTTATAAGTGGAATATATGCTAGAGATAGCTCCTCAACATATGCAAAACCTATTATTTCAGGTAAGTCAAAGTATTCATTATCAGCTGAAGAAATTCAAGCGATAGATATAGCAAAAAAAACAAATATAGAGAGAAATTATACAAATTAATATTGAAATAATACCTATTCCAATTGTGTAATTTGGAGGCATTTTGTTATGAATTTAAAGTTTATTAATCATAGTGATAGTAAAAATGATAAAAAACAAATATGGATATATGCACTTATTTTGTTTACTGGTGCTTTTATAGTTTTATTATTAACTGCTTATAGCCAAGTAAAATTTCAAAATAATATTAGTGAATATCAGAGTAAGCTTTCAACAGAAGAAAAAGCGAAGATAAATGTAGTTACTGATTATAATGCAGCTTTAAAGGAAATTGATAGACTTACAGCGGAGATTGAATCCATTAGAAATAAATTAATTCAATCTGAGCAAAATTTTAAATTAGAAGAAGGTAAAACCCTTAATTTAGAAACGAAGTATAGTAATACTATAGTTTGTAATGATTTATTACTTGGTGCATATGAGTATTATAATAAAGAGGATTATGTTAAATGTGCATTAAAGCTTAAATACGATATAAATACTGAATTATTGACTACAAAATCAAAAGAAATATACGAATATTTAGTTTCAAATAGTTATAATAAAGCAGCACTAATGCTTTATTCAGATGGATATAAGAGTTATAAAAATAAAAAGTTCAATGAAGCAATTGAAAACTTAAACAGAGCCATTGACTTTGGACAAAAAAATGAATATTTTATGGATGATGCATATTTCTATTTAGCTAAAAGCTACTATAAAGTATCAAAATATAATGAAGCAAAATTACTCATTAATACTTTTATTAGTAATTATCCAAATAGCACTTTTATTTCTCCGATGAAAGTATTATATAATGAGCTTCTAGGTTGACATTTATATTAATTAGAATTTGAATATTACTCAAAATAAATATAGTTAGAAATTTAGAATACACATATTCAACTCATATTATATAAATTTATTAAAGAATATTCTGTGCTAAATGTTGTTTTTAAATAGTTGAACTGAAAGAGTAAATTTCATATAGAGATGAGAGTGAAATTTACTTTTTCATTCAAATAAAAAATAGCTCCAGTAAAATCAACTAAAATGGAAGTTATTTGTTCAAAGCTTGTCCATTTGGATAAGTGAATTCCAGATTTAGTTTAAGATGGGAATATTTAATAATTAAGTTTTTCATATAAAGTATTGACAAATATACTGATTCATTGTAAAATAAAGTTCGTTGCGTAAGCAATTTATGGAGAGATGGTCGAGTTGGTTTAAGGCACCGGTCTTGAAAACCGGCATAGGTGTGAGCCTATCCAGGGTTCGAATCCCTGTCTCTCCGCCAATAATATGCTAGTTCAATTTACTTTGTGGTTAGCATATTATAAATGGAGAAGTACCCAAGTAGGTCGAAGGGGGCGGTTTGCTAAACCGTTAGTAGGAGCAATCCTAGCAAGGGTTCGAATCCCTTCTTCTCCGCCAAAAAGATAAAAACATTTTATATGTTTCTATCTTTTTTATATTTCCACAAAAATTCAGTAAATTTCATGTTTTGATATAGCTTCTTTTATGTGGAGGTAATCAAAAAATGTATAGGTAGGCTTCCTATTTCCGAGCTATATTTTTCTTTACAATTAGCCTCTGTGAGAAAGAATAATTGATTGGAAAGCCATCCTATAATACGGCTTTGCAAACTAGAAGGCTATCATGCTCACCTCTCAATGTAAAGTAAAATATATTAGTAGATTGTTAGGAGGATAGATATCTACATATCCATATAAGAATGTGGATAAAGAACACTTTACAGATATAAAAGTGTGGATTAAATTATCTCTTTTTAACTTGTATATTACTAACCATTAAATATGATAATAAAACAATTATAAGACCACAAACTATAGTGTTTATATTACTATATGTTTGGCGTATAAGAGAAAAGCTATTATATAAATTAACTATTGATAGAAAAGCACCAGCAATTGTTATTGGTACTCCAGAAAACACATTATTAAATGTAGAAACATTATATCTTGCAAGCCTGTAAGCTCCAGCAATAGGATATATAACAGCAAGCAAGTATCCTAAAATACCTAAATTAAAGAAACTAATCTTCCAAGCTATTATTATAGGAGAAACACCAAATGAAATTACATCTGATAAAGAATCTAATTCTTTTCCCAATTCACTAGTACAATCCAACATTCTAGCAGCCTTGCCATCAAATCTATCAGTTAACGCCGCAACCATTACTAACAAAGATGCTTGAATCAATTCGTTTTTAATTGCAAATAATAGAGCAATAATACCAAGTGATAAATTCATAAATGTTAGTAGATTGGGTAATGAATGTATAATTTTGTTTTTCAATTAAATTCACCCTCAACTTTTCAAAAAATTTTTACTGCTATATGGATATTTTATCCTTTAATTACTAAATCTAAATTTATATAACGAAGTGTTAAAATTTATTAGATTTAGATAAATAGAAAATAAACTGAGTAATTAATAAATATAATCAAAATGATAAAATCTACTCATAAAAATATATTATAGCCATTTATATATCTATATTATATATTTTTTTTATATATAATATAGATTATAATTAATATTAATAAAATTAACAAGTAAATAAAGCTTAACATTTAAAATAGTCATACAATGCAATATAGTATACGCATATATAAGATAAAATGTTCGGTTTTTGATGTGCAAGTACAATACAAAGATATTGGCAGTAAAAAAGATTATATGAAAGGTAAGATTATAAATGAATAAATTTAAATATGTTTTCTTTGATTTGGATGGAACACTGATTGATACAGTTCCACTTATATTAGAATCTTTTAATTATACCTTTATGCACCACTTTGGCGCTACTAGACCTCAGGAGGAAACTATTAGTTATATTGGTATGCCGCTAATGAACCATCTAAAGGATATTTACCCAGGAAGAGAAGAAGAACTTGCAAAAACATATCGTGAATATAATGAAAAAAAACACGATAATAGCATAGCAATTTTTATAGGTATATACCACTTAATTAAGACCTTGTATGAAAAGGGTATAGTTTTGGGAGTAGTTACATCAAAACGACAAGAGCTTGCTATTAGAGGATTAAAAGTTTTTAATTTGATGGATTATTTTCTATTTGTAAATGGCTCTGAAGCTTCAACAAAACACAAACCTGATGGTGAGCCACTGATAAAAGCTATGGAAAGGGCAAATGTAAAGAACAAGGATGAAGTTTTATATGTGGGAGACAGTCCATTAGATATATTATGTGCTAAGGACGCAGGTATTAAGAGTGCGGCAGTTGCATGGACATACAGCCCAATTGTTGAGTTGGAAAGAGTGAAACCAGATATATTTATAGAGCGGCCAATAGAACTATTAAAACATATATTTTGGAATATATAAATTTTTATGAATATATAACAATGAAATAAATTGTTTTACTCTGACTTTGAAGTTAGAAAACTACATACTATATTTTATTATTCTGATAATATCAGTAATTTCAAGTGCTTATAAATTTTCTGATTTTGAGTACATTAGACATAATATGCTAATCTTGCAGGTTTAGATATCTTGAATAAAAAACTATATTTAAGATAAAGATAAAATAACACTTTTTTTTTGGAGTGATTTGATTGGCTAAGACAATTGTAGCTATTTTTGAATTATTTGATAATGCAGAAAAAACGGCCTATGAAGTCAGAGATAAAGGTCTTAAAACAGATAATATCTCTATACTTGTTAAGGACAGCGGTAATAAAGCATATTATAAATCAAATAATGGGGATGGACATATGAAATTAATGGTAAGCGATTCAATACCATATATTTTCAGTAGGAGAGAAAGAATATTTGATGGAATAGTCACTGGTGGGATATTGGGAGGAGTTATTGGAATACTAATTGGTGCTGTAAGTATGTTTTTTCAGGATTTAAGTTTTATTGAAGCTGTTGGTCCAATTTCGGGTCTTATAGTTGGTTTTATATTTGGAGGCATTATAGGTGGAATAGCTGATGCTAAAATACCAGAAGAAAAAAGAAGGGCGTATGAAGATTTAGTTTCAAAGGGTAATGCTCTATTTAGTATGAAGGTGGATGATGACAGGATGGAATCAATTATCAATATAATAGAGAATAATGGTGCATTGCTTATAGAAAAGTATTAATTTAGAATATATAGAATATTTCCATTTATGTATAAATATTATAATAAAAGGTCAATCATTTATAACGAGGCAATAAAATGTCCCCCCACTTCTATAAGTGGTGCGTACTGCTTTGATTTTCAGGTGGTGAGAATATCCCACGCCTCGCTTACACGCCGCTGATGAAATGAAATTTTTCTACAATCGAAAAATTTCATTTTGAATCTGGGAGTTATAATATATTATGACAGAGGAGAAATTTATGGAAATATCTTTTAACAAAACACTAAATAGAGTTTTCAATACAATAGAAAAAGATGTTTTAGAAGTTGAAAAAAGTAATCTCTTGTTAGACATTAAAAGAGTTAAATGTGATTTATCTGATGCATATAATAATTTTAACTTTGTTTCAGATTTTTTACTTGTAGACTATTATACTTATCAGATAAAAACATTTGAAACTCAATATGAGTATCTTATTAGATTAGCAAAGGCGATAGGGCTAAGTAACATATAGTTCTATTCATAGTATAATTACTAATTTTTTTAAGCAAATTTCATTCATTCTCATCTAACTAATTCATGCAATCATTTCTAACGCAACTTTCCATTAATAATGCAAAATACCTATAATTTTCAGCTGCGTAAGTTGAACTTTATAGAATATATTAGACATCCCTAAAATATATTTAGTAAAGAACAAACTAAATAACTTATTTATATTAAAGTTAATTATGATGATAATAATTCTTAGCTAAAGTTAAAGCATCCTTTGTGCGGAGTTTTAACAAATATTTGTATTGTTATAGTAATTGACTTTTTAAAAGGGGTGAAAAAATGAATGCTGTCAAGTTAGTAAAAAAGTTATTAATTAATACAGTGTTAGGTGGAGTTTTATTAGCTGTAATTAATTTTATAGGTATTTATTTTAACTTTTACATAGCTTTAAATATATATTCTGCACTAATTATTGGTATTTTAGGAGTTCCGGGTTTAATTCTTCTTATTTTTTTAAAATTTATGGCATAAAAAATATAACTATATGGGAAACCTATCAATGCTTTGCTGCCTTTCCACATACACCTTCCATGGTTCATAATGTGCTAAAACCGACATTGTGTCTTTTTCTCAGCATAAAACCTTCGAGTTTGCTGAGCAATTTAAGACATACATGCATACTGCTTTTGTGATTTTATTAACACTAAATATTCTTATATTCTTCAGCAAGCTTTATTAACAACTAATTCATGCAATTAGTATTAATCATAATTTTGAATGAAAAGTCTATCCATGAACAAGTTTACTAATGCTTGTTTCTAAGTAAACAATTATATTATATAAAATTACTTAACTTTTCATTTGATAAGCCTTCCACACCTACAATTTTAACTGAGAGATTTGAGCAAAATAACTTAAATTAATAGGATTTTAATTTTTAAGTCTACATTTGCTTTTAAAATCATATAATTTATTAGCACATGTTTACAAAAAAAATACAAATAACAAAGGTCAATTACTATCGAACGAAATTTTAGGTTTGGAGCTACGTTACGTGAAATTTATTAAAGAAATGGTTAAACTATTTAGGGAGCTATTTTACTAAGGTATGCCAATGTTTAAAATCAATAAATTATTAAAAACTCTAGAGTTATATTGTGTTTGAAACAAAATGCTAGAGACAGAGTATTTTTAGAGTTGGATACAGGGTAAAGGCTTTGTAACTAAATGACTTTAGTAACCAGATTAGAAATAATAACGAGGCAAGAAAAATTCCCTCACTTCTATAAGTGGCGGGTATCACTTTGGTTATAAGGCAGTGAGAATATCTCCCGCCTCGATGAAACGCCGCTGATGTAATGAAATTTTTCTACAATCGAAAAATTTCATTTTGAATCTAGGCGTTATAATTTATGACCAATATGCGGCTTATTAATGATATATACTGTATTACATTTTGTTGCCGTAATTCGGCTCATGGAGGTCAAAATGCATGAATTGGAAAACCAACTGCAGGAAAACTATGACATTAAAATAAATAGCATTACCAATTACAGGGATATGTTTATTGCCAATACAAGTAATGGTAAAAGACTAATTAAAATAACAACACTAAAACCAGATAGAGTTTGTTTTATTGCAGAGGTGAAGGAGCATCTATTTAATAATGGATTTACAAATATTGACATAAATATTTGTACCAATACGGGGAAATCATTTATAACGTATGATAATCAAACTATATATATGAGTAATGTTATTGATGGCAGAGAATGTAGTCTTGACAACAAGGATGAAACTATAAGATGTGCAAAACTACTTGCAAATATGCATAAGGCTTCAAAAGGATTTATTTGCTCAGAAGAAAGTAAGGTTAGAAGTGAGCTTGGAAGATTGCCGAGCTGCTATAGAAAACGATTGGATGAAATTAAAAAGCTTAAAAAGAATGCTCAGAAGGGTAAGCTTAAATTTGACAACTTAATGTGTCAATATGTTGATTATTTTTACGAAATGGGGAGAAAAGCAATAAATATGCTAGATACCTCAGAATACTATGAACTAGTTGAAGATGCAGAGAAAAGTAAAAATATATCTCACCATGATTTTAATCATCATAATATTTTTGTTCAAAATGATGAAATGTATTTAATTAATTTTGAATATTGCTGTTATGATTTAAAAGTATACGATTTAGTAAACTTATTAAGACGAAAGATGAGAAAGTGCGAATGGAATATTGATGAAGCGGCAAAAATTATTAATGAGTATTGTAAAATTGAATCATTATGCGAAAGCGAATTCGAGTTAATGAAAATCATGTTTATGTTTCCTCAGAAGTTTTGGAGGGTTGTGAATAAATACTATAACAGTAAAAAAGGTTGCACAGAAAAAAGCTATATAAATAGGCTTCAAGAGGTAATTGATGAGATAAAGTATCTTGAAGTATTTTTAAGTGACTTTGGGTCACTTTAGATTTATAGCGAGGCAAGAAAATGTTCTCCACTTCTACAAGTGGCGGGTACCGCTTTGATTTTCAGGCGGTGAGGATATCTCCCGCCTCGATGAAACGCCGCTGATGTAATGAAATTTTTCTACAATCGAAAAATTTCATTTTGAAACTAGGCGTTATAAAAAGAGAACCTGGATAATAATTCCTAGGTTCTCTTTTTGGGTTCGATCGACATGGGCATACATGTTCAATATGTGAGATATAGGCATATGGTAATACAGAGTAAAGGATTAAAACAAACCAACAATAGTGCCATCTTCTTGTATATCTATCTTTTCTGCAGATGGTATCTTTGGGAGGCCTGGCATTGTCATAATATCACCAGTTAATACAACTATAAAACCAGCACCTGCTGATATTCGTACTTCTTTTACAGTGACATCAAAGCCTTTTGGGCAGCCTAGGAGAGCTGCATTATCCGAAAGAGAATATTGAGTCTTTGCCATACAAATAGGAAGCTTATCGAGTCCCATTTCTACAATCTTTGAAATGGATTTTTCAGCTGCTACCGTATATAAAACATTACTTCCACCATAAATCTTAGAAACAATTGCATGAACCTTGTCCTTAATAGGAATATTTAAATCATATATTGGAGCAAAATTGGAATTAGTAGAATCTAGTAGCTTTACTAACTTATTTGCTAACTCTATACCACCTTCTCCGCCCTTTAAGAATACATCAGAAAATGCAACTTCAACTCCTAAAGCAGTACATTTATTATGAACTAATGTAATTTCATTTTCAGTGTCAGTATCAAAGTGATTAATTGCTACAATAACTGGGACTCCAAACAGCTGAAGATTTTCTATATGCTTTTGTGCATTTGCGAATCCCTTCGAAAGAGCTTCTATATTTTCTTCTTTTAGGTTATCTTTCTTTACGCCACCATTGTACTTGAGAGCTCTTATTGTAGCCACTAGAACTACAGCATCAGGTTTAATACCTGCAAAGCGACACTTAATATCAAAGAATTTTTCTGCACCAAGATCAGCACCAAAACCAGCCTCTGTTATAACGTAGTCAGACAGCTTTAGAGCCAGTTTTGTAGCAGTAACGCTGTTACAGCCATGTGCAATGTTGGCAAACGGTCCTCCGTGCATTATAGCAGGAGTACCTTCCAGCGTTTGGACAAGATTTGGCTTAATAGCATCTTTTAGAAGTAGAGTCATTGCACCATCAACCTTTAAGTCTTTGGCTGTAATAGGATTTCCATCATAGGTATAGCCGATAATTATATTTCCAAGTCTATCTTTTAAATCATTAATATCTGAGGCTAGGCATAATATTGCCATAACTTCTGAAGCAACTGTTATATTAAAACCGTCCTCTCTTGGAACGCCATTGACCTTTCCACCAAGACCAACTATTATATTTCTGAGAGCTCTGTCGTTCATGTCCATACAGCGTTTCCATACAATTTGACGAGGGTCAATTTTTAAAGAGTTTCCTTGCTGTAGATGATTGTCTATAGCTGCTGATAGAAGATTGTTAGAAGCAGTAATAGCATGCATGTCACCTGTAAAATGGAGATTAATATCTTCCATAGGAACAACCTGGGAATAGCCTCCACCTGCAGCACCGCCCTTAATTCCCATTACAGGACCTAGAGACGGTTCGCGAAGTGCAATTACAGCATTCTTGCCTGTTCTTGCCATAGCCTGTCCTAATCCTACAGTAGTGGTAGTTTTTCCTTCTCCAGCAGGTGTTGGATTGATTGCTGTAACTAAAATAAGCTTGCCGTCATTATTATTCTTAACTTTATCCCATAATTTATCTGAAAGTTTAGCTTTGTAATTGCCGTAAAATTCTAAATCCTCCTCTTGTATTCCTAGCTTTTCAGCAATTTTTTTTATTTTTTGAATTTTGCAGTTTTGAGCAATTTGTATATCTGTAAGCAATGTAATTCTCCTTTCTCAAAAGAATGAAAATATTTATTATAACGCCTAGATTCAAAATGAGATTTTTCGATTGTAGAAAAATTTCATTACATCAGCGGCGTTTTAACGAGGCAGGAGATATTCTCACCGCCTGAAAACCAAGCGGTACCCGCCACTTATAGAAGTGGTGGACATTTTCTTGCCTCGTTATAAAAATGCATAAATGAATTTTTTAGACTATTGTCAGAACTAAAAGTGTACTTCTTTAATACCAAGTTAAAAGCCTAAATTATATAAAAACTGGCTGATACATGTAACTATACTGTCCAAAATAAAAAGAGGTTTTTGATCTGTGTTTACTCAGTATCACATCTAAACTGTAAAGGGGGATTTTCATATAAAAATCTATATTCCTAGGAAATATTATATATCTTTATATATAGGTAATTCAACAAAATTAAGTAATTTGGTGATATCATTCACAATAGCAAGACAGAAGTCATAAAATGGAATTAGAATAGTGTTTAACCTTAACTACTTACATATTTGTTAAAAACACAGTATATTAGAAAATATATGAGCAATTGATGAGTCTTGGTATAATCTATAAAAAATCTATACTTAGGGTAATAATTTTGAAAAACTAAATTTAGAATAAACAATGTATATTTTTCTAGGACAGAAAAAAGCAAAGATATATTATAGGATTAGGCTTAATAAAAATTGCTTACAAATTAAATATGGCTTAAGAAAATAACATCGTGAAAATTATAGTTACTCTGTAAAGTAGTGTATTGTTGATTTATCAGGGGGGGTATATACTAAAGAAATTAACATTTAGATACCTAAAGGATTATAAAAATTAATAATATTTCATAAATTTATGTATTTATAAATATTATTTAGAAAAATTGGTATACTAAACTAAGAGGGGAAGAAATATTATGAAACAAATTGAAATTGGAAATTTAGTTTATAGAAAATCCTATGAAAGGGATGTTCTTTTTAGAGTATCAGACATAATATTTGATGAAGGAAAAAAAATTATTATATTAAAAGGTGTAAATGTAAGACTGCAAGCGGATGCTGAGGAAGATGATTTGGATATTATTGAGTATGATAAGAATAAATTATATGGAAATATTTTGTAAAATATCCTTTAAGCCTATCAAATTAAGCAATATAAGGTATAATCTCTAAAAAAAATACTTGACATGAGGGCTGTTCACTTGTATAATATAATATTTTTGACAAGAACCAAATATTGTGATATAATTAACTAAACTGATGAAGAGGTGATAATATCATGATAGATAGAGGAGAACTTTTTCAGATAAAAAGAGACATTGAAGGTTGTATTGGTGAGAAGGTACAGCTTAGAGCGAACAAAGGGCGCAAGAAATCTTTTATTAGAGAAGGTGTTCTTGAAAATACTTATCCAAGTATTTTTGTTGTTAAATTTGAAAATGCATATGATAATACTAGAAGGGTTTCATATAGCTATACTGATGTTCTAACAAAAGCAGTAGAATTAGTTGTATATAAAGATGATAAACAGATTCAAGTATGCTAAGAACAAGTGAAATTTTTTGATTACAGTTATGTTAGGATTTAATTTCCGTATAAAATTCATTATCATAAGCTTTCTGAGAAAAATTAATAATATAATTTACAAAAAGGAGACTCATACATATTGGGTCTCTTTTTTGCCGTTTACAAACAAAATGACTAAAACAATAGAGATGATAATAGTTTTGTTTTTATTGGTATATATTTATGATTTGCTAATATATATTAAATAGCAGAATCATTTTGTTTGTTAGGTTTTTTCATCTAAAAATGCGAAATGTAATTTTTTTGAAATAGGGGGAGGATGGAGAAATGTCTCTGGAGTTGTTAAAAGAGGCCTTTAAGGTAAATAATTTGTTGGGTGAGGATACAATTCAGACTGTTATCGATAATGATATAATTGTTCCGGATACAAAGCCGGACATAGCCAGGGTGCTTCTTCTTGATGGTGATGTTTTCATTACTGGTTGCGATACAGGTACTGATAGAGTTGTTATATCAGGTTGTATTGTTTGTAAAATACTTTATATATCTGATGATGAAACTAAAAGTATAAAAGGCATTGTTTCTAATATTCCGTTTTCTGAAACAAGCGATATTCAAAACGCAAGAAGTGGAATGAAATGCAGAGCTAAGGCTATAATCGAGCACATGGATTATAATTTAATAAACGGTAGAAAGATAAACGTAAAGGCAATATTAGCTAAAAGTGTTAAGGTCTATGACGAGATTGAAAGGGAAATATCATGTGATATTGTGGGAGTTGAAGATATTCAAGTATTAAAAGATTCTGTACTTCTGAATACATTTTTGGGAAGCAACAAAGTCAATTTCATAATTAAAGAAGACTTGGAGCTTCCATCTAGTAAACCTACCGTTGGTGAAATTGTTAGAAATGATGTAAAAATATCAAATAAGGATTTTAAAGTTACTGATGGCAAAATATTTGTAAACAGTGATATAGAAATATCCACTCTTTATGTAGCTGATGATGAAGAAAAAAGTTTGCAATTTATGGAAAATGAATTAGTATTCAATCAGTTTGTTGAATTAGAAAATGTAGATGAAAATACCATTGTTGATATTGACTATGAACTAATTGACTACAAAATTGATGCTGTTGAGGATGCAGACGGAGAATTAAGACTAATTAGAGCAGAAATAGCATTAAATATTTACGCTAATGGAATATGTCAGAAAACAATAGAGGTTCTCTCCGATGCTTATAGCCCTAAAACTAGGATTGCTTTAGAAAGGCAGCAGATTGGTATAGATGAGCTCTATTCAGAAAACAGAAGCCAAATTGTCATTAGAGACACAGTAGCTCTTGATGAATGTAATCCAGCTGTTTCTGAAATATTTAATGTGTTATGCAAATATAATGTTTCTGAAAGCAAGATAGAAGACAATAAAGTAACTATTGAGGGTTCGGTGGAAAATAATATTTTGTATTTAGCAAATAATGAAGAACAGCCAGTGTTCTGCTTTAAAAAGGAGATACCATTTACACACGAAATTGAAATAAAAGGAATTAGAAGTAGTATGCTTTATGATATTTCAATTGAGGTAGAGCATTGCAACTATAGCATGATAACATCTGACCAAGTGGAAATTAGAAATGTTTTGGGAGTAAATACAAAGGTTCAAGCTAAGAAAATAGTACCAATAATTAATAAGGTAAATGAGAATATTTTAGATGAGAAAAAGCAGCTAACACTTCCAAGTGTAATTGTATATATTACACAGCCAGGGGATAGTTTGTGGAAAATCGCAAAGAAATATGGAACAACTGTGGATGAATTGATGAAAATAAATAATCTATCTGAAAATGATATATTAATGCCTGGACAACAAATTCTCATTCTTAAAAAAGCAGTTTAACCCTAACAAAGAAACATGATAATCTAATAAAAAAGGCTCTTGATATTGTCAAGAGCCTTTTTTATAGTGGAAATTATATAGTTAAGAACACCCTAGTGATTAGTATTACTTGGATTAAAGCGATATGCTAAGGGTATTTTTGGGATTGTTGTAGAAACTCTAAAATAGTGACACTATATTTAGGTTTATAGCAATAAAATCACAAAAAGTGTATTATTATTATATTTAAAAATGTATTTTTATTAGAAAAATTTATAAATGAGATAGTTGTAAACCACATCATAGTTGATTTTTATTGATATTAGATTGTACTTTGTATATAATAAACTTAAATATTTAAACGAAGGATTAAAAAAATGATTTCACTAGAGGCACATGCTAAGATAAATTTATCTTTGGATGTATTAAATAAAAGAGAAGATGGCTACCATAATTTAAAAATGATTATGCAAACAATACAGTTACATGATACTATATCTATTCAGAAAATTTCATCAGGAGTTGAAATAGATTGTGTTGCTTCGTATGTTCCAAATAATAACACAAATATAGCTTACAAAGCAGCAGAGGCTATGCTTAACAAGTATAATTTAGGTGCTGGTGTTAGGATTAAAATAGATAAAAAAATACCTGTTGCAGCAGGTCTTGCTGGAGGAAGTACAGATGCCGCAGCGGTAATTAAGGGTATTAATTCATTATTTAATCTAGGTATTAAGCAAAATGAGATGATGGATATAGGGTTAACTATAGGTGCAGATGTCCCTTACTGTATTATGGGTGGTACTGCATTAGCAGAAGGAATAGGAGAGGAGCTTACTTCTCTATCCTTACTTAGTAATATTCCAATTTTGATTGTAAAACCCCAAATAGGCGTTTCAACTGCATGGGTTTATAAGAACTTAAATCTTGATAAGGTTATTAATAGACCCAATACAGAGGCTCTTATTTCTGCAATACAAAATAAAGATATTAGTTATATTGCACAAAATATGAGAAATGTATTAGAGAGTGTTACAGTAATAAAGCATCCAATAATTGAAAAGATTAAAAATAATCTTTTAGAAGAAGGTGCCATAGGAAGTATGATGAGTGGCAGTGGACCATCTGTATTCGCCATATTCAATGATAAGGATAAGGCTATAGGAGCTTATAAAAAAATGAAAAAAAGTAAGAATGAATGTATTCTAACTTATACTATATAGAATTCTAAAGTATTATTTAGCAATCAAGCAATGACCATCACTTTTTATTTACTATTTGTGTTGCAGCGGTTTCGGTGAAATGGAGTTAGCTTGAAAGATTGTGGAGTGTAAGCTTTGAAAAATTTGAGTAACTTTGCTAAGCAGAGATTCTCCACCAAGTATTTACTAAATTTTATGCCCAAACGAGGCGTGGAGGTTATGAAAATGGCAGGGAAATTATCTAAGATAAATCTCAATGACTATAAGCCATTGAGAGAGGTAATATTTAATACATTAAGAGAGGCTATAATTATTGGTGAGCTGAGACCTGGAGAAAGACTAATGGAAGTTCAGCTTGCAGAAAAAATGGGTGTTAGCAGAACTCCAGTAAGAGAGGCTATCAGAAAACTAGAACTTGAAGGACTTGTAAACATGATACCAAGAAAGGGTGCACATGTAGCTGAGCTTTCAATAAAGGACATCATGGATGTATTGGAAGTAAGGGCATCCTTAGATGGGTTAGCAACGGCTCTTGCAGCTCAAAGAATAACAGATGATGAATTAAAGGAGTTAAAATTTATTAATGGTCAGTTTGCCACATATATTGAAAAAGAAAACATCAATAGTTCTATTAAGAAGGATGTAGAATTCCATGATATTATATATAAAGCATCCAGAAATGACAAATTGATAGCTATCTTAAATAATCTTAGAGAGCAAGTTCAGCGGTTTAGGGTTATATATATAAAAGACTATAGCAGCCCTAAAAACCTAATAAAAGAGCATAATGATATTTTTACTGCAATGGAAACTAGAAATCCAGAGTCAGCAAGGGGTCTTGCAAAAACACATATTGTTAATCAAGAAGCTACAATTTTGAATTCATTAAAATCACAGAAAAAATAGGATGTTTTCAGCTAAGTTAGCAGACATTTTTAGAATTTTTGTATATAATTATTATGAATACAAATTTATATATTTACAAATCATTAAAATATAGTATTAAGGTATTCTTATGTATTTACAAAATAATTTTAAGAAGGATAAATAATAATGTGGTTTAACGAATTTTTATCAAAATACAAGTCTGGCATTTCACATGAATTTTTGTTTTATTTTAATGTTAAAGACATGATGGACAATACTAGAAATTTCTTTAGATACATAGATGATGAATTTATTAAAAAGAGAAATTTTGGTATTGTCGCTTTCTATGACATATCAAGAGGACTGACTTTCTTAGAACCTGCCATGGAACGTGAATTCATTAAAATTGCAGGCAATGAGGTGTCAAATTTATTTCATTCCCTTCCATCTAGGATATTTCCTTTTATTGATATAGCTTTGAGAAACATAAAAATGGCTTTATTTATTGATCATGCTGAAAAGATTGTACCAGCAGGGGACATAGGAAGCATGACACTTGAAGAAAGAATGGCTCTTATTTGGCTATCTGAATGGTCTGTTAATTCAAAAATTTCTGCTGTTGGAAGCACAATATTTATGCTTGCAGACAATTTAGCAGGAATAAGTCATGAGTTTTTAAAGCCTGCTTATAGAATAGAACCAATTTTAGTTGAGCTTCCAAATGAAGTTGATAGGAAGGACTTTATTGAATATTTGCTGCAGGATAAGGAAGTAAAGTCAGAGATTTCTGTAGATGAGTTTGCAAAGCTATCATCAGGCTTGAACAGAAAAAGCATCAAGGACATCAAGCTCAAAGCGGAGGCAGAAGGAGTTCCTATCAGCTTTGATTATATAAAGGAAAAGAAGCATGATGTACTCAAAAAGGAATATGGAGATGTTTTGGATTTTATTTACCCAGAAATAGGCTTTGAAAACTTAGGTGGTATGGAATTTGCCAAGACTTATTTAACAAAGAATATTATTGAACCCATACGCAGAGGTGATTCACGAAGGGTTCCAATGGGAATACTTTTATGCGGACCGTCTGGTACTGGAAAAACTCTTTTAGTTGAAGCACTGGCTAAAGCTAGTGGGTTTAATTGTGTTAAAATAGATATGTCTAGAATATTGGGACAGTATGTTGGTGAAAGTGAAAAGAACTTTAAAAAGTGTCTGCTGGGAGCTAAATCACAAGAGCCAGTAATTGTTTTTGTTGATGAAATTGATACAGCCTTCAGAAGAGGTGATTCAGGAGATAGTGGAGTAAGCAGAAATATATTTAGTGAATTTTTGCAGTTCACTAGTAATACAAATAATAGAGGTAAAATAATTTTTGTAGCAGCAACAAATAGACCAGACCTTATTGATGCAGCATTAAAGAGAGCTGGGAGATTTGATAAGAAGATTCCAATACTTTTACCAGAAACAGAAGAACGTGCAGAAATTTTCAAAATAATAATAAAAAAATATGGAATTGAGACCAATATACAGGATTTTCTTTCAATTTCGAAATTGGCTGCGAATTATACTGGAGCTGAAATTGATACTGTTATTAGAAAGGCATATGAAATAGCATGTAATAAAAAGGAAGAGCATCCTGTAATAACAGGTCCAATTCTAAAAGAAGCACTTAAAAAATGCAGACCTAGTACACAGGATGTAGAATTTATGACAGAACTGGCAATTGCAGAATGTGATGATATAGATTTGTTACCTAAAAAATATTGGCAGAGATTTGATAATACATCAAAATAACTACAATTACATGTTTTAAATATTTTATTATTTACATTACATGAGTTTTATTATAAATTAATTGTATAGGGAAGTATTATACAAGAAGAAATAATATTAAGAACGTTTAAATATTCTAAGGAGGTAGTATAATGGGTTTATTTAGTAGACTTGGGCAAATGGTAAGAGGATTTTTCGGATTATTTGTTGGCAATATGGAAGAAAGAAATCCAGATGCTTTGTTTGAGGATATCAAAAACCAGATTGATAAGGCAAGACGTCAGGCTGAACAGCAGATAATTGAGATTCAAACTAGTGCTGAAATGATAAAGATAGAGATGAAAACAGCTGAAAAGAACTTAAATGCTATTAAAGCAAGAGTTGAATCTGCTCAAAGAGCTGGAGATAAAGAGCTTTTAGTGGAACTTTTAGTTCAGGAGGAAGAATATCAAACTGTTTTTGAGACACATAAGGCTACTTATGAAAATGCTATGGTTCAAGTTGACAAGATACGTGAAGATTACAAGATATTTGAGTCTGAGATGAATGCAAAACTAAATGAACTCAAGACCTTGAAGTCACAAGCTAAAATGGCTAATTTACGTGAAAATATTAACTCTGTTAATTCTCAATACACATCAAAAAATAGTCGTGTTGGTAGTGTGAACGATAATCTTGACAGAGCCCGTGAAATTGTAAATAAAAAGACTGCAAGAGCAAATGCAGTGGAATCTCTCAATCAGGATAATATGGATATGAAGCTAAAGAGGCTTGATATGAATTCCGCTAGAGATAGAGCAAAAGCAAGAGCAGAGGCTATGTTGGGCGGAGATAATGGTGGCTTCGAGGTTAAGGAAAAAACAGATAATAAGATTTCAAATTGATTCTTTATGCATAAGGAACATTTAAATGGTAAAAAATATTCGAAAAGCAAAGGTTTCAGATTTGGCAAGGCTTACTGATATATACAATTGGGCAGTTGAGAACACAACTGCCTCATTTGATATTAACTCTCTTACAATAGAGCAAAGAGCTGAATGGTTCGCAAAACATGATGATAGACACCCATTAATTGTTTATGAGCTTGAAGGTAAGGTTGTAGGTTATGCCAGCTTATCTGAATTTAGAAGCAAAGAAGCATATAAGAATACTTGTGAGATGTCTGTTTATGTTGACCATGAGTATCATAACCGTGGTATAGGTAAAGAGCTTATTGAGATAATAATTAGGCTAGGCAGAGATATTGGTTTTCATGTAATCATTTCAGCCATTTGTGCCGACAATAATATTAGTATAGAAATGCATGAAAAATTTGGATTTGTGCTTTGTGGGAATATAAAGCAAGTTGCTTTTAAATTTGATAGATATTTAGATTGTTTATTTTATCAGCTTTTTATTTAAAAGCACTATAAAATAGAGGTTAGTAGAGGGAAATATGAACGGAAATTTATTTTTTAATGCTATTTTTAGATTTAGAAATTTTGCAACCTTAATAGGTTGGTTTTTTGTTGTATATTTATTGAGTGGTTCAATTGATTTTCAAAGCTTAAATTTAGGTACCGATATTAATACATTAATTACAGCTGCATATGGGCTAGGAGGAGTCACTTACCTTGGTATGGTTATCCAAAGTCTTTTTAGCAATAATTATAGAGAAGAAGTTAATATAAAAGAGAAGAGAAAAGAATTAAATAACTTAAATCGTCAGTGTATTAGAGTGTCTGCTCAGGCAAGAGGATCAATTTCGCCTATCCAAAGGCAAAAGATTAGAAAAATAATGCAGGATAAAGATGATATTTTAAATTCTTTAAAAAGAGGAGATGAGCGTAGCTACCTAAAGGAAAAAATAGTGGAGAAAAGCTTGAACCTAGTTATTTCATATATAAAACTTATGACTAACTACTCTATTAGAATAAAGGAATTATCAGAGCTTAATACAAAAGATATTATGAACAAAATAAATGCAAATCGTAGAAAATTAAGTTTTCTAAAAGATGAAAGAATGATAGATGATATAAAAAGTATCATAGAAATGGATGAAAATACTATTCAAAGAGTAAAGGATGAAAAAAATGATCTAGAGAGGATAAGTGCTCGGCTAGATTATATTGAAAGTATGCTCAGCATGTTTAAGCACCAAATTATATCAAGTATTGAATCAGAGGAAATGGTTGAAAAATTGGAGACAGCGGTAAATGAAGCTACAGCATTAGATAGTGTATTACAAGAACACAGAAGAAACCAAATAAGATTGCACTAATAATATATGAAAATAAAGATAATTTGAAAACCAGCATCTGTAGATTTAACACATTTGAGGGGGCATAGCATGGAAAATACCATTATTTATTCTTCTCCGTATATAGAAATAACAAAAAGCGGCGATGGTTTTTACATACAATCGTTCAAAAAGGGATTAAGTGTTGTAGAATTCAATAATATCTTAAATTCTTTCCCTGAAATACAGGTCTCAAATTTTGTAGTTATTAAAGAAGCATTGGTATTTGCTCCACAAGAACCTCGTAGATTTGGTTCAACAAAAGAAAAGGTAAAAGTAGAAGTCTCAGGAGATAAATTAAAGGCGTATGTTACCATAAGTGCTGACAAAAGTGAGTTAACAGGGTCTGAAATTATTACAAGGATAGTAGAAAAACTAAATGAAAAGGGTATTATTTATGGGATTAAAAGAGATGCCTTTTTAAATTTGGCTCCTAACCAACCAATACTAATAGCTGAAGGTTTGATGCCTATTGCAGGTAAAGACTCTATAAATAAAATGTATAAATTAAAAGAGGTTAGACCTGAAATAAAAGAGGATGGAAATGTTGATCATTATGAACTAAATTTGATTAACATGGTCAAAGAAGGGGATTGGCTAGGTGAAAGGATTTCTGCTGATGAAGGTAAAGAGGGCAGAACTGTTTTTGGAGATCTTTTAAAGCCTTTACCTGGTAAAAATTATCCCCTATTATATGATAAAAATTCAGTAAGAGAAGCTATTCAAGGAAACAAAACAGTTTTATATGCAAAGAGAAGTGGTGCCGTCTTTTTTCAAGGGGATAGTATCGGGGTATCAAATCATCTTGAAATTAAAGAAAATGTCGGTGTTAAGACTGGAAATGTAAATTTTGATGGGTTTCTTACTGTTAAGGGAACTGTTGAGGATAATTTTTCAATAGCTTCTACAAAGGATATCGAAATTCTTAGCGAATACGGCGTAGGTAATGTAAAGGAAATACAAAGCCAAGAGGGTAATATTTATATAAAAGGTGGAATTGTTGGGAAAGGTAAAACAATTATCAGATGCAAAAAAAATCTCTACATAAAATATGTTGCCGATGCGGATATTTATTGTGATGAAAGCGTTCATGTGGGATTCTATTGCTTAAACAGCAATATTACAGCTAAAGAAGTAATTCTTGATTCAATGAAGGGGCAGATAATGGGAGGAACCATTAATGCTGAGGTAAGAGTAATTACTGCCATTATAGGTTCTTCGAGTGAGAAGAGGACTATTATAAAGGTAAAGGGATTTGATAGAAGTGCTTATAAGGACAAGCTTGATGAAATATCTCACAACATAGATGAAATTAAGTTAGAAATAAGTAAATATAAACAACAGTTAGCTATTTTTGCAAACACTTATGATTCCTGGCAAAATCGTAAAACGGAATATGAAAAACTGACCTCTCACTATAATGAACTTAAAACAGTTCTACTAGATCATGAGGAAAGCAGAAAGAAAATGATTAGCTATCTTAGAACTAAAGGTGAGGGTGAAATATCTATATTAAAAAGAGCATTTCCTAATTCTATGCTTGAAATAAAAGGCATTCAAAAAGAAATTCAAAAACCAGTAATTAGAGTAAGTTATTATTATAATGAAGGAACAATCAAGGAAATGTAATGTCATTTTGTGAGATTAACTACTTAACAAATTGGAGGTAATTTACATGGATTACGATTCTATATTGAAGAGAATAGAAAAGGAGAAAAAGGATGAAGTCCTTTCTGCTAAGCTTTATAGATATACTGGATTAGTGCAGGCAATAGAATTTTTTTCTCAAAGGCTGGTTTTCGATCAAATAGTTGATGCGGCTTTTGATTTTATTAATGAGTTGTTGCTAGTAAAAAAATCAGCTATATATATCCTTGAAAATTATGCTTATGTACCTAAGAAAATTAAGGGATTCACAAAAAAGTTAGATAATATAGAGCTCTCTATTGAGTTAAATGATCTCGCAACATATTATGGAAATATACTTTATGAAAGAGAAAATCTAATAAAGTTTTTAGAACCAGAATTAATTGATTCACTTGAAATAAATGCAGTAGTTCCTTTGATAATTGAAGACAATTTGTATGGAATTATTGTGTTCCAGCATGCTAATAATAATTTTGGAGAAGATGACTATATTATATCTGAGTCTTTGATGAGATTAATTAATACTGCATTGGAGAATTTTAACAGATATGAGAAGCTAGCAAAGGTAAATACTGAGCTAGATGAAAAGATTTTTAATTTATTTGCAATTAATCAATCCTCAAAGGTGTTGCTTAGTGATTTAAGAATAGATTCATTATATGATATAGCTGTCGATGTGTTTGCAGAGTTGACACACAGTAAGATTACTGGTTTCATACTCTATGATGAAAGACGTGATAGATATACTATAAAAAGCTTTAAGGATATATTTTATAACATAAAAAATGTAAATATAAGTCTTATGCTTAAAAACTCAGGTAAAGTAAACCCTAACAAGATAATAATTGATTTAAGAAATAAACAGGATCAGGATTATTTTAATTGTTTGTTTGAAGAGGATTGTGTTATAGTAAATGATCAGCTTAAACAATTAGAAGCTATATATGTAGTTTTATTGTTAAAAAATCGTCAAATTTTAGGATTTGTAACATTGAGTGATACAGTAACTGGATCTGAATACGGTGACGGCATTTTTGAACTGATAGAAAGTTTAGCGGCATCTACGTATACAGCTATTTCCAATGCGAAATTATTTGAAACAGTTAATGAGCAAAAGGCATTAATTCAACGGAAAGTGGACAAGCTTATTTCTCTTAACTATTTAACGAGAAACATTAGTAGTTCACTTAGAATAGATACTTTACAAGAAATAGCAACTAAAACCTTACAAGTTTCTTTCAATGTTACGAAGGGTGCATTTTGTATCTATAAAAAGGAAACAAATGAGTTTGAGATTTCAAATACCATTCATATTGATGAGTGTAAGGGAAAGTTAATAAAGCCAAAACAAAATTGGAAACGAATTTTTGAGGGAGATTGTGTTTATGGCTTAGGTCAGTCAACAGTTGCGGAATATATTGGTGAAGAATTTGATGAGACTATTGGTGAAGTACAAGGAGTATTAATAATTCCAATATATCTTGATATGATGGAAATTGATGTGCTTGGAGCTATAATAATATTTGGATATTCAGATGTACAGCTTGATAATGAAGAAAATATGCTTATTATAGATACAATTGCAGGTAACATAGCACCTGTTTTAAACAATTTGTTGATAATACAGATGCATCAGAGATTTACACTACCAAATTTTATTGAATTATTCAAAAGAGATTTGAAGGAAGAGGTAAATGCTGCGTTAGAGTATAATATTGATTTATCTGTCGTACAAATAGAGGATCAAAGAGAGTTCTTGTTTAAAGGAAATTCGGCTGTTGAGGGACTCAAGGAAAACTTCAAAAAAGTATACCCATTCTCATATAATAATATTTTTATTATTGAAAATACTGTTAATGAAGCTGAATTACTTGAAAGAATAAAAGATTGTACTAAATTTGAAGATATGAAAGTAAAGATTATGAAGCTTGGTACAGATTTTATAAACTTTGCAGAATTTTTTGAACTATATAGATAGAGAAAATATAAAACAAGGTACAACTAAGCTAACAGGGTTGAATATACTGTAAGCTTAGTTGTACTTATTAAAAAGAAATTTATTTTAGCACCAAACCACTGAGAATTATAAGAGCACATAGATTTTATGTGAGAAACTTGATTTAGATATATAAAACTTAAATTATTCAACTTTCCCACCTAAAAAATCTATCGGCGTCCAAACTTATCAATGGTTTGTTGCCGAAATAGTTGCTTGAATTAGTAATGGTCTATCTCAGCATTTTAGCCGTCGCACACATTCACCATCCATGGTTCATAGTGTGCTAAAACCGACATCGTGTCGATTTTTCGGCAAAAATACTTCGATTTACCAACTAATTCATGAATTATTTCTAATCCAACTTTCCATTGATAAGTTTAACACCTACGATTTTTAACTGGGAAAGTTGAATTAAATTAAAATAGCGTTTTCAGTGAATAGGATAATTAACTTGTTTTTAATGAAATATAGCAGGCGGTGGCTTTTTTGGAGTTATTAGTAGGTACAGATATTATAGAGATTGATAGAATAAAAGTAGCTATTGAGAAAAGTAGAAGAAATAGTTTTTTAGAAAAGGTTTTTACGGCTAATGAAATTAAGTACTGTGAAGGCAGAAAAGCTTCAAAATATGAAAGCTATGCTGCTAGATTTGCAGGTAAAGAGGCGGTATCAAAAGCTTTTGGCACAGGAATTGGAGCTAAAGCTGCTTTTAATGAAATTGAGATATTAAATGACAATTTAGGCAAACCATATGTAGTATTACATGGGGCGGCTAAGGAATACTTTACAAGTATAGCTTCCTCTGAAGTTTCAATTTCGTTATCTCATTGTAAGGATTATGCTATTGCATATGTTTCAATTTTTGTTAACAAGAAAGGTAGTTTCACGTGAAACAAGTATCATTTATACATATTGCTGATTTACATCTTGATGTAGCTTTAACATCATTAGGAGATGTGGATAAGGCAAATATCAGAAGGGCTGAGCTCTTTAATTGCCTTCAAAGCATAACAGAAAGGATAATTTCTCAGAACATCGAGTTGCTAATTATTAGTGGAGATTTTTTTGAAGATAAATATGTTAGGGGTTCCACCATCTTGGCAGTCAAAAATCTATTTTCGGAGATATATAAAACTGATGTAATTATTTGTCCAGGAAATCACGATATACTAACAGAAAATTCATATTACAGAGCATCTGAATGGGGAAGTAATGTTCATATACTTGAAGATTCCCAACAGGTATTGTATTTGGAAAAATATAATACCTGTATTTATAATATGGGTTCTAGAGGAAATGTAAAAAAAGATTATCCAATTGTTTATGATAAAGAAATATCAAATGAGAGGTTTAATTTTTTGTTGTTTCATGGCACAGTAGATATGCCATTTGAAGAGGATAATTATAACCCTATCACTTCTAAAGAGATATTTTCTCTAGGCATGGATTATGTAGCATTAGGACATATGCACTGTTACTCCTTTTATAATAATGAAAAAACAGTTATGATTAATCCAGGAAGTCCTGAACCTCTAGGCTTTGATGAAGAAGGTCAACATGGCTTTGTACAAGGTAAAATTACTTTTAAAGATGGAAATCGTAAAAAAGTAGAGACAGAATTTATAACTTCTGCAACTAGACATTATCACAATTTGGAGGTAAGTATAAGTGAGTGTTTATGTGATATGGAGGTTGTTGAAAAAATTAATTCTGATTTTATGGTAAAAATGTCTTCTGCAGACTTATACAGTATTTCATTGAAAGGTTTTATTTCAAAAGATTACGGATTAGATATAGGAAATATTATAGAAGCTTTGAAGCAGAGCTGTTTTTATATAAGAATAAAAAATAATACATCAGTTAAATTTGATTACGACAAGTATCTTGACGAGCCTGGAATTAAAGGAGAATTTGTACGTAGAATAATGGATATACTAGAGCAAGAAACTTCGGAGTTAGGTCGTGAAACTTTATTTATGGCTTTGCAATACGGACTTCAGGCTTTGGAAAATGGAAGGGTAGATTAATGAAAATCAGAAGACTTCACGTTAGAGGATTTGGGAAAATAGAAGATTTTGATATGACTCTTTCTGATGGTTTGAATGTTATTTATGGACCTAATGAGAGTGGTAAGTCAACTCTTATGGCTTTTATTAAGGCTATATTATATGGTTTAGAGAGTGGAAGAGCCGTAAAAGATGGTGTTATAGCTGAAGCAAAGAGATATAAACCTTGGAGTAATGCTGATTATGGTGGATATATAAATTTTGAACTAGATAGCGGAAAATCCTATAGAATTGATAGGGTTTTTGAAAATGGACTTGTAAAGCTATATGACCATTCTTTTAATGAAATAACAAATGATTATGCAAATAGTAAAGATGGAAGTGGGATTGCAGAAAAACTAATTGGGCTAAATAAAAGCATTTTTGAAAAAACTGTTTATATAAAGCAATTTGGATCTAGGCTGGACAATTCTGCTTCAAAGGATTTAATTGATAGGATCTCAAATTTAAGAGAGAGCGGAGCAGAAGATGTTTCATTTAAAAAGGCTGATGTTGCACTAAGAGAGACCCTAAAGCAGCAAGTGGGAACTGATAGAAGTTCTACTAGACCCTTAGATATTATTAGCAAACGACTTGAGGAGTTAAAAAAAGTCAGGCTAAAAATTCAATTAAGAAATGAAAGACTTGCAGCTGCAATGGTAAATAAGGAGAATATTACATCTCAAATAAAGAAGCTTTCAGATAAATTAAAACTTTTCTCAAAATTATTAGAATTATGTGAGGCTAAGGAAAGACTGAAGCTACAAAGGGAGAGGTCGGAGGAAGCCTCGTTTTTGAATGAAAGAATTAGCTATTATCAAAAGGAAATTAACTCTTTAGATAGAGATAAATACAAGTTTGAGAAGAATATAGCTGAAAATTCCGATAAAATAGTTGCACTTAATGAACAGCTAAGCATTGAAAATCCAAACAATGCAGGAGATTTAAATGAAATATTACAAACATTAAAGAAGCATAAGTCTTTAAAAACAGCTCTTAAGGTTTGTATAAGTATATCAATTATTTCTACTGTGGCGGTAAGCTGTTTAGCTTTTGTTTTTAATAATATAGAGGAAATATACATAGCAATTCCAGCTATTGTAACTTTAATTTTTACTATTTGCTGGTTTTTGAACAATAGAGTTTTTAGAAATTTAGAAGAACATCAAATCAAATATTCTGATAAGCTGAAAGAGATTAAAGAGCTTAAGAGCCAGCTTGATAATTTGCAAGGGATAGATTACATACTTAAACAACAGTTGGATAGCATAAATAGCAGAATTATTTCTGAAAAGTCTCAATATGAAAACCTAACTGTAAGGCTGACAATTCATAACTTAAGTTTTAAGCAATTAGATATTTTAGAATTAGAAGGCAAAATTGATAGTTTATCAGAAATAATTATATCACTGAAACAAGATGTTGATGAAGCTTTAACTAGTACTGAAAAGGAAATATATTACAATGTGTTTGAGAATAGTATTAGCAATGAATGTGCAAGATTAGTTGAAGTAAAAGAATTTTTATCAGCCCAGCTACAAAAGAAGATAATTGAAAAGGCTACGGTTGACGCCAGTATTATAAAGACTGAGGATCAGGAAAATGAATTCGTTGAGGATGAAATTTTGAGATTAACACATCAAAAGGAACAACTCGAACAAAGAGGTGAAGCCTTGAGAATAGCAATAAGAACATTGAAAGAGGCTTCTAATGAGGTTCAGAAGAAATACATACCTATTATGAACAAAGTATTTAGTAATATATTTTCTGAATTAACTGCTCAAAAGTACTCTGATGTTAGGGCAGGAGAAAATTTAAGTATAATGCTAAGTGATCCCAAAAGTGAAATAATTGTTCCAGCAACTATATTAAGCAGTGGAACTTTAGATCAAATGTATTTAGCACTTAGAATTGCAATATCGGAGACAGTGCTCAAAATTAATGAAAGTTTACCGTTTATTATGGATGAACCCTTTTCACAATATGATGAAGAAAGAACAAGTAATGCAATGAAGTGTATATATGATATCAGTAAAAATCAGCAGGTTGTTTTTTTTACATGTAAGCTGAGAGAGGTTGAGCAAATTAGCAGTAATTATAACTGTCAGGTATTTTCATTGACATAGTTTTATGTTTAGAAATAAATTATAATTATTTGGAGATAGTGGATAGCATGAACAAGACAAAATTACTCTTAAAAATTACAAGCATTGTTATGTTGATGCTTTTTATAACATTAAGTGGATGCGGAAATAGAGAAATTCCTATTACATCAAATGAGCAGTTATTAAGTGGAATAACTCCTGAGAGTGCTGCCGTAATAACAGAAGCAGTGGTAGATATGTTTGATAAGCCAGACATATTAAGCAGGAGGAAGACACAAGTCCTTTTTAATCAGGTAGTATCAATAATTAAAGAAGAAGAAACTTGGACAAATATAAAGCTTTTAGATGGCTCCTCTGGATGGGTAAAGAGTAAGTATGTGAGCAGAGACACAGACAGTGTAACCAATGGGAGTATAAAAAATAAGATAGTTGTAACAGCCAAGCTTGCAGATATTTATTCTGGTACTAGCTATAAAGCAAAGTATAAAAAAATAGTATTAGGAACAGAGCTATATTCAGTTGGTAAGTCCAAAACAGGTTATGATGTGTTACTACCCGAGAATAAAAGAGGCTGGATAGATGAGGGTGGAGTTATTGCCATTCCTATTAATGATTATGTTATACCTAAAACTACAAGCAATGAGTTTGTACAGACAATTAATAAATTTGACGGAACTATTTTTATTTTAGGTGGTGTCAGCAGATGGGGTATAGATTCAGCGGGTCTTGTATATATTTGTAGTAAGATAAATGGTGTGGATATTCCAAGAATACTTGAAGATATGAAGAATTCTGGAACTGACGTTAAAGAAAATGATATACAATATGGAGATTTATTATTTTTTAGCTCAGATAGCCTCAAAAAGGATATTTCTGACGTAGGAGTATACGTTGGAAACAATGAATTTATACACTCTAGTACGTCTAAAGGGGTACTAACCGAGTCTCTAGAGGATAGTTATTTTAAGGATAGAATTTGTTATATAAGGAGGATTTTCTAAATTCTGATTCGGTATTCCTTTAAGAAAAGTACACACTAGAAATATAAATAGAAGCTATCAGATTTTTAGTATGCTCTTCTAATTTACCAGCCTGTCTAGTAAAGCTGCAATGTCGTAAGCTGAATGAGGTTTTCCAAGATATCTTGAGTTTTCACGCATAGTGTTTAAGGTTACTGGATCATTAGCAATACGGGATAGTACTTCTATAAGCTGAGTAGAACTATCAACCCTACTAGCAACGCCACTTCTAATCAAAAAGCTTGCATTACCCTCCTCTTGTCCAGGAATAGGTGAAATTATAAAAATAGGCAGACCTTTAACAAGAGCTTCTGAAACTGTCATACCTCCGGGCTTAGTTATCAAAAGATCAGATATGTCCATTAGTTCATTTATCCTATCAGTATAGCTTAATATCAATATTTTTTTCTTGCTATTATTTGCTGAATGTTCTAGCTGATATTTAAGTTTTTTATTAGTACCTGTAACTGCAATAATTTGCATGTCTATATCACATTTGAGAAGTGAGCCGATTGTACTTTCTATATTTCCAAAGCCCATTCCACCGCCCATAACCAAGACGGTAAATTTATTATCAAGTCCTAATTCGCTAAGTAAGCACTGTTTATTAGTCTTTATTTGAAATTTAGGTGATACAGGTATACCAAAAGGAAATATAATATTACTTGGTATTCCACGATTAATCATTTCAGTCTTCATCATTTCATTTGCAACAACAAAAGCATCTATGCCATTATCAAGCCATAGAGAATGAACAACGTAGTCAGTCAATATTGCAATAGCTGGTATGTTTAGTTGCTCTCTTTCTTTAAGAGAGGATAACATTTGCATTGGAAAAGGATGAGTACAAACAATTGCTGAAGGTTCATATTCTTTTATAAGATTTTTTAGACGAAAAGATAAAAGCTTGTTAAATGCTTTACTTAAGTCATAGATACTTGTATCAGTGCCCGAAGCAGTATAAAGTCTGCTATATAGCTTGGGACTCCTTTTTAGTGCACCAAGATAGCTGGTAACGACTATTTTATCTAGAATTGGATTTATATACTTTAAAGTATCAAATATATCAACTGTCCATCCATTAAAATTCTTTTCAATGGACTCTTTTAGTGCTTCAGCGGCTTTCATATGCCCAGTTCCAACAGAAACATATAATACTAATAGCTTCATAGTCAATCTCCACTTATTTATTTTCAATATAGATTTTTGACATTATGAAGGAAATTAATACGCTATTTATAGAGATATATCAAATGTTAATTATTAGCTGATGAATATTTTATTAATGATTAACTAAAAATAACATTACTATAAATACTAGTGATTTTGGAAGGAGACGAAAATTGAAAAAGCTAATTAAAATCGTGACGTTTTGTTTAATTCTAGTTTTTAGCGTGACAGTTCTTGGACAAGGTCAACAGTACTTTGTAAGTACGGCTCAATCTCTTAAAATAGGTGATAAGGGTCAGGAAGTAAAGGATATGCAACAGGAATTACAAAACTGGGGCTATTATGATGGGAAAATTAATGGAATATTTGATTCGAATACGTTTGCGTCTGTACTTAGGTATCAGAGAACATATGGACTTAATGCAGATGGAATTGCAGATGAAAACACTCTTCTTACAATGGGGCTAGGTCATATTGTTGAAACGGGGCAGGCTTATGCAGCTACGAAACAGACTTCGAATGTGCAGATGCTTGCCAGAGCTATAAATGGAGAAGCAAGAGGTGAGCCTTTTGAAGGTCAGGTTGCGGTTGGTGCAGTAATTCTGAATAGAGTGAAGAATTCTAAATTCCCGAAAACCATCGCTGGTGTAATCTACCAGCCAGGTGCATTTACAGCTGTAGCTGATGGACAAATAAGTGTCCCTATTGATCCAAAATCAACGGTTGTTAAAGCTGCTAGAGATGCTCTTGCAGGTTGGGATCCAACAGGAGGATGTTTGTATTATTGGAATCCAGCTACAGCCACAAGCAAATGGATTTGGTCGAGGAAGGTTCAGCTTAAAATTGGAAAGCATTGGTTTGGAATTTAAATAAATGGAGGTGACTAGATTGGAACAAGATGAATATAGAAGAAGCATAAATAATTATGGTGATAAACGAGATAATAAAAGAGGCTTGTGGTTAGTTCCCATTGCAATGATTGCTGTATTGGCTTTGTTTGGAGTAGGAACTTGGGGCTATTTTCAGAATAAACAGTTAACTGCTTTAAAAATACAAACAGAAAATCAATACAATAGAGCGTTTATGGATTTGACAAATTATGTAGATGATTTAGAGGTGCTATTGGCAAAATCCTTAGTTACATCCACTCCTAAAAGTACATCTGCAATGCTGGAAGAGGTTTGGAGACAGTCAAATCTTGCTCAGGAAAATATGGGTCAGCTACCTGTATCACCTCCAATACTTGAAAAAACCTCTAATTATTTAACTCAGGTTGGAGATTTGGCGTATGCCTTAAATACTAAGACCTTAAATGGTGTGGCTCTTGATGAAAAAGAATACGACAGCCTTAATAAATTACATGGATATGCAATATCCTTGCAAAAAAGCCTGCATGGAATTGAAAGCCAAATAAACGCAGGTAAAATGAACTGGGAAAAAGCTACAGCAAGGGCAGCTAAAGCAGTAAGTGTAGCAAAAAGCAATGATCCTCAGTCAAGTTCAATTGAGAATATTGATAAAAATTTTCAGGAATATCCGTCGCTTATCTATGATGGACCATATTCTGACCATATGCTAAAGGCTAACCCTCAAGGGTTAAAGAGTAATAAGGTTAGTGCTGAAGAAGCAAAGAAAATTGCTAAGAAATTCATTGGAGAAGATAAGGTTCAGGAAATTCAGCAACTGGATAGCAATGAGGTTGGTAAAATTAAAACCTTTCGTTTTAAGGTGTTGTACAATAATTCGACTTGGGAGGAGGGTGCCGAGATTGATATAACACAGCAGGGCGGACAGGTTTATTGGATGCTAAGGAATAGAGACTTTGGTAAGGATACCTTAACAATGAATGAGGCAAAGCAAAAGGCATTAGCTTTTTTAAACAAAACTGGCTTCAAAAATATGAAAGATACCTATTATCAGAAAACAGACGGAACAGCTGTGATATCCTATGCATATGCTCAGGATGACACTACTATTTACCCTGACTTAGTGAAGATAAAAATTGCTCTTGATAATGGAGAGATTGTTGGAATAGAATCAAAAGGGTATCTTTATAACCATAGAACAAGAGAAATACAAGCACCAAAGCTTACAGTAGAGCAGGCTAGAAGTAATCTTAATAAAAAACTGAATATAAAAAGTCAGGGAAAAGCAATTATTCCTACTGATTTTAAGACAGAAAAGTACTGTTATGAATTTATTGGTGAAATGGGTGAAAGACATTTTGTTATTTATATTAATGCAAATACTGGAGCTGAAGAAGATTTATTAATGCTTATTGAGGATGAAAGTGGAACACTGACTATGTAATACTTTAAATATATTTGAAAGCTTTATTAAATAAGACACAAAATTGTACCCCCAAAATGCTCAGTATGATTAAATAGAGTATTTTGGGGGGATGGTTTGAACGCATAAAATTTACAATCAACTTTCTATTGATAATGCTACCACACCTTATATTACTAGGCTTTAAGAAGTATATTCAACTGCGAAAGTTGATATTTATAGTTTTATAAAAACAGGTTCTGTGCTACATATTTATTGCTTCGTTATAGCTGAGATAGTAAAATAATATTTGACTTTCTGAGGCTTAAGAAAAATTTTAAGTGGACAAATTACATTTTCTAGGGTAATTTTAATATAGACTTTTAAATTATTGTGCTATTAATTATTCGTTTTACAAATTGTAAATCCAACCCAAATTATTATATGTAGCTAGTTCAACTTTCGCAGTCGATAATTGTAGGTGTTGGAGAACTTATAAAGAAAAACTAAATAATTGTTTAAAATAAGTTAGTTAACTTGGTAACAAACTATTGATAAACTTGAGCATGGATAGACTTTCCATAAGCACAGGTGGGTTAATCTATGTCTATAAAGTTTAATTTTTACCTAAAGTTGGTTTGGGCAATAGATTGAAAAAAGTCGATCTAAGCCGTAAAAAAGAAAGCGTACACCCACGAAGTCTCTGCTAAACTGCTTTATTTATATGAGGCGAAAGGTTATTATGAAATTATAGTGGGTAGAATATATATATGTTTAAAAAGTATTTTATGAAATGTTGAAAGGAGTGTTTAACTTGTTCAGATTAATAAAAAAGACAGAAAGTACTAATAACAATAATAATCAAAATAATAATAAGGATAATCAGATTCAGCATAATATATATAATCAAGATTCTCAGAATGATGAATATACATACGCTTCTATGCGCAAACTGGCGTTTAGTTTTACGCATGAAGATATGGGTGTGAAGATGGGTAATGACTATCAGGTCTATGGTGTAGTAGTAGACATGGGTGTTGATAACAGAAACACTGCGACAATGATTTGTTTTATTGATGGAACAACCAGCCTTTATTTTTCTGAGGGTGGAGGAATTATTGGTGCTGGTCAGCATGAAGCTGTCAACAAGGCAGTATTAACATTTTTAGAAAACTGTTTTCAGGCATTGCCTATTACCAAGCTTGCTGAAAGTATAGATGTCTTACCTAAGGAAAATCACCATACTTTTTATTTGTTCACTAAAGCAGGAATTTTCTCAATTGATATGGATATAAAGGATGCACAGAAAAGTAAGGAAGCTCAGTTGTTATTCTCACAGTCACAATTGGTTTTAAATGAGATAAGTAAGAGTAGTAAAAAGGAAGAATAGATAATTGACTTGATTACACACTTTACAAGTACTTTAAGGGCACTAGCTTCTTTATAAAAAACACATATTACATAGATTGGAGCAACAGTATGTCTAATGAAAACAATGGATTTAAAGAAAATCTGTCAGTTTTAAAAGATGAAGAGTTGAGGAAAATAATCTATTCGGAAAATAATGAGTATGAGCAAGAAGCAATTGACAAAGCTAAAACGGAGCTGTTTAGCAGAGAAGCTGGTCATCTTTGGGAAAGTGATAATATTGTTTTGAAGGATTTAATTAGATATGCTAATTCTGAAGATATCATATACTCTTTTTTGAAGCTATTTCCCGAAGAAAAGGCTACAATTGATGAGTACTATAAAATAGTTAATAAGTTTATAAATGAAGAAGTACAGGCAGAAATCAAGGACACCTCCAATATCAGCATTATTATAGATGACAGGACTAAGAATTTTGCAAATAAAAACTGGAACGTATTTGGAAAAGAGGATAACTATAAAGATGAAATTTGTTTAGATTACTTTTACCCAACAGAATGGTTGAGTTTTAAAGTTAAAAAAGAACAACTGCAAAAATTCGGTATTGATACATATATTGCTTACTGCCTGAGAGCAATGACTGCAATGGGTTTCAGTAATGATGAAATCCAAGAGAAGTTCAACTCTTTAGAAAAGATAGATAGCATCAAAAATCTTCAAAAATTATATCCCCAAATGACTGATGATAGAAGCGGAACTTTTATAATGGATGGTTTGCCTAAAGCAAAACAATATATTATAGATGAAGAGGGAATAAATACTACTCAAATCAGACCTTGGATACGTTATCTTTCCAGAACCATTGATTATGGTATTTGGACAAATCTATTAGTTATATTCTGGTCAATATTATCACCTGAAACTTATACAATTTTTTTATCAAAGAATATATGGATTAAGTTATTGGTAAATATAATGTTTTATATTCTATGGCTGTTTATAGAAGCTTTATTATTATCTAAAGTAGGCTATACTTTTGGAAAATGGTTACTTAAGGTTAGAATTACAAGCAAAAGTGGTGAAAAGCTTACATATACCACCGCACTCAAGAGAGCTACAAAAGTACTTGTATATGGATGTGCTTTGGAATTGCCATTTTTAAGTACAGTTTCATATATTGTTTCATACAACAAATTGATGAAAAACGGGATAACAAAATGGGACAGAGATGGGGACACTATGGTACATCATGGTGAATACTCAACATTTAGAGGGATTATAGCTGTTTTATTATTTATGTTACCTATCTTATTTTCCTATATTTAAGATTTATTTAGTATATGTATTGACACAAAAAATGACTAATAATATGATTAGTATGCATTTTTAGAATAATATATTATTTTTTTTGTGAATACAGGGGGACAATATGTGTGATGATAAACAGAGAGAGTTAGATGGTGAGTGCGTTGAAAATCAACGGGAGGAAATAAATAAACTACCTCTCAAAAAAACAGAGTCAAGGAAAACTACCATTATTGTTTCAATAATTCTTCTGATTATTGGAGCAGTTGTTAGTATTATTGAACAATTATTAGATAATTATAACGAAGGATCAAATTTTGACTCTTATAACTTGGCGTATATGGTTGGATCAATTATTGGTACAGGGATTGTGGTCGCAATAATAATATTTATTGGTTATAGAATTAAATCAGAGAATGCAAAAGCTAATTTTATGATTATAGTAAGCATAATTTTTTTGTTAGCTCAGATTTCAAGTTTTGGACAAACTACATATGAAATTTCAAAAGAGCATATCCAAAAACTAAAAACTCAAGAAGCACTTTCAGAAATGATGCAGAATGACTTTATGAATGCAAATATTAAAAATAGAATATTTACTGAAGAAGCATATGGAAAAAATGCTACAAAACTAACTGCTTTTGAAAGATTACTTAATAAAATTATAGTTGAGAAAACAAAATATAATGAAGTTCACAATTTCCTTGTGACAGATACTTATATTAAAAGAACTTTATTATCAAGTAAGGATAGTATAAGCAATAGCATAAGTGAATTAGAAAAGCATAAGAGTACAATAAATAACTATAAGAACACTTACTTTGGAAATTCAGAGGAATTAAGAAATCTCATTAGTGATATTGATTTTTCTTATGCCTATAAGAAAACCTTTTTGGAAGGTTTTGATAGTATTATTATAGATAATAAAATTATGTTTGAAGAGTATTTTGACATTGAAATGAAATATTGTGATTTTTATATTGATATATTAGAGTTCTTAAGGGATTCATGTGGCAAGTTTGAAGTGGATGAAAGTGATACTTGTTTATTTTATGAACAAAAGGATACAGATATATTTAATGAAAAGATAGATATTATTAATGAAATATTACTAAAACAGGAAGATAAGGCAAAAGACATTGAGAATATACAAGAAATATACAGAAATAGGATAATGAAGTGACAAAGCAGAAGTAATCAATTAGACTAAATGAAATTAATAGTGTCTCATGAGGGCGTATTGAGAATTTAGATATATCTATATTGATATAATTGAGTATCTTCCAATTTTCAACTAGGAAAGTTGAGAGTATAAAAATATAAAGGCTAATTGCCAATATAAGAATAAGAGGAGGATTTAAATGGAAAATAATAGTATTAGACAAAGCAAATTGCTGTATGCTGTTTCAGGTGTTATTTTTATTATTGGTATTATTTCATTTGTGGTTGTGTTGGTGACAGGTATTTTATCTAGTGTCAGTAATTTAGATAATCAGGTTGTAGTTCCAGGTACGAGGACAATCGAACTAAATGAACCTGGTAATTATAATATATATTATGAGTATATAAGTGTTGTTGATGGAAGAGTTTTCGAAACAAACAATATAAATGGCTTAGTATGTAAACTTAAAAACACTGAGACAGGGGAACACATAATATTAAAAAACTCAACAGCTAATGCCACGTATTCAGTTAATGGTAGAGAAGGACAGAGTTTATTTAGTTTTACTATTGATAAGGCTGGTATATATGAAATAGACGCTGCATATGAGTCAGGGGAAGGTGAAGAGGCTGTATTAGCAATAGGTAAAGGGTTTGGACTAGTATTAGTAAGAACTATTTTAATATGTTTTGGTATAATTTTTGTAGCTATAGGTGGTTCTATTGTCCTTTTTGTATATACCTTTAGAAAAAGGAGTAAAGCTAACAAAGTCTATAATTTTGATGTTGGATATTAGAATAAATAAATTTCAACCATTGTATAAATATACATAATAATGTATAATAATACAAAGATGCTTTTTGGAGTCTTGTAAAATTAAGGGTCATTAAAAGGGGGAATTAGCCAATGTGTAACAAATCAGATTCAGCAGTACAATGCTTCACTAATGGCTTCAACTGTGCACAGGCAGTTTTTACTACATATTGCGAAGAGTTAGGCTTAGATAAGGAAACTGCTCTGAAAATTTCATGTGCTTTCGGGGGAGGTATGGGACTTATTGGTGAGACTTGTGGTGCTGTGACGGGAGCATTTATGGTAATTGGGCTTAAGTACGGAAAATCAAAAGCCGATGATAATGCCGCAAAAGATAAAACATATGCCCTTGTTAAGGAATTTTCAAAACGCTTTAAAGCAGAATTTGGTTCGGTGAATTGTAAGGAATTACTTAAATATGATATCGGCAATTTAGAGGAAATGAAAAAAGCAGCAGAAGAGGGACTATTTAAATCACTTTGTCCAAGGCTTGTTAAAAGAGCAACGGAAATTGTTGAAGAGATTTTGTAAATAGTATTTTACATAGCAGTGAATAAAAGGTTTAATTAATCAAATTATTTTAAAGGGGATTATCGAATGAATTTAGTTATTAGAGGAAAAAGAATTATAATTAGTATTATTGCAATCTTACTACTAATTAATGTTGCCACAATTGTGAGTACTACATTGCTGTATTCATTAAATGGAGATATAGGCTATGCTACAACAAAAATAATAAAGGGATTAATTAGATTATTACTGGAAATAGGAATTTCATATAATCTATATAAAGGGCATAACTGGTCAAGATGGGTATTTGTAGTTTTACTCTCTCTAGGTGGCATAGTAGCACTTATCTCAGTCATTCCGTTATTTAACATCAATCCGATATTTGGTATTATTTATTTAGTATGGGGGTTATTATACATAGCGATATGTATTACTTTAATAGTGTCGAAAGCTGTTAAAGCATTTATGACATATCAAAGAGATGGGGATATATATAATTACGAAAGTAGTAGTGACAATACAAAAGAGCCGTTTATAAAGCCTGAAAATGAAGATATACAATAATAAAAAAGAACGGGAACTCTAGTGAGTAGCCCGTTAATAACTGATATGTGGAATATTAGGCACAATTGGGGGCAGAATGACTTTTGGTTTCTGCTCCTTCAAATTTTGCTGCTTTTAAAATCTGATTTATTTAAATCTCGGCAAATTATTCAATTCTTCAACATCAGAACTATTCGGGTCGGCACTGAGATACTCACCACCGTTTTTTCCTCTAACCACATTAAACCCTTCAAGACCACCATTCCTTGCCATTAATATTGCAAAATTCAAGGGACAAACACGACCGCTTTCAAACATTACCTCAGTAACAGCACCTTGCTCATTCTTCTTAACCTTTACAATTTTATTTTCGCTATTCATAAGGGCACCCCTTTCTAGACTGTTTTATTTATGTCTAGTGCCCAATATCCCACCCCAAAATATAAATTAAGCCAATATATTACTGCTTACAGTTGATAAAATTGGCTTGTTAATGTTATTATCCAGCCTTAAACTATACTAATGAATAGATACAAGTGACGCTTTACATATAGTTTATATAAAATTTAGCTATTTTTTACTTAATTTTTATAAAGTACTTTTTTACATCAAATGTATATATCTAATAATATAGCGACTGAATAGTAACTATATTATTATTTTCAATGATTTATAGTATTAAACTCCCAATTTATAGAAGTAACTTTACACGTAATAGAAAAACATAGTAAGTTTTTCATTATTTTTATAATTAAGTAATTGTATTTATTTTATTTGAATAGTAATATTAAGAAGTATCTAAAAATTATATATTAGATAACTACTATTAAATATTAGATTTGTATAAGGATAGTTTTATGATTAAAAATTTGAAACCTTAGAATATTAAAAAATGAGGAACTTACAAAATTATATTTAGAAATATCACTAACTTTTTTACACCAATCTATAGGAGGATTTTTCGTGGATAATAACATTGATGAGCAGTTTTCATATAAGCATACAGCTGAGAAAAATAAAAAATTTCCTGGTCCATTAGCTGCAGGTGTATTTTTTTCAATGACAGCAATTCTTTTAACATATGGAGGTATACTATTACCCTTTGAAAATAACTATCTAAGAAGTGGGTTAGGTGAGGTGTTGTTTGTATTGGCACCTGCTCTAATATTTTTAATAATTGGAAAGTACAATATTAAGGATACTTTACAATTGAGAAAGACTAAACCAATAAACTATCTTATAGTGCCTTTATTAATGATTTTTGCTTTACCAATTGTGGCAGTAGTTAATGCCGTTATATTAGGAATAATAAGACTTGTTTTTGGTAAAATACTTCCAATTGAGCAGGTGACAGTTTCAGATACTCCAACACTATTTATCGCATTATTAGTGGTGGGCGTTTCTGCTGCTGTATGTGAGGAAATATTGTTCAGAGGTCTGATAAGCAAAGCTTATGAAAGATATGGTGTTGTAACTTCTTTGGTAACAACTTCAGTTCTATTTGGAGTATTGCATAGAGATTTTCAAAAGAGCATTGGGCTAATACTTATAGGGGGATTAATAGGCTTTATTGTTTATAGAACTAAAAGTATATATACAGGTATTGTTGCCCATTTTACTAATAATGCCATTATAGTATTTCTGCTTTATTCAAATTCAAGTAAAATAGATGAAATGGAGAAGCAGGGACTTACACAGTTAGAGAATTTTGATTTTTCAAGTATTCCAATGCTTTCATGGATTATTGTAATAATATTCTATTTTATGATATTTTTATCATGTACTGCTGTATTTGTAGCATTATTTTATGCACTCTGTAGAGTTAATAAGAAAGAAATAGAAGGTGGGAAATATACGTCTATATCTGCTAATGCAGGTGTAAATAATATATCAGGCAATATTCTTCAGGATGGGTTAGAAACTACTAATGACAATAGTATTGGGCAAGTGGGATTTGAAGAAGTACAAGGCAGTCATAGGATAAATCAAATACAGGAAGTTTTTGATTATGACACAGCAAGGACAAAAAAATCAAGTCTAGCTGGCTATATTTCTGTTCTTCCAGGACTCATAATAATTACTTTTATATTTTTAGGTCAATTTTTAGAGCTAATGAATATTGACAGCGGTGTACTATATAATCTATTAAAAGCGTTATGGATAATCAGATCCTAACTAGGAGTATATAGAATTCAATGGTGGTCCTGCTAAATTTATCAATATGGTTTGTTAAAGTACATAGCCAATAATAGGTTGTGTACTTTGATATAACTTAATTTAGGCTACGAATATCTTTCCCAGCAACAACCAGCCTGTCGAAATATCCCATTATTCTGGATGTAATACGCTCTGTATAAAGCTCAAATAGCTTTTTAGGGCCCATATTTGTTGAAATAATAGTTTTACAGCAAGAAATAGAGTCACGGGATTGTCGTGTGTTTAGGATATTTAAAAGCTCTGCATATCGGGCATCGCTCAAGGTTTCTGTACCAAGGTCATCAATTATAAGTAATTCTACAGAAAAGATACTTTGATATCTATCATCATTAAAATTGTATTCTTTAAAAGCCTTCATTTTATATTCCGTAATAGTATCAAAAAGTATAGGTGCTGTTAAGTACAGCACAGTCCTGCCTTGATGAATCAGTTCTCTGGCAATACAAAAGGACAAAAAAGTTTTACCAACACCAGTTCGTCCGCTAAAAAATAAGTTTTTCTGGTTTTGGTTATCAAAATTATTGGTAAATTCAATACATTTTTCTTTTATGTTATTTATATTCTCACGTGGAGATATAGCAATTCCATACTTATCAGGATTAACTTCATCTGGGTATAATAGCTCATTAAAATTATCGAAGCACTCATGTCCTGTATAAGTAATATTGGCAGATGAAAACAGATGGCTTATCATCTGCTGTTTGTAACAGGAGCAACGCTTATATCCCCTTGAATCAGATAAATAACCTGTATCAGAGCATTTTAGGCACTGGTATTGAGGCTTAAGATACTCAATACTAATACCATTGCTTTTCAATAGATTATTTTTTTCAAAATTAAGCTGCTCAATATTATTAGTAAGCTCCAACGAAAGCTCAGCTGTATCACCTTTAGACAAAAGAATTAATCTATTGTATTTAATACCCAATTGATTAATCTGGTTATCAATTTCTAGCAGACGAGGTATTTTGGAATATAATTCTTCCTTATGTTCCTGTGCAATATCAGCTGCTTGCTTTTGTCTTCTCTCGTATTCTCTGATAATTATATTATGTATATCTCTGTTCATACTAGCCTCCTACGATTACCACATGCACTAATAAATGAAATTATATGTAGAGTGCCTTAGATATTTAAGACGTTTTATTTGTATTGGTAAAAAAGTTATCATAATAGTCTTCATTATATTGACGTTGGTCAAAGTTTTCTCTTTGGGAATCCTTGGGCTTTTGAGTATTCTTTGTAGCCTGATTCTGTGATTTGAGACTATTATCATATCCAAGTATCTCTTCAGCTGAAACTAAACCCAAATCATGCCATTTAGTTAAAAGAGTGTTTAAAAATTTGAAGTCTGGATTAGTCTTTCCAACTGTCTTTTTAAGAGCTATTTCAATAATATCAATATTATATTTATAATCAAGAACCCATTTTTCAACATAATCATGTTCATATTCAGTTAAGGCTCTTCTTAACCTCAGCTTTTTGATAATTGTTCCCTTTATACCACGAACATGTGTCATCTCTTCAAAATACTTTTCTAAATCAAAGAAATTTTGTATTCCTCGTCGATGCCAGCTATTTGCAACAGCTTCAATATAACTTTTGTGAAAGGTATTGTTGTCATGGCAATACTTAAATAATGTATACATTACATCTTCATCGAATTTATATATAGAAAACCAATTATCTATTGTTAAGTACCAGTTCGGAGGCATAAGACCTTGAAAAAACTTTGAATTTATTGCGGAAAGAGTACTATTTCTACTTTTGTTCTTCTCAAAGTTTTCGTTTGCCTGCTCAGGAGAAGATATTGATTTGAGCTTATATATACGTTTAACTTCAGCATCCTTTAGATCTATTAACTGAATCTTATCTTCAATCCAAGAAATAATTTCAAGATTATCAAGACTGGTAAGGGATGCTTTTACTTCATCATGTGATAAGTTCAAAGTTTTTGCTATTTCATCTGTAGTAGCTTTTTTGTTGTGCTTGCATAGAAAAAGCATATACAAATAAACCTTCACACTGTTACTGTCCATGGAAGGCATATACTGGCTAATAAAAATATCTGGCACAGATGTGTCAGAATATAACAATGGCTTAAAATCCTCAAAATACATTTTTGACTCCTCTATTTTCTGCTTCTGTTAGTATCTATCTCAACATTGATATATAACAATATCACCTTTTATGACTATTCAAAAAATTCAAAGAATTAGAAAGCTTCAATTTCAGATAATAATTTCATAAAGCAAATAGAATCTGCGAAAATAAAACTTAGAATAATGAATAAATTATATTAATATAATTATAACATAATGTTAAGATATAAATTATTAATATATTATTTATTATTAATATAGTTATACCAAAATTAAAAATGAAGTGCTTGCACAGATAATTATTCATATATTATGTAATTTAATAATTTGAGAGCTGTGATAGCATAAAAAATGCAGGAATTAAATATAATCCTTCAAAAAACATTGACTAAGGTATTTATATGTGCTAATATAGGTGTATCAAAGTAAAGGTGCTACAGGTTAAATTAGTACAGTTACTTTATAATTTAAGTAAATAGAGAATTTCCATTTAAATAAATATACAAGTTTATATTTATTGGTAGGAAACTTACACGATGACGTGTATTCGCAAACAAACTGCGAATATGCGTCTTTTTATTTTATTTAAAGGAGTCCATTTGCTTAAAATTCTTGATATTATAAAGAGGAGATGGGGTTATGTTTCAATCAGTTGACGTAATTTGGACATTAGTAGCAGCAGCACTTGTTTTCTTCATGCAGGCTGGCTTTGCAATGGTAGAAACAGGTTTTACAAGAGCTAAAAATGCAGGAAATATTATAATGAAGAATTTAATAGATTTTTCTATTGGTTCTCTTGTATTTTGGGTATTGGGATTTGGACTTATGTTTGGTACCAGTAAATACGGAATAATAGGTATTCCAAGCTTTTTTTCAACTGGAGATGGAGTAAATGCAGGTCTTCCAGGACCAGTTTTCCTTATATTCCAGACAGTATTTTGTGCAACAGCTGCAACAATAGTTTCAGGTGCTATGGCAGAACGTACAAAATTCATATCATATTGCTTATATAGCTTGGCCATAAGTGCAGTTGTATATCCTATATCTGGTCACTGGATATGGGGTGGTGGATGGCTTTCACAAATGGGGTTCCATGATTTTGCAGGTTCAACAGCAGTTCATATGGTTGGTGGTATCGCAGCATTAATAGGTGCAAAAATATTAGGACCACGTATTGGAAAGTACGACAAAAACGGAAAAGCAAAAGCCATTCCTGGACACAGCTTGACATTGGGAGCATTAGGTGTATTTATTCTATGGTTTGGTTGGTTTGGCTTCAATCCTGGTTCAACAGTATCAGCAACAGGAGATGACACTCTTACACTAATTGGTAGCATATTTGTGACAACTAACTTATCAGCAGCTGCTGCTGCAACGGTTGCTATGATTATTACATGGGTACGGTACAAAAAACCTGATGTATCAATGACTTTGAACGCAGCACTTGGTGGTCTTGTTGCAATAACAGCTGGTTGTGACGCTGTAAGTCCAGCTGGTGCAGTAATAATAGGTATAGTAGCAGCTATTGTGATTGTATTTGGTATAGAGTTTATTGACAAGGTTTTAAAAATAGACGATCCTGTTGGAGCTATAGGTGTTCATGGTTTATGTGGAGCTACAGGAACCTTGTTAGTAGGAGTATTTGCTCTTGATGGAGGGTTGCTCTATGGTGGGGGGCTTCACTATTTAGGAGTTCAAGCGTTAGGAGTAGTTGCAGTTGCTGCATGGGTTACTGTATCAATGTTAGTTATATTTAAGTTGATTAAGAAAACAGTTGGCCTACGTGTTTCAAAAGAAGAAGAATTAATAGGATTGGATATAGAAGAGCATGGTCTTGTTAGTTCATATGCAGACTTTATGCCGATACTTACTGCTTCTGGTACGGGAGAGGGGCTTCAAGTTGATATTGATACTGCAATTCCTACAGTTATTAAAAAACCAGATACAACAATTGCCTCCGATGTAAAAATAACAAAAGTAGAGATAATTACTAAACAATCTAAATTTGAAGCACTCAAGGAAGCCATGAATAGTATTGGTGTAACAGGTATGACAGTCACAAATGTTATGGGTTGTGGTATGCAGAAGGGAAACAAAGAATACTATCGTGGTGTTGAATTGGAAATAAACCTATTACCAAAGATAAGAGTTGAAATTGTTATATGTAAAGTTCCCGTTTTAACAGTAATTGAAGCAGCAAAACGGGTATTGTACACTGGTAAAATAGGCGATGGTAAAATATTCGTTTATGATGTAGAAAATGCAATTAAGGTACGTACTGGTGAAGAGGGATATGATGCCCTACAAGACGAAGAATAAAAATTTCCTTCCTGTTTATTATAAAGTCTTTTAATATATCAGAAGTGACCCCAAGTCTAAAATGAGGTCACTTCTGATATATACTTATTTGTAACTGGACAATATTTACACATTATTTGTAAGAAGCCCAACGTAAATATATAAAGCCAAGTGGAGTTACAACATAATCCTGTAAATTTTTTGAGATTTCTAGCGGGTTAGTATAAAAGTATATAGGCACTATACCCATATCTTCCATTAATAATTTTTCGGCATCATGGAATAACTGAATACGCTTAGCTGTATCAGTTTCCGTTCTTGCAGCTTTTATAGCTTTATCATAATTAGGATTACTGTACTTAGAATTATTCTGACCATTATTAGTAGTGAACATATCTAAAAAGGTTGAAGGATCCATATAATCACCAATCCAACCGTTACGGTTAATATTAAATACAGCATCTTTTCTGGATTGTTGGAATACATTCCATTCCTGTGCTTGAATTTCTACTTCAATTCCTAGATTTGTTTTAAGCATTTGCTGTATAGCTTCCGCAATAATTTCGTGATTACTTCCTGTGTTAACACCAAAGGTGACCTTAGGGAAACCTTTTCCATCAGGGTACCCTGCTTCAGCTAAAAGAGCCTTTGCTTCAGAAATGTTTTTATCAAGATCTTCAGGTTTAACAGAGTAGAAATCTCCTCCAACAGTACGGAAGTCTGGTGATAGACTTACATCTGTAATACCATATGGCACATAACCAGAAGCAGGGAGCTGACCGCCTTTAGTAACCTTTTCAACAATATAGTTTCTGTCAATAGCAAGGGAAACAGCCCGTCTTACTTTTGAATTATCAAAGGGTGCTTTAGTATTTATCAAATCTAAATAATAAGTTCCAAGCATAGGAAGGATATGGAGGTTGCCAGCAGCTTTTTCAGCCTCATATTCTTCTGTAGGAATAGTATTTGTCAATGAAATCTGACCATTCTTAAATGCTCCAAGCATTGCATTTGGGTCATTCATTAAGAACCATTCTATTTTTTCTGCTATCAAATCGCTCTTTCCCCAGTAATTACTATTTTTCTCAAATATTAATTTAGAATCATGCTCCCAGCTTGTAAGCATGTAGGGTCCGTTTCCAATATAAGTTTTAGGGTCAAGAGACCATTTTTCAGAGTTTGCAGATACAATGTCCTCTCTTAATGGAACAAGTGTAGGAAAGGCAGTTATTTCAGTAAAAAATGGGCACGGAGACTCAAGTGTTACCTCAAGAGTTTTATCATCAATAGCCTTTACGCCTAAAGTGCTAACATCAGCATTGCCACCATTAATTTCTTCACCATTTTTAACAAAATATAAATAATATGCATAGTCAGCAGCGGTTTTTGGGTCAATGGATCTTTGCCATGAGTAGACAAAGTCCTTTGCAGTTACATCCTTACCGTCTGACCATTTCGCATCACTACGGATATGAAAAGTATAAACTGTACCATCCTCGTTTACTTCCCATTTATCAGCAGTACCAGCAACAACCTTTGAGTTTTTGTCATAGGTTGTTAACCCTTCAAAAGCACAGTTAATATATGTGCCTCCGTCAAGAGCATTATTGAGAGATGGATCTAAAGTTTTTGGCTCTGCACCAATAGATGCGGTAATTGCTTTTGAAGCGGAAGTTGTTGTTGAACCTCCACAACCTGAAATCATAGTTAAGGAAATTGTAAGTATAACTACTAACGATATAATTTTTTTCATTTTTTAACCCTCTCTATTATTTTTTTTAATATAACAAATATGGATTTACAATTTGCTTGCATTGTTTTTTGTGCAACTTTTGTAGAATAACAATACCAACATAATACTAGATGCAGTCGTGGAGCTTGTAACATATAATTATAAAATGGTATGTTATAACAAAAATCTAATTTAAATGCTGGAATTAATATTCTAGCTAATTTTATTTTTTCATTTAATTAGGCTTTCATACCTTGATAATTTTACTAAACTACTGTCGACCTCATTACATTAGAAAGAAATTAATATAACTGAAACGAGTATAAGCATAAGAAAAAGCAATAAAAATAAAAATTCCTAGTTGAAGATTTTTATTATCTTGGTAAGCTATAAAATACATATTAACCCTGTATAACAAAGGTTATATGCTAATAGATTCATATTATTATCTCTAGTCAGGTATTAGTTAATACTAAAAAAGTACTATGTAAATTAAAAGGCTCTTATAGAAGGTGAATGACTACAATAATTGTACTGATTAAATTATTCAAGCACGCCATATTGTAAACAAAACACCTTTTAGAGCAGATCCAATTAAGTAAAGCAATTTATATAGTAATCAAACCATTCTAATGGGTACTTTCTTTAATCTTGCCTGTAAAATGGCAAGATACGAAGTGTCCATTTCCATAATCAATAAGCTGTGGTGCTTTCTTAGCACATATATCTTTTGCATAAGGGCATCTAGTTCTAAATGTACATCCTGATGGGGGATTGACAGGGGAAGGTATTTCTCCATTTAGAATAATTCTGTTACGGTTTTTCGCTGCATCAGGATCAGGCTCTGGTATAGCTGTGAGTAACGCTTGCGTATATGGATGAAGAGGTTTTTTATATAGCTCTTCAGCCTCAACTAACTCAACTAAATGTCCTAAATACATCACACCGACTCTGTCACAGGTATGTCTAACTACACCTAAGTCATGTGAAATAAATAAATAGGTAAGTTTCAATCTATCCTGCATTTCTTCAAGAGTGTTAATTATCTGAGCTCTAATAGAAACATCTAAAGCAGAAACTGGTTCATCACAAACAATAAACTCGGGTTCTACTGCAATAGCACGTGCAATACCAATTCTTTGGCGCTGACCACCTGAAAACTCATGGGGATAGCGGGAAGCGTGTTCAGTATTTAAACCAACAAGACTCATTAGTTCCCTTATTTTATCTGCACGATTTTTTTTTGAACTAGCGAGCTTGTGTATATCTAAAGGCTCACCGATAATGTCAGAAACTGTCATTCTAGGATCTAAAGATGCATATGGATCTTGAAATATATACTGCATTTTCTTTCTATAGGGTAATAGACTAGATCCTTTATATCTAGTAATATCTGTACCATTAAATTTAATTTGCCCACTGGTAGGATCATAAACCCTAAGAATTGAACGACCCAGCGTCGTTTTTCCAGAACCTGATTCCCCAACTAAACCAACCGTTTCACCTTTATAGATATTAAATGTCACATCATCTACTGCTTTTACATAGGATTTTCCCCCTAGATGATTGTTTATACTGAAATATTGCTTTAAATTACGTACTTCAACTAAAATATTCTTATTTGCCATTTTATTGTACCTCCAAATTAGCTTTTGCCCTTTCATCTAGCAACCAGCACAAAGTAATGTGACCATTAGCTTCTTCGTAATTAGCAGGCATATGGTTAATACAAACCTTCATACAATGTTCACATCGAGGTGCAAATGGACAGCCTTTAGGCACCTGAAGTAGATCAATTGGATTTCCTGGAATAGGGACAAGTTTTGAACCTTTAGTATTTAGATCTGGTAAGGATCTGATTAAGCCCTTTGTATAAGGATGGCGAGGGCTATGAAATATGCTATATACAGTGCCTTGCTCTACTATTTTACCACCATACATTACAATGATATCGTCAGCCATATCAGCAACAATGCCTAAATCATGAGTAATAAGTACAATTGCCATACCTGTCTTCTTCTGTATATCCTTCAATAATTCAAGTATCTGTGCTTGTATAGTTACATCAAGTGCAGTTGTAGGCTCATCAGCAATTAAAACTTTTGGAGATCCAGCTAAAGCCATGGCAATCATTGCTCTCTGCCTCATTCCTCCAGAAAATTCGTGAGGATATTGTGATAGACGTCTTTCAGGTTCATTAATGCCTACAAGTGAAAGCAATTCAATAGAACGCTTTTTAATTTCTTCTTTTGAAACATTGCCATACTTATGTCGTATTGACTCGGCAATCTGATTGCCGATTGTAAATACTGGATTCAAGCTAGTCATGGGATCCTGAAATATCATGGCAACGTCATTTCCTGCAAATTGAAGCTTCTCCCCTTTAGTCATGTTAGAAATATTCTTACCTTCAAAGGTAATAGTTCCGCTTACTATTTTACCTGGTTTATCTATAAGTCCTACAATTGAATATGAGGACACACTTTTTCCAGAACCAGATTCACCAACTATGCCTAGAACTTTCCCCGGCTCAAGTGAGTAACTAATTCCATTAACAGCTTTTACCTCACCAGCAGGTGTAAAAAAGGATACTTTCAAATCTTTTATTTCAAGTAATTTGTTATTATTATTCATGCAAACCTCCACGCCACTTAGGGCATAAAAATTAGTTAAATACGAAATAGTATTACTTCTTCATTCGTGGATCTAAAGAATCTCTAAGTCCATCACCAAAAAGATTGAAAGATAGAATAATCAAACTTATTGTTGCTGCTGGAAAAATAAGCATATAAGGATATGAATAAATTCCTTTAAGAGCAGTCTGTGACAAAGAACCAAGGGAAGCCATCGGGGAAGATACTCCAAGCCCGATAAAACTTAAAAATGATTCTGCAAAGATTGCCTCTGGTATTTTTAAAGTAGCAATTACAATAATTTGTCCAATACAGTTAGGTATTAGATGCTTAAATATGATAGATTTATTATTAGCTCCTAAAACTCTTGCTGCCATTACATATTCTTGTTCTTTAATAGTTAAGACCTGACCCCTTACAATTCGAGCCATATCAACCCAGTAAAGAAGAGCCAAGACAACAAATATACTAATTAATCCAACGCCTAAACCACTCACAAAGGAAGGTGCGTTTCCAGAACTAACAAATTTTTCAATAGGAGCTTTCAATACTACTTGCAATAGTATAACAATAAGAATTGTTGGTATTGAATATATCACATCCACAATTCTCATCATAACAGTGTCAACCCAACCGCCCAAAAGACCTGACACTGCACCATAAATTATACCGATAACAGATATCATAGCTGCAGCGACAAGACCAACAGAAAGTGAAATTCTTGCTCCTATCATTGTCCTGGTAAATAAGTCTCTTCCTAGGCTATCAGTACCAAAAATAAATTGGGCATTTGGTGCTAGATTCTCGCTTCCCTTATTTATTTGATCATATGAATAAGGGGATAAAATTGGACCTAAGATTGCAGCAAGAAAAATTAATATAATAACAACAAGTCCGCCCATAGCGACTTTGTTTGCTTTTAATCTATTCCATGCGTCTCTCCAATAGCTAATTGATGGGCGCATTGTTTCAATTGTAGCCTTTTCCTCATCTGTGGCAGGAAAAAATAATTCTTTTTCTATAGTATTAGAGTTGTTTGCCTCTATCATTGTTTTCACCCACCTTAATTAATTATTTTGATTCTTGGATCAACAAACCTGTAAAGTATATCTACTATGAAATTCATAAGAATTAGGAATGCACCAAAAAATATAGTTACACCCATTACTGTGGGATAATCTCTGGCTGTAATACTAGTAACAAATGAGCTTCCTAAGCCTGGAATTGAGAAAACAGACTCGATAACGAAGGAACCAGTCAATATACCAGCTAGCATTGGTCCTACATAAGTTACAACAGGGAGGATTCCGTTTCTCAAACCATGTTTAAAAATTACTATTCGTTCTGGTAGACCTTTTGCTCTAGCCGTTCTAATATAATCTTGGTTTATAACATCTAGCATGGATGAGCGCATAACTCTTGTTATATAACTTAGCGGAAAGAAGGAAAGTGCAAAGCCAGGAAGAATATAACTTGTGAATGAATCCAAATAGCTTATGGTTGGTAGCCATTTTAGTTGAACACCAAATATTATCATACCAACTGTGGCTACAACAAAGCTTGGAACCGCAATACCTATAGTTACAATAAGCATAATTAGTCTATCTAAGCTAGTATTTTTCTTAAGTGCACTAATAACTCCAAAAAATGTGCCTATTAATATTGCTATCACACCTGAAAAAAGTCCTAATCTAGCTGAGTATGGAAACTTTCGAGCTATAATAGTATTTACATCTTGGCCTACAAGTGTTATAGATTGTCCCAAATCCCCAAGCAATGCTTTTTTAAGATATATACCGTATTGAACAACAAGAGGTTTATCCAACCCATGTTTTGCTTCTAAATTAGCAAGAATTTCAGGTGTCATTTTTTTATCACCAATAAAGGGGCTACCAGGTATAAAGTGCATTAGAAAGAAAGTTAGTGTAAACATAATCCATAGTGTTAATATAGATGTGAGTAGCCGTTTTATAATGTATCTTTTCATTTATTAACCTCCTAACCATGTTTTGACATGGTTTTAAATATTTGTATATAAATGTTTTTATATAGCTGTACATATATTTTAAAATCTGCAATAGTTATCATTTTTGAGTATTTAAGCCTACAAAGCAAAAAGCACACAAGATTGCATTGTTATTTTGTACAAATAATACACAAAAAACAATATGATCTGCATGGGAATAATTGGTGCCAATTTTAAATCAATTAAAATTCAAAGCCTTCATCTTTTAGAAGAATATGCATTTTAAGCTTGTTTTGAACGAAGTTTTTGGTTAAAACTTGTATTTATTAATAACTCATTACTTAAGATGAGGGCATGTTGTCGCTTGTCGAAAACTAAAACATAATATCGTATTATACAATAATTTATCGAAAAATTCAATAATATATTTTTTAATATAGCTTAAATAATTGAAATTTCATGTTATTTTCGGAAGATATATTATTTTAATATGGTGTAGTGCTACTCTGAGCCTTTTATGCTAGCATGTAGTAAATATATTTAATAACACGCAAGAGTAAAATGATATCAATACATACAGGAGAATTAATGAGAAGGAATTTAAAAATTTTCAGACAATTTCACATTTAGTTTAGTTAAATTTCTGACTTTATATTTGAACAACTTTTGAGGGCTTTGCTCCATCGCCACAAATGCGGCTATTTTTTAAATGTAAATTAGTATAAGACTATTATTAGCTAGAAATCGAACCATTCATTAAGACAGTAAAAATTAAAGCCTGTAAGCTTTTAAGCTTACAGGCTTTAATTTTCTGGCGCGCCCGACAGAGATCGAATCCACAACCTTCTGGTCCGTAGCCAGACGCTCTATCCAATTGAGCTACGGGCGCATATATAACATCGCTAATAGTCACGACGCAAATAATATGATAATACATTTTCTATGAAAAAGCAAGCATTTCTTAGAAAAGAAACAGCTCTAACGAATAAATTATTATTTTAGAATATAGGAATTTATTTGTTTTAAAGAGTTACAAAAGCATTTAAAATTATAAGCTTAAAGTGTACTCCATAAATTTTAGACAAATAAATTCCTATATTCTGATATTGAAAAGGGGATTTCAATATGCAGATTTAAGGGGGGGTTCAGATATAACGAGGCAAGAAAATGTCCCTCACTTCTATAACTGAATACCTAGTTGTAAAGCTCATTTTTTTAGTCTCATTTCTTCTTTCGTGAACAAATAACACTTTGCAGTACAATAAAGAAGCAGAGCATAGCCGCACGTGTAATTTGCGGCCACCATGGGTCCTGGCTGCCTATTGCGGTAACGACTAGTAATACAATTCCACTTGTTAATACGCCAAATAGAGTACCGAAGATATTACCTACACCGCCTGTAAGCAGTGTTCCACCAATAATAGAAGCAGCGATAGCATCCATTTCAAGACCAGTTGCCTGCTGAACAGAGCCAGACCTTGTATGGAAAAGGTATAGGAAGCCACCAATACCTGCGAGCAAGCCACAAAGCAAATGGGCATTAAATCTAGTTCTCTTGACGTTTATACCAAGCATCAGGGCACTTTGTGGGTTTCCTCCTACAGCGTAAAAGCTGCGTCCCAGTTTTGTCTTTTTGAGTAGCCAGTACATCATAAAAACTATTATAATTGCTATGATAACTCCATACTCCAACTTTGATTGAATGAAGTCGCCCTTTCTATTGTAATCACCTATAAAAGGAATCTGTATTCGTGCACCTGATAACTTCTCGAATCCTGCATTCTTAACTTGTATCTGATTGACTTCAATCAGAGCAACTAAACCTCTGCCTAAGAACATACCTGCTAGGGTAACAATAAAGGGCTGCATATCAAGATACGCAATTAGAAAACCTTGAACTGCACCAAAAGCAAGACCTATTGCTAAAGCCAAAATTAGAGATGTAATAAAGTTGAAGCCGTAATTATTAAGGCAAACTATACAAGCCGTACAAATAAGTGCTGTAGAACCTCCTACAGAAATATCAATACTGCCTGTTATCATTACAATTGAAAGTCCACAAGCAATTACTATCAAAGCAGCATTTTCGTTAAATAGGTTAAAGAACATCTGGACCTTACTGAAACCTTTATCCCCAAGAAAGGCAACTGCGAGTATATATATTCCAATAAATAAAGAAATAGTAATTGTAAGTAAAAAAGCAGTATCAGTTAGAGATTCTTTCTGTTTTAACTTCTTATCAATAACGGTAATATTGCTGGTATCTTTAGTTTTATTTAAGAATAGCACACTAACCACTCTCCTTTACATTGCCTTCTGTCAATCTAGATAATGTTATTTTTTTGCCAAAAAAACTTTTAAGAGCTGGTGTTTGGATGGCTACAAGTATAATAATTATCACGGCCTTAAAGACAGGGACGGCATTTGTGTTGACATTTAGTGTAGTCAACATAGAAGTAAGGGTCTGGATAGTATACGCTCCAATAATTGAACCTGTCATATTGAATTTGCCGCCGCCCAGTGAATTGCCGCCAAGGGCGACTGCCAAAATAACATCCATTTCAATACTAGGTACTATTGTGTAAGGATTTACAGTTTGCACCCTGCTCGACTGAATGAAACCTGCGATACCCACACAAAGACCCAAAATAACAAATGTCATAAACTTAATCATTGCAGGGTTAAGACCGTTCAGCCTTGAAGATTTATCATTGATACCTACAGCCTGAGTATACAGACCAAGGTTAGTTTTTTTCAACGTAAGAAAAGTTATAGCAACAACAATAACCGTAATGAGTATTGGTGTTGGTATTGGTATTCCTGGTATAAAGTTACCATAATAACTAAACGCTGCAACTGCTTTTGGCTTAAGCCCTCCCATTGCCATAGAGCCTACTGATCGACCTGCTGTAAAGAGGATTAGCGTTGCTACCATAGGTTGTATATTAAATTTTGAAACAAGGATACCATTAAAAGCTCCGCAAGCCATTCCAGCAAGGCATCCAAGTAAAAGTGCAACGATTATTGGTGCCTGCAATTCGGTTGGTTGGGTTTCACTTCCACATAGGACACGCATAATCACTCCACCAACTATTGCAATTGTGGCTCCTACGCTGATGTCTTGACCTTTTGAAGAGGCAGTAACAAAGGTCATTCCTATAGAAAGAATAACAAGCTCAGTTGAGTTATTCAGTATATTGATCAAATTTCCAATAAAAACGGGATTGCCAGCACTGTCACTACCCAAGGTGATTCTAAGAAAAACTGGATTGATGAATATATTAGTTAACAAAAGAAATGCAAGAAATGCAATGGGAATAAACAATCTGTGCTTGATTAATGCATTAAGAACAGATGTTGAACGGTCGGTATCAAGTTCGGTACTGATTTTGTTCATTTTGGTTTACTCCTCCCGCTATGGTATACATTATTTTATCCTGTGTCATATCTTCTCCCTTTAACTCTCCTACTACATATAAGTCACGCATAACAATCAGTCTGGAACAGGTACGCAGCATTTCCTCAATCTCTGAAGAAATAAATGTGATACTCATACCCTCAGAAGCAAGCTTTAACACAAGCTTTTGAATTTCTACCTTCGTGCCAATATCAATTCCACGTGTTGGTTCATCAAGAATAAGAAAATCAGGATGAGTAAGCAACCAACGTGCAAGAATAACCTTTTGCTGATTTCCTCCTGACAAAGAGTTTATTGGAGTATCTGCTGAAGCAGTCTTAATACCGAGGACACGGATATATTCATCTGCAAATGCCTGTGCCTGTTCTTGAGAAAAAGGTCTAAAGAAGCCTCTCATAACCTGCAGTGCAAGTATGATATTATCACGAACTGATAAGTCACCAATAATGCCGTCTCTCTTACGATCCTCTGGAAGATATCCTATTCCTTTCTTCATAGCTTTTAATGGTGATGTAATGTTAACATCCTCACCTTTAATTCTTAACTTACCTTTAATTATCTTGTCTGCACCAAAAATTGCACGCACACACTCACTTCGACCGGAGCCAAGTAGTCCTGCAAAGCCTGTCACTTCACCCTTATATGCAGTAAAATTAAAAGGCTTTACTCCAGAAGTGCTTGAAAGTCCTTCCGCATTGATTATTTCTTCTTTATCACGATGGGAATCCCAATTTGCTTCGTTGTTATGTATGTCAGCCAAATCACCAAGCTCCTTGCCCATCATTTTGGCAACAAGCTCAACCCTCGGTAAGTCTTTAATCTGATATTCTCCAACCAACTCGCCGTTTCGTAAAACTGTAATTTTATCGCATAATGCATATACTTGATCAAGAAAATGAGTAACAAATATTATGCCTACTCCTCTTTTCTTAAGTTCGCGCATCAAATTAAAAAGTTTTAAAACCTCATGTTCATCTAGTGATGATGTAGGCTCGTCAAGTATCAATACCTTGCATTCCATATCAACAGCTCGTGCAATGGCTACCATTTGCTGAACCGCTATGGAACAATTTGATAATTGTTGAGTTGGTTTTGCAGGTATCCCTAGACTGTTTAGAATACTTTCAGCCCTGTCGTTGCTCTTATTCCAATTAATTAAAAAGTTATTAGTTCTACCAATAAATAGATTTTCAGCAACTGTTAGGTTGGGACACAAGGTAATTTCCTGATACACAGTGCTTATACCGAGCTTTTGGGCTTCCTGAGGAGACTTGATATTAACAGGCTTTTCAAGCCCTTTAATATGTATTTCTCCAGCATCCTTAGTGTAAACTCCCGTTAAAACCTTTATTAGGGTAGACTTACCAGCTCCATTTTCGCCCATCAGAGCATGGATTTCTCCTTCTCTTAAAGTAAAATCCACATTTTGCAAGGCTCGTACACCAGGAAAGCTTTTATATATATTTTGCATTGTAAGTACGGTGTTCTGCATAGTAATAATACTCAAACCTCCGTTCAGACACGATATCAATACATTATCCTGTCAATTCTTTTTATTCAAGAAATGCACGGTGCCAAGATCTGCAAAGATTATCCAAATACTTGGTACCGCGCATTTTTGGTATCAACAAAAATAATTAATAGCTACGTTTGTCAACAATGTCTTGTGTGATTGTTTCACAGTCAAACATTTCTTCTTTAACATAAGCGTTCTTCTCTACAGTCTCACCAGCTTCAAGCTTATTAATAAGCTCAACAATACGTGGTCCATGAAGTGGATTACACTCTACGTCGAGGTTGAATTTGCCAGCGAGTACTTTCTCAAGTGCCCACTTGTTTGCATCAAAAGCTATAACTTTAACATCGCCGTCCTTGCCATATGTAATACCAGCAGCATCCATAGCATCGCAAGCACCACGAGCCATGTTGTCATTCTCAGCATAAACAACGTTGAATTTAGTTCCAGATGCAATCAAATCAGCAACAGATTGCTTTGCAAGAGTTTCGTCCCAACCCTTCATGTTTTGGTTGAATACAATATTCCAGCCATTTGCCTTTGCACCATCTTCAATAGCTTTAGAGCGACCTAACTGAGCGGAAGATCCTGTGTCGCCACCAAGTACAACAATCTTGTAATCTTTGAGTGCTTGACTCTTCAACCAATCAACAGCCTTGTTACCTTCGGCTTCGAAATCGGAGCACACCATTGCGGTGTAAAGATCCTCAGAAAGCTCAAGTTTACGGTCAGCCATAATAAGTGGGATTCCAGCTTCTTTTGCAGATTTAGCCACATCTTCCCAACCTGCCGCTTGAAGACCTAAAACCACAAGATAGTCAACTTCTTCCTGAATGAGCTGTTGTGCCTGAGAAATCTGTTTTGCATGATCACCTTCACCATAAACCATCTTTATCTCAAAACCTGCTGCTTCGAAAGCTTCATTGAAGGATTTTGTGTTAGCAGTACGCCAGTCTGACTCGTTGGCGTTTGTCTGAACAACACCTACAGTAACCTTGCTGTCCCCGCCACCAACAGATTTACCGCCGCACGCTGCAAGCGTAAATACTAGCGATAATGCCAAAAGTAAAGATATTAATTTCTTCATGTATATTTCCTCCGATCATTTTAACTCATACTATTGAGTTTTTTTATTTATATGTACAAGTATATGAAACTTATACGCATAAAAATACAGAGAAAATTCCTAACTTTGTAAATATTTTTACTATGCCACTAATAAAATGTTTTTTTGGTTGAAAAATTTATGAACTATGTACGAAATTTTACGTTTTGGGATATATACATCTACTATAGTTATAAATTTAGATGTTAGATATTTGCATTAATAAAATAGATATGGTTTACTGAACGGCGTAAACATATATGAATAGTTATGAATAGTTGATTTATTAAATATTTACATTAGAAAATTAGTAACTCCGTCCAATACGGTCTATACTTGCATTCTCAGCCTCAAATACCTTTCCATTTACATATAATAACTTATCAACTTTTTCGCCCTTTTTCAAGCGTTCAATTATCTGTGCTATCATTGGTCCTTGCAATGGATTACACTCAATGTCAGCATTTATTAGACCTTCTTCCATTTTGTCAAATGCCTCCAAAACAGCATCAAAGGAAATAACCGTTATAGCTCCGTTTACTCCGCAGGTTAAGCCCGCCTCATGTATTGCCTCTATTGCACCAAAGGTCATATCATCATTTTGTGATACTAATACATCAATACTATTAAATTTCTGTAAAAACGTCTTCATTACTTCCTTTCCTTTTGCTTTAGTAAAATCACCATTTTCATGTGCAAGAATGTGCCAATTTTTATGATTTTTAGCTATTGCTTCAAAACCTTTTGAACGCCCAAGCTGAGCTGTTGAATTTAAAGTACCCTCTAAGACAACAATATTTATGTCACTCTTATTTTGTTTTTCTAGATGTTTTTCAAGCCACTGTCCTGCCTTTACTCCTTCTGCATACTTATCAGTGCCTACGCATGCAACATACAGATTTTCATCTTTTGTTTCAATCATACGATCTACAATTATAACTGGAATATTTGCTTGCTTTGCTTCGGTAAGTACTGTATCCCACCCTGTCTCAGTAACTGGGGCAATAACAATATAATCTACCTCCTGAAATATAAAGCTTCTTATATCCTTTATCTGATTTTCCTGACTCTGCCTGCCATTTGAAAAAATCAAAGAAAATCCATTCTTTCTTGTAAAAGCGTTTTGGATAGATTTTGTATTTGCCGTACGCCAATCTGATTCAGAACCAAGCTGGGAAAATCCTACAATAGTCAGGTCAGAATCCATAGTTTCTGTTTTCACGATTTCATTGCTTTCGAGGGTTTTTAAAGGCCTCAGACTACAGCTGGCAAACGCTATCAAGCCAATAAAGAAAATACATAACATAATTTTAATATTATTATTCATATTCTACCTCAATTCGTTCAGTCTCCACCAGTTTTGCAGGAATTTTAATTGCGATGTCTGTGCCTTTTCCTTTTATGCTTTGTATATCCAGCCCATACATATTACCATAGTTCAATTTTATTCGTTTATTAACATTTGCAAGTCCAAAACCTGAGCTCTGCTTGCTCCCTGGCATTTCTATTTCTTGTCTCAAAGCAGCTAACTGTTGCTCATCCATTCCAATCCCATTGTCAATTACATGGAAGCAAATCACCGTGTCTATAATTTCACCTGTTACTGTTATTTTGCCTCTTGCTCTTAACATTTTAATACCATGATATAAAGAATTCTCAATGATTGGCTGCATAGTAAGCTTCAAAATTTGATAACCGTATAGTTCAACAGGAATACTAATCTCATAATCTAGAATATCTTTATAGCGTGACTGTTGTATCTGCAGATAACTTTTAATATGTATCTCTTCTTCACGAATAGTAATGAAATCTTTTCCCTTACTAACAACAATCCTGAAAAACTCAGAAAGGGATACTACCATATCAATTGCTTCTTTATTTTTATCTCCTTCAATCAGCCATATTATTGTGTCTAATGTATTATATAAAAAATGAGGATTAATCTGAGTTTGCAGAAGCTTTGATTCCATGTGCCTTAAGTTTTCCTGCTCCAGCTTTATGCTTTTAACCTGTTGCTCAAGTTTGAAAGCCATGTCGTTAAAGCTGTCAGATAATATTGACAATTCATCATGATTCTCGCAGGTTGTTCTCGTTGTAAAATCTCCCTTTGCTACCATAGCGGTTTTGTCGCATAATGTCCTGATTGGTTTTGTAATACTTTCAGTAACAAGAATATTAACGAAAATAGATGCTATTATAATAGAAGATAATGCCACAATCATTATTACAATTACATTGGTTACTTGCTCATTAAGGATCTGCCTTATATCTTCAAAATTTTGGGTTTCATAATAAATGTAATACTGAATTTCTTCCTGAAACATTTCTGTAAGAATATAGATATCAGATTCCAGCATTTTGATATTTTCTTCATAGTGTCCTGTTTGCTCTAAATTAACACGTATTTCATTAATCCTATCCTTAAGAGTATCAAGATTAAGTAAAATACGTTTAATCCAATCAAGACTTTCTCTGCTTGAAGTGATATTCTGAAGATTAGTAAAATTATTCCTTGCAGCTTCTATCAGCTTGTAGGGATTCTTTAAATCACTATTTTTATCAATGGATTCGAAGGTTTCTGCTTCTACAACTATCTTATACATACTTTCGTCCATTTCTTCTTTAAAATTAAGATTATAATTATTAGCTGAAGTAATCCTACGGACTATCGTATCATATGCCGTACTATAATTATGCAGAGCAGTAATCTGGTAAACTGAGAGAATAATCATTGGTATTATGATGACAACTGCGACCATGAAAAGCTTCAGTCTTAAAGGATATTTGATTTGCTTTCTATCAGTATAGTTTATCATTCTTCACCCTTACCCTGTAGCCTGTATTCTGATGGGGTACAATTTTGCGTCTTTTTAAATATGTAGCTGAAATAATGGGAATCTAGATATCCTACTAAAAATCCAATTTCACTTATTTTTTTACTAGAACATCTTAAATAATCTTTAGCCTTCTCCATTCGGGTGTCCGTTAGATATTCTATAAAGGTCATCCCTGTTTCCTGATTAAAAAGTGAACTGAAGTAATTGGGACTAAGATTAACAGTAGAAGCAACTTGATCTAACGAAAGATCACTCATATTAAATTTATGATGCATATATTCCTTTGCGTGATCAATAAGACCAGAATATCTTTTCTGACTGTTTTTATTACGAATATCAATTGCTTCCTTAAGTATTGATTTATAAAATTTACAGCAGTCCTCAAAGCTGGAAAGATGATCAAGGATATTATTCGTGCCATTAAGACTGCTGTGAATCTTTTCCTTAGGGTACTTTAGAGTCTTGAGGAATTTCATAATAGCAGAGTATCCATCCATTATAATATAATGCCGGAAGATGGTTGATTTTATAGCATTAGAACCAAATCCGTCAAAATAGCTGTCTACAAATTCATCAACATCATTAATGGTACCCCGCTTCAAAAACTCTTCCAATAAATCTCTGTCCAGCTTTTCAAGATGTAACTCACTGACATTAATACGGTTTCCTATCTGAGCCTTAATGTTCGCCACATCATTATAAGACAAGAACTGATCTCTTCTTTCAAAATAACGCAAAGAAAAAGCACTATTAGCATCTAGATAGGACTGTTGTATGTCACGAACACGATGAACAACCCTGCCAATTCCTCCAAAATAATGTGTCTTGTCTTCACAAATACCAATTAATAAATTGCACAGTTCTTTTGTTGATTCATTAATCTGCAATTCATTTTCTCCTAGAAGTATAAAAGCCCATCCATCCATGCCACGCTCAAATATTTTTATGTTAGGAAATGTACTTAAAGCTTGTGTCATTCTTGTTTCACTCTGTACTATATCATTCGAATATTCGTACATATCTTCTTGACCTTTAAATTGAAACAGAAAAACGCAAAAAACTCTTGCTACCATATCAATTCCGAGTTCTTTTTCCTGCTCAATAATCTGGGAAAGAGACATTTTTCCGCTTACTAATGCATTAAAAAAATCAGTTCTTTTTTCACGTTGCTTCTGATAAACTAAAAACTTATACTGCTCCAGAATTTGTTTATCGCTACGTTCCTTTTCAATTGCTACGGCTGCGTTTTTTACTGCAGTCATTAGTTTACCAGATGTAATGGGTTTAAGTAAATATTCGCTGACACCAATATCAATTGCCTGCTGTGCATATCCAAAATCACTATATCCGCTTATAATAATTATTTTTAGCTGAGGCATTTCTTTTTTTAGTAATTTACTCAATTCAAGACCGTCCATAAAAGGCATTTTTATATCTGTAATTAGGATATCGGGTTGTTCACTTATAATTATTGGATAAGCCAATTCACCATCACTCTCATCTCCAACAATTATAAAGCCCTCATCTTCCCAATGAATTTTGTTCTTAATACCTTCTCGTATTACTATTTCATCTTCTACTAAAAAAACCTTATACATAATTTCCCCCTAGAAAATTTCATAAAGTATAAATTTTAAATATTTAATGTGTTTATAGTCAGATTGGCTGTCGAGAGTTTAACTTAGCAGGTTTTATAACGCATAGATTTCTTGCCTCGTTATATTGGGAATAAACTAATGATATCATAATACTGTGTGTATTGTAAAAATTTTTTAGGTATAAGGTGTTAATTAATAGTATTGACATCGTTTTTTTTGAACATTATTATGAATATAATAAATATGCATTAAACAAGCTAATAGTAATTCTATTTTTGAAGAGGAGTATCAAATTATTACAGATTTATAAGCCAACACTTTTTAAAAATATGATTATTTTATACTGAATGTGATTGGTGGAAGCTCGAAAATAAAGTTTGTACGAACATGGTGCGTTACACTTTTTAATTATTATTTGTGCCCAAATGGGGCGTGGGAGGTTAGCATGACTACAGCAAAAATTATACTTAACAAGGACTACATTGTTGGTGAAGTGGATAAAAGAATATACGGTTCATTTATTGAGCATTTAGGCAGAGCTGTCTATGGCGGAATATATGAACCAGAGCATCCTTCAGCCGATAAATTTGGATTTCGCCAGGATGTTACAGCTATAATAAAAGAGCTGCAAGTACCAATTATACGTTATCCGGGTGGAAATTTTGTTTCGGGCTATAATTGGGAAGATGGAGTAGGTCCTGTTGACAAAAGACCAAGACGTACAGAACTGTCTTGGGCGACGATTGAAACAAATGCTGTTGGAACAAATGAGTTCTGTCAGTGGGCAAAAGAAATTGGAACAGATGTTATGATGGCAGTAAACCTTGGTACGAGAGGAGCAGAGGCTGCGAGACATTTAGTGGAATATTGCAATCACTCGGAAGGAACATACTGGAGTGATTTGAGAAAATCACATGGATATAGTCAACCACATAATATAAAAACGTGGTGTCTTGGTAACGAAATGGATGGCTCATGGCAAATAGGTGCTAAGACAGCTGAGGAATACGGAAGAATAGCATGTGAAACCGCAAAAATGATGAAATGGGTAGACCCAACAATTGAATTGGTAGCCTGCGGCAGCTCAGGCAGTGGAATGCCTACCTTTGGACAATGGGAAGCTACAGTACTTGAGCATACTTACGATCATGTCGATTATATTTCTTTGCATACCTACTATGGTAATCCTGATAATGATATAAAAAACTTCCTAGCAAGGTCTTTGGACATGGAGGAGTTTATCAAATCAGTAATAGCAACCTGTGATTATGTGAAAGCTAAAAAACACTCAAAGAAGAAAATAAATCTATCTTTTGATGAGTGGAATGTATGGTTTCATTCTAATGAAGCGGACAAAAAATTAGATAGATGGACAATAGCTCCACCTCAGCTTGAGGATATATATACTTTTGAAGATGCACTTATAGTTGGAAGTATGTTAATAGCTCTTCTTAAAAATTGTGACCGTGTGAAAATAGCATGCTTAGCTCAGTTGGTTAATGTAATTGCACCAATAATGACTGAAAATGGCGGTAGTGCTTGGAAACAGACAATTTTTTATCCATATCTCCATACATCTATTTATGGAAGGGGAACGGTATTAAACTCAATTGTTAAATCACCTAAGTACGACAGCAAGGATTTTACAGATGTTCCATGTATAGACGCTGTGGCTGTCATCAGCGATGACAATAATGAAATAACAATATTTGCAGTTAACAAAGACACAGAGAATAGTATTAATCTTGAAATAGAACTCAATGGATTTGGTACATTTGAAGTAGTTGAGCATATAATATTAGAAAATAGTGATGTTAAAGCTACTAATACAAAGGAAAATCCAAATAATGTTGTTCCTAATAACAATGGAAATGCTGCTATGGAAGATGGAAGTGTGAAGGCTACAATGAAGAATTTATCATGGAATGTGATAAGGCTAAAGCGGACTAAATAAAAGAGTTAGCTACTTTTTATACGACAATTGTGCCAGTATATAGTCATCTAAGTAATCATTGCTGAGACCTTAAGAAAATTGTTAAATGATTTCTCTTAAGGTTTCAAAGTTTTTTTGTATACTTTTCTAGGTATTTGATATATTTTGAATAATCAACCCTTGAAACGGCTGATTATAAATTTCATATATGGGGGGCTAAATGAAACATATCTTTATTATTAATCCAATGGCTGGGAAAGGAAAAGCCACTGAGTTGATACCAGTTATTGAAGATTATTTCAAGGATAAGGCTGATGAATATAGAATACAAGTTACAGATTATCCAGGTCATGCAACTGAGATTGCCAGAGAGTATTCTAGTATAGAAGAATGTAGAATTTATTCTGTTGGCGGGGATGGAACTGTAAATGAGGTAGTAAATGGAATTGCAGGCACGCAGTCATCCTTGGGAGTCATACCTGCGGGGTCAGGAAATGACTTTATTAGGAGTATAACTACTACATATAATATAAATGATATTCTAGTGAATACAATTAATGGAGAGGTAAAAAACATTGATTTAGCAAAGGCTAATAACAAGTATTTTATAAATATATCCTCAATTGGCTTTGATGCTGATGTGGTTGTTAATGCTGATAAATTTAAAAAAGTCTCTGGAATTACAGGTAGCATGGCATACGTAATTTCAATCATTTATACCGTTATACAAAAGAGAATTAGCAAAATAAAGATACATATAGATGATAGCGAAATGGAGCTAAAATTACTTCTTGCAGCTATTGCAAATGGAAAATTTTATGGTGGAGGAATGCTTGCTGCACCAGAGGCTAAAATAGATGATGGACTATTTGATATCTGTTTAATTTCCGAGGCAAGCAGATTTCAAATATTGAGTTTATTCCCTAAGTATATAAGGGGAGAACACGGACAGCTAAAGGAAGTACAATTTCTGAGAGGAAAGAAAATAAAAATTGAAAGTAGTGAAGACCTTCGTTTAAACATAGACGGAGAGATATTTCCTTCCTTCAATATAGAGTTTGAAATAATTGAAAAGGGGATAAAGGTTATTTTTCCAACTATTTAACTAAAACAAACAATTTTTTCATTAAGAAATGACTAATATATAAAGAATAAAAAACCCGCTGTAAAAACATTATTCTCATGAGTGAATACCGCAGTACTATTATATTTTTTTACAACGGAAAGAATAGACTTCGTACCGAAACCATGACCTTCTTTTTTCGAAATTGGAATACCATTTTTGTCAAAGAGTACAGTTCCAGCAAAGTAATTTTCAACGAAAATTACCAACTGATTTTGTTCATATTTGGATTTTATTTTAATTGTTCGTTTTTCTTCTGGCTGAGATAAACTAGCATTTACTGCATTGTCAAGTACGTTAGCAAATAAAATGGCAATGTCATTTTCATTAAAAGGTAAATCCTTTGGCAAAGCTATTTCATACTCCAGCTTAGTCTGTGAAGAAATAGCCTTATGAGCATAGATAGAAATTGCAGAATTGATAATTTGATTTTTACAGAATTTTGCAGAGCCAATAGGTAATAATTCGGTATTGAGTTTTTTTAGTATTTCAAGAGCTTTATCATTTTCATTTTCCGAAATAAAAGAAAAAAGCATTTGTGTATGATGTCTTATATCATGTCGTAGAATTTTAAGTTTTTCTTCCTCTTTTTCAATCAAATAAGCACTGTCAGAAATTGATTTGATTTGCATATTCAAAAATTCATTTTCATTTTTTACTCTAATTTTTTCATCTATTTCTTTAAAATCAATATTGATACATTTCCAAGACGCAATTACAGTGATGGTCATGAATAATCTTGCTAAAAATTGCTGCCATGTGGAAATCCAGTCACTATTCATAGTAGCAATCATGTTTCCAAACAGCGTAAAACAAGGGATCAGCCAAATCCATTTCCAATAATAGTGTTTTTCCTCCCCAATTCGCAGCAAGAACGATTTGTTTAAAATTTTTGAAAGGGGATAGGAGATTATGAAAAATAGTACTAAAAAGCTAAAGCTTTGAAATTGAAATTGCACACTTATCGTCATATTAAAAAAATACATGTTAGTAAGTAAAGCTGCTAAAGAATGAAGAAACAGGGAATAAATGCTTTGTACAGATAAGATAAAAATATGCTTAAAAAACTGATTTGGAATCAGTATGCAGTTAATGATAAAGTAGCATGTACCAAAGAAGCAAATGATCAGCTTATAACTTTTGGGAGTAAGTGAAAGCTTTGAAAAAATTAAAAGCAAAAAAGCAAATTGAACTATAAAAAAAGCTACATATGAAAGTAATAATTGTTTTTTTTGCTTTCTGGAAACAATGGTATGGAAAGGTACATATCTCAGGAAAACTCCAGTGAGTCCTATAATTGAGACTAAAGTGCTATTTATTATAAAGCCCATCTATATTTTCCCCTTTCCTAAAAAATATTTCATATATTGATTTAGTACCGTTTGTTTTTTTCTTCTACTAATTGGAAGCTTTTCATTGTTTTTTAAAATAAAGCTATCATCATCAAAATTTTTGATGTAATCCATATTTACTATTAGGTTTCTATAGCATTCCAAGAAACGATTGTCTTTTAGTAATTCTATTGAATAATCAGAATACTTTCCTGACAATTCAAAAGCTTCTTCTAAAAGATGAAAATAAAGTCTGCCATTATTCATTTCAAAATACAAAATTTCTTTAAAGGCACAGAAAGCGTCTCCGCCATTGAAAAATACATTAATACCAGAGAATTGTAAAGATAAATGCTTCATAATATAATCCATAGCATTGCAAAAAGAAAAAGAGGACTCTTTTAAAGGTTTTGTTACATAACCTTTTGCGTGAACCTCATAGCTTTCGGGATAATGATCCTCACTGCTTGTAAAAAAAATAATATGACAATTTTCATCTGCCAAGGAAATCTGTCTTGCTATGTCAATTCCAGTTAAGGACTTCATATATATGTCTAGAAATAAGATATCATAGACTCCCTTTATGTAAGACTCTAAAAATGCCTCGCCACAATCATATTCATCAAAAAAAATCTCTATGTTTTCATATTCTTTTCTTTGAACAAAGTACTCTTTAGCAAGAGCAATGGCTGCTTTTCGGTCTTGGGAAGTATCATCAATTACTGCAATCCTCACGTTTTAACCACCTTTATATAGCAATATGTAACATAATTCTATCTAAAAGAAACTAGAAACTCAAGACTTTTGTTAAACAGAGAATACCACTCACCCTATTTTTTATACCACTTGAGGATAAATGGTTGAAAAATAGCAACAAAGTGATATTGTTATTCTTGGAAAAAATCAATTTCTATAGTCTGAAAAGACGATACTACACTATTTGATTGTACCATGTATGCACAAATTTATTTTTTGAGTTTATAGATACACTTACACTATGTTTACACAAAATATTTATGTTCCAGCTTTAACCGTAAATTGACTAAAGTCAATTACGGTTAAAGCCTTCGCCCGATAAAATATCGTACGATATCATCGTATATTTAGCCGATAGTAATTGACTTTGGTGAATTATTGAGTTTTTAATAATAATTAACTCTCCCAGTTGAAAATTGTAAGTGTTGGAGAACTTATCAAATGAAAAGCTAAATAATTTTATATAATAAATTGGTTTACTTGGCAACAAGTCATTGATAAATTTGGTATGGATAGACTTTTCATTGGGAAAGTTGAGTAATTTAGATAAGGCAGGTGGAAAATGAATTTTGTGTTATGCAGTAACTTTGACAATGCAGATGAAATAATACAACATGCTATGCAGTATTTTGAGAAATGCCACTATTACCCCAAAGTTGAAATATTTAGAGATAAACGAGAGTTTCTCTTGGAAGTAGAGAATAAAACCAGTGACATTATATTAATTGCATGGGCAAAAGCTAAGGGAATGGAAATTGTCAGACAAACCATGGACAAAAACAAAAAGGCTAAAATCATATGGATTTCAGATGATATGGACTTTGTTCGTTTCGCTAGAGACAATAACATTTGTTATTTCACTGTGAGGTATGATAGGCAGATAATAGAAAATGCACTTGAAGCCTGTGGAGTAAATCAGTCAGAAAATTATTACTGTGGAAATATCTAAGAAAACTATACGGAGTAATAATACTTATTCGCATAAAGATATTAGTAAATACTTTTTACACTTAAGAAAAGTATAAGGGCAACTAGCCCTCTGCCGTCACGATAGCTTGGTACAAGGCAAGTTTTCTTTATTATCACTAATGTGATATATGGCAGAACTACAAGTTCTTAGTATTGAAAATGTTTGAGAATCTTACAATGTTTACAATAAGGAAAAAGGTGTAATTACCTTTAAAACAAGCCATTTTTCAAAGTTTGCTGTAGGTTATAATAAAGTAAACTTCAAGGATGTAGCACAAGCCACATGGTATAGTAATGCAGTGACATTTGTAGCTGCTAGGGAAATTGCTACAGGAACAGGCAATAGTAATTTTAGTCCAGAGGGCAAATTAACCAGAGGTCAATTTGTGGTTATGGTAATGAAAGCCTACGGCATTGAACCAATTTCAGATTTAAATAATAATTTTACTGATGCAGGAAATACCTACTATACAGGCTATTTGGCTAAAGCAAAGGAACTTGGAATTACGGCAGGCATAGGAAATAATATGTTTGCACCTAATAATGAAATAACTAGACAGGAAATGTTCACTCTATTGTATAACACTCTGAAGAAAATAGGAAAACTTCCTGCAGGGGAAACAGGCAAAACACTTACAGCTTACAGTGATGCTGATCAAGTATCAAGCTGGGCATAGGATGCCATGACATTGTTTGTTGAAACAGGAGCATTAAGCGGCAGCAGCAGTAAACTCAACCCAGCAGGTGACACCAGCAGGGCACAGTTGGTACAGCTGGCACAGGTGCTTTACAATCTACTTTCTAAATAGGATATAGCTATACACATAAACAAAATAATATTTCAACTTCTTTTACGCAACTTTCCCACATGAACACCGATATACTTCTCATGTGGGAAAGTTGCGTTTTTTATATAAAACATAAGTAAAAAACGTGTATAATGATAATAAGAAATAATATACTCTTCAACTAGAGAAGATGGCAAGTCTGAGGAAAACTCTATGTTTTAAGGAAAAGTAAGTAGTAAAAAAGAACATATATATGATGACCATTAGCTACATGAATAAATTCGTGTTGAGGGAATTATAGAAAACATATTGTTAAGGAGTACTAAATGAAAATAATTCACACTGGAGACTGGCATATTGGGAAAATAGTAAATGAGTTCAGTATGCTTGAAGAACAAAAGCATGTTTTAGAACAGCTTATTACAATTGTTGAGAGAGAAAAACCTGATGCCATTATAATAGCAGGTGATGTTTACGATAGAAGCATCCCTCCTGTAGAGGCTGTGGAATTAGTTGACGAGGTTTTTAACAGGTTGCTGCTTGATTTGAAGATTCCTATTCTATTAATTGCAGGAAACCATGATAGTGCAGAGCGCCTATCCTTTGCAAGCAAGATACTAACCAATAATGGACTACATATTGTGGGAGGCTTTAATGGAAATATTCATTGTACCATGCTACAGGACGAGTTTGGAACTGTAAATTTCTATATGGTACCATATGTTGATCCTAGAAATGTACGCCATATATTTGATGATAATAAAATATCTACCCATGATGATGCCATGAAAAAGATAATTGAAAGGATTGGACAGACTATAAAACAGGATGAGAGAAATGTAATGATTACTCATGGCTATATTACTCAGATAGGTAGATCGGCTGAGCTTATTTCCGAATCGGAAAGACCGCTAAGTATCGGTGGAACTGAATTTGTAAGCTCAGATTATTTTAACATTTTCAATTATACTGCCCTAGGGCATTTACATGCACCACAAAAGGCTGGAGCAGAAAGCATCAGATATTCAGGTTCAATTCTTAAATACTCTTTATCCGAAGTAAATCAGCGTAAGGGCATTAATATAGTTGAGATTGATAAGACGGGAAACGCTAAGATAACCTTTAATCCGCTTATTCCTAAAAGAGATATGAGAATTATAAAAGGCCCAATTAATGAATTGATAAATCCTGAAGTATATAAAAGTGCTAATACTGAAGACTATGTTCATGCTGTTCTTACAGATAAGGGTGAGCTAATAGATCCTATTTCCAAACTTAGAACGGTATACCCCAATATTATGGGGCTTAGTAAGGAGTTGGCAAGCCAAAGGGAAGAAAACAGCACTTCTGCTGCTGAGGGCTATAAATCAAAATCCAAGCTTGAGCTTTTTAAAGAGTTTTATGGAGCTATGCAGGGAGAAACTCTTGGTACTGAGCAGACTGAAATTATGTCAAGAATTATTGGAGAAGTAGATAGGGAAGGTGTATAGATGAAACCATTAAAGCTGACAATTAGTGCATTTGGACCCTATGCGGGAGTGCAGGAAATAGATTTTACAATACTAACAGAGCAGATTTTTGTAATTTCTGGGCCTACGGGTGCAGGTAAAACAACAATATTTGATGCTATAAGCTTTGCCCTTTTTGGAGAACCGTCGGGGAGCAGTCGTGATAGAGACAGCCTGAGAAGCGATTTTGCAGAGCCTGAAACAGAAACCTTCGTTGAACTCATATTTGAACTAAGAAAAAAAGTTTATAAGATAAGAAGGTCGCCACAGCAGGAGCAGAAAAAGCTGAGGGGAGAGGGCTACACAACCAGAAATGCCGATGTAGAGCTTTTAATGCATGATGGTTCGCTGATAACAAAGATATCAAACGTAGATGAAAAAATTAATATGCTTTTGGGAATAAATAAATCCCAGTTTAAGCAAATTGTAATGCTACCCCAAGGTGAATTTAGAAAGCTATTAGAGTCCGATAGTAATGAAAGAGAGATTATTTTCAGAAAAATATTTGGAACAGAGGCATTTGCTCAAATCCAAAAAAAGCTTGAGAATGAGAGCAAGGAGTTATATAAAATAGTCCATGATATTAAAACTCAAATTGATACTTATATCAAGCATTTTGATTGCGGAAACAAAATTGAACTGGAAGAAATAAGAAAGAACCAGAATGTTAATATAGACTTGTTTTTGGAAGAAATTAAGACTTTATCTGAGGCAGATATAGAAGAATTAGGAGTACTAAAGTCTCAGTTGGAAATGATAACATCAAGTCAGGGAACTTTGAGGGAAGAACTAGCAAAAAGTAATGAAATAAATAAGAAACTCAAGGATAAAGAAAAAATAAGCAGTGAGTATGCTGTTTCAATTGCTAGAGCAGCGGAATTTTCACAAAAGGAAGCAGACTTAGAATTTGCTAGAAGAGCTTTGCCAATTAGCGAGATTGATGAACAATGTAAAATTTCCAAACAGAGTATTGAGACAAAAACTAGGGAGTTGACATTGGCAAAGCAACAGGCAGAGAATAGCAACAAGGATTATTTGGCTTGCAAAGAGAAATTTAATTTAGAAAAGGAAAAGGAACCCCTCAAGAAAAAGTACGAGGCAGAGCTATCTGTACTTAATAGCATGTTACCAAAGGTAATTCAGTATGATAAAGGACTAAAAGCTTTAGAGGTAGCAAAAGCTAAGAATACTGAGATTATTAATTTGTTAGAGACAGAGCAGAAGACTTTAGAAGTGGCAAAAAAGAGCTATAAAGAGCAGGAAGAACAACTAAAACAGCTATATATAATGGAATCTGAGTGTACAAAATTAGATAAGGAGATTTCTGAAAATAAAAAGCTTTTAATTGAATTAGACAATACTAATAAGCTGATTATTTCTTTTATTAAGCAGTCGGAGCTATATGAGTCCCAAAAGTCAGACTTTGAAGTTTTTGATACGGATTTTGTGAAATTCAGAAGCAAGCTCGAACAGCTGGAGGACAATTATATTCGTGGGCAAGCTGGAATACTAGCTAAGACTTTACAGGAAAATAAACCTTGCCCTGTCTGTGGTGCGTTAGAGCACCCAAACCCAGCAAAAGTAATGGAGAGTATTCCAAGTGAAGAAAAACTAAAGGAGCTAAAACAGAAATATGCAAGCCTGAGCGACCAAAGAACTGACAAGCTAAAAGTTATCTCAGAGCTTGGTGGAAATATCGAGAGTAAAAAGCTTGAAATTAAAAATAAGTTTTTAGCTCTTGAGTCTCAGTTAATAAATATATTTGAGATAGATAGAGATAAACAACAGGGAGATGAAGTACCACAGATTACACAAAAAAATGAGACTGAAAAAGCTTTTTTTAGCAAGATAAATAATTATTTAAAAATAGATAAATTGACAAAAGAAAGCCTTGAAAAGGCTCGTAAGGATATAATAGAAAAAGGCAAACAGCTTAAAGCTGAGACCTTGGCTTTAAAGGACATGTATAAGGAGAAACTTGAGTTTGTTAAGAAAAAGGATGTATTTGAAAGAGAATATGAGGAAACCGCAAATAAAATAGGAAAATTAGAGGTAAATGTTAATGGCTTCAATAATCAGAAATTATCAGCTTTAGAAGAGCTTGCAAGGCTTAGCACAGCTGTTTTTAGCATTGAGGCTGAAGTTCCAGAAGATATACGTTCAGCAGCAAGGCTTAATGCAAAACTAGCTGAGAAAAAGACTGAAATTGAGAAACTTGAGGCGGATTTGAAAAAAGCAGAGCGAGCAACTGAACTTGCAAAAGAAAAGCAGAGTGAGCTAGAAAAGGCTGTGGCTGTCAGAACTACGTCTTTAAGTGAGAGTATAGAGGAAAGTGTTCGACTGGATAGGCTTTTAAATGAAAGACTGATTGAAGGCGGCTTTGAAGACTATAAGCATTATGTCAAAATGAAGAAGACAAAAGCAGATATACTTTCTTTGCAAGAAGAAATAGCCTCTTTTTATCAGAAATTAAAATCACAAAGGGATATGCTTATACATTTAGAGGAAGAAACTAAAGCACTTGAATTTCAAAATATTAATGAGTTAGAAGCTAAGTATAATTTGTTGGTTGAAGAGCAGAAAAATATGCAAAACAAGCAAAATGTTGTTTTTTCAAGGAATACAAATAATTTGAAAGCCCTAAGTCAATTAGAAAGTTTATTAGTTAAGATAAAAGCTCTTGAGGAGAAATACAGGTTAGTTGGGGATTTGCACAGGGTGGCTAAGGGAGACAATGATCAAAGACTTACTTTTGAGAGGTATGTACTAGCGGCATATTTTGATGAGATAATCATTGCTGCAAACCTGAGGCTTGAAAAGATGACAGGCTCTAGATATTTACTCAAGAGGAAGGAGGACAAGAGCAAGGGTAGAGCACAGCAGGGGTTAGAGCTTGAGGTGTTTGACAACTATACAGGTAAAGCAAGGCACGTAAAAACTTTATCGGGTGGAGAGGGTTTTAAGGCATCACTTGCGTTGGCTCTTGGATTAGCTGATATTGTACAGTCCTACGCTGGAGGAATTAGTTTAGAGACACTCTTTGTTGATGAAGGCTTTGGTTCTCTTGACCCTGAATCACTAGACAGTGCAATACAGTGTCTTGTAGATATACAAAAAACAGGCAGACTAGTTGGCGTTATATCTCATGTTTTTGAGCTGAAAGAGCGAATTAAAAGTGTCCTAGAGATTTATTCAAATAAAGAAGGAAGCTTTGCAAGGTTTATAGTTTAAATTAAAATTCGCACATAAAAATCTATTTGTGCGGTAGAATTATCAATGGTTTGTTACCAAAATAGTTGCAAGAAATTAGTAATGCTTCATCTCATTATTTTTGCCGTCGCACACATTCACCATCCATGGTTCATAGTGTGCTAAAACCGACATTGTAATAAAATGAATTGAATATATATCATAAAGTAAAAGCCTATAATTTCTTTAGAATTTATAGGCTTTCTAAGTATGCTTAAATTATGCATAATTACTTAAATAAAAGAAGGGCTTGCTGAACGGTACACAATTAGAAAATAAATACTGAAATCTTATAAAAGTAAGCCTAAGCACTTTGGTATATTACTCGTACCTTATACGACAATAATTTTTGCAAAAACTATTACAAAATGTAAATTATGTTGTATAATAATGTGGTAATAGTAGGGATTTAAAAGTTTTTTAGTGATTTTTACACAAAATGAAGGAACAATGGTAAAATTTGTAGCATAGTATAAAGTAAAATTACATAATTACAAATTAATTTATGCTTTACAGGGAGGATTGGTAATGGGCAAGAATAGCAACAAGAATACGATTTTATTACAGAACGAAATAGAGGCAAATAAGTTTGCAGCACTTGTTATGCTTTGCACAAATGTAGTAGTCATAATTGCTTTTGTTCTAAATTTTATGGGTGTTTTCGCAGTAGACAAAAATTTAATGACAGTTGTGACAATTACATCTATAGCATTATTATCTTTACCGTTTGTACTTGTTATATTATTAAAGCAACAGGGCTCTTGGGTTAAATATGTAATAGTAACAGCAGCTGTTCTTATGGTAAGTATTACTGTAGCAATTCTAAAACAATTCGCTGTTGCCTTGTATACTTATCCTTTAGCAATAGCAAGTTTATTTTTTTCAACAAAACTTAGTTGGTACACATCAATACTATCAATTTCATCTGTTTCGATAGCACAAATATTATCAATAAAAACAGTTGGTATAATTGATAGAAACTATATGGATATGAGAAGTTTGATGAAATATGGAGTTATGCCTAGAGCATTCCAACTAATAATGCTAGCTTTTATATTTATTATGTTATCAAAAAGAACGCGTGAGATGCTGGGGAATATGATGGGTGCTAAAGAACAGGAAGAACTTATGAATAAAATGCTAGAAGTCACTCAGAAATCAACTGAGGTATCTAACGCTTTATCTGCTTCTGTTTCAAATTTATCAATAATGACGGAAAGTACTGTAAAGTCAAATGAAGATATAGCAGAAAAAACTTCTAAAATAGCTGAAGGTTCAAGAAATTCTATAAGGAGCATGGAAGAGGCAACTTTGGCAGTAACAAATATGTCTGAAAACCTACATAAAATATCTGACGAAAGTAAACAAATAGGGATTCTTTCAAATCAAGTTAAGAACCTAACAGGTGACAATGAAAGGGTTTTAGGTAGTGCAGTTGAGAAGATGGAGGCTATTGCAGATGCTACTAAGCAAAGTAAAGCTATTATTAGCCAGCTTGAACAGAGATCAAGCAAGATATCAGCATTTGTTGATATAATTTCTCAAATATCTTCACAAACTAATTTACTTGCACTAAATGCTGCTATTGAATCAGCTAGAGCTGGTGAACAGGGCAAAGGCTTTGCAGTAGTAGCTCAGGAAATCCGAAATTTGGCAGAGGGTTCTAAGCAAGCGGCAAAGGACATTTCTGAACTAATACAAGAGGTAATAGAAGACACACAAAATGCAGTGTGCTCTATGGACAATGGTTCTATACTGGTAGACAATGGGCTTGAAGTTATCGAAGAGGCAAGAAATTCTTTTACTAAGGTTGCTGACGCTAACAAAGAAATGAACGATAAGCTTGTTATAGTTGAAGGGGACACAATGGAAGCAGCAGACCATGGAAGAAAAATGGTAGACTTGGTTATTGGTGTAAAAGACATAAACGAGAGTTCACTTAGAGATATCGAATTGATTGCGGCTGCAAGTGAGCAATTGGTTTCATCAATGCAAGAGGTTGACTCATCTGTTGAAGATATTCAGAGCATGTCTAAAGAACTACTTGATGTGGTACAGAAATAAGAGAGAAAACAAAGAAATATTATTAATAAATATAAAAACAAGTAATTAAAAAAGAACGTACCTCTATTAGTAAGTCTCATAGAAGTATGCTCTTTTTTTGACTGAAAATATTGCTAATATAAGACTTGTTGAACGATAGTAAACATGTATGAATATTGCTTTCGATTAACTTATTTGTGATTCATGTATTCTAACCAAGCTTTGCCATTAATTTAAATGTACTTTTATAATTTTCCCAATCATATTCAGTAACCATCTAGCAAACTCTAAAATAAATGTATTTATTTGATTATTGAAGTAGAAGCAACATATCAATGGAATATATTGACACAACATATTGTATGTGGTAGTATCAACTTAACTAAATATAGATGTTTGTATATAGCTTTAGTCAATTGCAGTGTTAATTTCAACATAAGCATATATTGTTGAACAGGCACTATTTGTATAAATATATTTTGTTTAAATATCAACTGAAAAATTAAATTAACAGAAAGAGAGATGCACAAAGTAATATGATTACAAAAATTAGGAAGAGAGATGGAAGAGAAGTACCCTTTAATATCGAAAAAATTGCTAATGCCATATTTAAAGCTGGAAACGCTGCAGGAGAAGAAGACTATTCAACAGCATTAGCTTTAGCTGAAAAGGTTGCAGAGCAACTGGATAAAAATCTAGATAAAAAAGTTCCAGGTGTTGAGGAAATTCAGAATATTGTCGAAAAAATTTTGATTGAAGATGGATATGCAAAGCCTGCCAAAGAATATATTCTTTACAGAGCAGAAAGAACTCGTATAAGAGAGATGAATACGAGGCTTATGAAGGTTTACGAGGATTTGACCTTTAAAGAAGCAAAGGATAATGATAAAAAGCGTGAAAATGCAAATATTGATGGAGATACAGCAATGGGAACCATGCTTAGATATGGTTCAGAGGGTGCTAAGCAGTTTAATGAGATGTTTGTGTTGAAGCCAGAACATTCAAGAGCCCATAGGAATGGGGATATTCATATACATGACCTGGATTTCCTGGCATTAACTACTACATGTTGCCAGATAGATATAGAGAAGCTTTTTAAAGGAGGTTTTTGTACTGGTCATGGATATTTAAGGGAGCCAAATGATATACAAAGCTATTCCTCACTTGCTTGTATCGCAATTCAATCCAATCAAAACGATCAGCATGGGGGACAGAGTATACCTAATTTTGACTATGGGCTAGCTCCAGGTGTAGCAAAAACATACATAAAGCTATATAGGCGTAATTTAGTAAAAATATTAGAATGGACTCTACAGGATATAAGTATTGGAGCAGAGATAAATCGTATATTTGGGGAAATAAATAAAAATGAAGGCATTGTCCCTGTACTTGGAAGAATGGAAGAATATATAGGGATTGAACATAAATATTTATGTAGAATTATTGAGGATAAGGCTGTTGTTACAAAAGCACAAGAGTTTGCTATACAAAAAGCAGAAATGGAAACAAATAATAGTACATATCAGGCAATGGAAGCTTTTGTACATAATCTAAATACAATGCATAGTCGAGCTGGTGCTCAAGTGCCATTTAGTTCTATTAATTATGGAATGGATACATCTGCGGAAGGAAGAATGGTTATAAAGAATCTTCTACTTGCAACTGAAGCTGGATTAGGAGATAGTGAGACTCCAATATTTCCAGTACAGATTTTTAAAGTAAAGGATGGAATAAATTATAATGAGGAAGACCCGAACTATGATTTGTTTAAGCTAGCTTGCAGAGTCAGTGCAAAAAGGCTGTTCCCTAATTTTTCTTTTATAGATGCACCTTATAATTTAAAGTTCTATAAACCTAATCATCCTGAAACGGAAATTGCATATATGGGTTGCAGAACAAGAGTTATAGGTAATGTTTATGATACTTCAAGAGAAATAATAAACGGGAGAGGTAATCTGAGCTTTACTACAATTAATCTTCCTAGAATTGCTATAAAAAATAAAGCCAATATTATTACTTTCTATGAAGAACTTGATAAGAAAATAAATCTTGTTATAGACCAACTTCTTGAACGGTTTGAAATACAAGCTCAAAAAAAAGTTAAAAATTATCCATTTATGATGGGGCAGGGAATATGGATTGATTCTGATAAGCTGGACTGGGAGGATGAAGTAAGAGAAATTATTAAGCATGGTACTTTATCAATGGGCTTTATCGGTCTTGCAGAATGTTTGAAGGTATTAACAGGCAAACATCATGGAGAATCGGAAGAATCCCAAAAACTAGGTCTTGAAATTATTGGACATATGAGAAAGCGCATGGATGAGGCAAGTAAAAAATATGGTATGAATTTTACTCTTTTGGCAACTCCAGCAGAAGGGCTTTCAGGACGCTTTATTAATAAAGACAGAGAAATATTTGGAACAATTAAGGATATAACTGATAAGGAATATTATACAAATAGTTTTCATATACCTGTATATTTTCCTATCAGAGCATTTAATAAAATAAAGCTGGAAGCACCATACCATGAGATTACAAATGCAGGACATATAACATATGTAGAGGTTGATGGAGACCCAACACAGAACTTAGAAGCTTTTGAAAAAATTATACGCTGTATGAAGGAGTCAGGAATAGGCTACGGTGCTATTAATCACCCAGTTGACCGTGACCCTGTTTGCGGATACACAGGCATAATAGGAGATGAATGTCCAAAGTGCGGCAGAACGGAAGGCAATATAAGTTTTGAAAGAATCAGACGAATAACTGGTTACTTAGTAGGCACTCTTGACCGCTTTAATGACGCAAAAAAGGCTGAGGAGAGAGACAGGGTCAAGCATTTTTAGTTAATTACTCAACTTTACCACAAAAAAATCTATCGGTGTTCAAACTTATCAATGGTTTGTTGACGAAATATTTGTTTGTAAATAATCTCCATATATAAATGAGATTATGGCAGAAAAATTATAGTATATTCATAGACTAATAAACTATATTCAGTGGCTGAACTGTAACGTGGAGTTTACATCTAAGAGATGATTTGATTTCTAGAAGGTGGTTTACTCTTTAAAAAGGAATATGCTATCATATTTATATTACTAGACTTACAAGAATTATATGCAAAAGCAAATATAACGAGGCAATAAAATGTCCCCCACTTCTATAAGTGGCGGGTATCACTTTGGTTATAATATGGATGGATATGAGGGATAACGGGTATGGATGGATTAGTTCATATATATACGGGTAATGGGAAAGGTAAAACTACTGCAGCTCTAGGTCTTGGAATAAGGGCTGTAGGAAGTGGTATGAGGGTTTTAATGGTTCAGTTTTGTAAAGGAAGCTCAACTAGTGAAGAGAATTCATTAGAAAAGCTAAAACCTGATTTTGAACTATATAAATATAAACAGATATGCAAATTTATATGGCAGATGAAACCAGAAGAAAAAAAGCAAATGGAGGAAGATACACTGCATTTGTTTAAATACGCCATAAGTAGTGCTGAGAGTAAGAATCTGATTATATTAGATGAAATTATGGCGGCAATAACAAATGAATTTATAGATGTAAGAAAAGTTGCTGACTTTATAAAAAATAAGCCTTCCCATCTTGAGCTAGTGCTAACAGGCAGAAATGCACCAATTGAGCTGATTGAGCTAGCAGACTATGTCTCAGAAATAAATGCTGTAAAGCATCCTATGTCTTCAGGCACTATGGCAAGAAAGGGTGTAGAATTTTAAACTGCAATTGTTAAACTACAGTTGAATTTGAATCTAGGCGTGTAAGCGAGGAGGGGGACATTTTATTGCCTCGTTATATTATTTATTGGAAGGTTGATTTTAATGTGTAAAGTTGATAATTATAGCAATATATTGAAACGAGAAGGTTTAAAAAATACAAAACATAGAAATGCTATTCTTGGAATAATTGACAACAGCGATCAACCAATTAATGCTGAACAAATTTTTTTTGAACTTAAAAATAAAAAGGTTGCTATAAATTTATCGTCTGTTTATAGGATTCTTGATTCATTAGTATCTAAAAAGCTGCTTATTAAATCCAATATACCTGACTCTACTAAGGCAATATATGAATTAAACCGTTTTGAGCATACTCATTACCTGATATGTTCATGTTGTAAAAAAATGTTTTCAGTTGTTGGATGCCCAATTGGAGAGTATGAAAAGCAGCTAGCAGCAAAAACTGATTTTGAAATAACAGGTCACAAGCTTGAAATATACGGTTTTTGTAAGGATTGCAAGAAAAACTAAAAATATTGATAAATATTTATTGGTGAGAAAGTTGAGTAATAAATATTTGGATAGGTTTATATATTATAGGTATAAGCCTTTTTTAGTTGGAGATTATACCTTTTATGTCAAAAACAAATCTTTCTTCGAACTATCATAAAGTAACTAATAGAAAACTAGTAAATGAAAAGATATTAAAAAAATCAGCTGAAAGAACTAATAGATATCAGTGTGACACACAGCACACGCTAAATCTAGAAAAAACTATTACGCTTAAATTTGATAAAGCCATAAGGGATGAAAAGCTAGAACACGGTGTTTTATACATACTTTTAGGATTAAGTGCATTATACTTGCTATACACAATAACACATTTTGTAGATTTAAGTATCGCTGCATTAGAAGGGCTTTATACTTTTAACATGGTATTTTTGAGTATACTATTGCAGGCTATTCCGTTTGTTTTGATAGGTATTTTAGTCTCTTCTGTTTTGCATGTAGCCATATCAAGTGAAGCTTTAGTGAAAATTTTTCCTCAAAAAAAAGGTCTAGGATTTGTTACGGCAATTTTTGCAGGGGTTTTTTTCCCAGTATGTGATTGTGTTATTGTTCCAGTTGCTGCGAGGCTAATAAAAAAAGGTGTGTCATTACCTGTTGCAATAACATTTATGCTTGCTGCTCCAGTAGTGAATCCCGTTGTTATAGCTTCAACACTATATGCTTTTCCAAAACAGCCGTCCCTAGCTATTTACAGGGTATGCTTTGGGATATTTGTTGCATTAATAGTGGGATTGCTTCTTATGCTTTTTCAGTCAAAGGAATCTAATTTAAAGAATAACTCAGAAAATGTCACAGGATGCTGTGAGTGTTGCAAATCTCATGAAAATACTAATGTGGGAGTTATGGGTAAAATAAGATTAATTTTTATATATGCACAATCGGAGTTTTTTCAAATAGGAAAATTTCTAATCATAGGGGCTTTTTTTTCAAGTCTTTTTCAGACATGTATATCAAAGAATATATTTAATAATTTATGGGGGCATGAAGTAGTGTCACTTTTGGTTATGATGTCTGCCGCCTTTGTGTTTTCAATATGTTCAACCTCAGATGCCTTTATTGCCAAGGCTTTCTCTTCTCAATTTTCTACAGCATCAATTATGGGCTTTTTGGTTTTAGGTCCAATGATTGATATAAAGAATATGCTTATGCTTTTGGCAAGCTTTAAGAAGAGATTTGTTTGTACTCTTATTCTTACTATATTTGTGGTAACTTTTATAGCCCTTTATTTTACAATAATTTTACAATAGAGGTTAGGTAGCTCGAAAAATAAGTATGTGAGAAGTCATGCTGTTGCTTTTTTGCCTTTAGCATATAGAAAGGAAGGACAGTATTTTGAGAAAAATAAAATATGCAAGAATAAATATTGACGTAGTATTAAGAGTAATAATATTGATGGGGTTTTCTCTATTCTTTTATCTAATTATCAGCATCGGTACAGTTAAGCTTTTTGTACATCCAAGAATTGTGCCATTTTTGGAAGGTGGAATAGTTATAATGCTTATAATGATATTATTTATTCTAAAAGATATATTTACGCCCCAAAGAAAAAAAGCTAATGTTTCTCAATACCTGATCTTCATTATACCGTTGCTGATGGCTTTTGCTTTACCTGCAAAAGACGTAAACCTAGGTACGTTATCTTTTGGAAATAACACCAACGCTGTCATATCAGACAATAGCAATATAAAAAATGACAACTGTGATTTATGTCATAGTCAGAATACGGAAGATGTACATAAAGAAGATAACGAAATAGACAAGAAAGTTATCAGATTGCAGCACAATACTGTGGTCATGGATGACAGCAATTTTGTTAAATGGCTAGATGCAATCTATAATAATCCATCAGAATATGAAGGCAAAAAAATAACTGTTACGGGATTTGTTTTCAAAGATAAGAAGTTTGAAGCGAATGAGTTTGTACCAGCAAGAATGATGATGACCTGTTGTGCAGCAGACATGAGTGTTGTGGGGTTATTAGCCCGCTATAGTCAAGCATCGGAGCTTAGAGAAAATAGTTGGTTTAAATTTACAGGAACAATAGAGAACAGTGAATTTAACGGTAAAAATATCCCTGTTATTAATATAGAAAGTGCTGAAAAAGTTGATAAACCACAAAATGAATATGTCTATCCATATTGAAAATTATGTTGGTTTAAATATTTAATAAACTTTTATATATTACAGCAATGAGATAACACCTAAACGATAGAGAATTATGACTATAAAATCCAATTTCTCTAATTATGAATACTCAACATCCTGTCTCGGCTTACAAAATAATTGCTCGAAACAATAACCGCTTGGCAATCCATAGTATATTATTTCCAACCATCAGTATATTCCTCTGTGGTTAGGTTTGGATGTTCTCCAAATGAATCCTTCTTGTTATTTGAATTGACTTTTTCGGAATACAAATATCCACAAACCAATGAAGTCAGAGGAATTGTAAACAGTATTCCTATGCTTCCCACAAGTGCTTGAAGAACTTCTACAACTATAATTTCTTTATTAAGAAGTTCGAGCACAGAGCTATTATATGAAACTAGAAGAAGAACGGCTGATAGAGAGCTTCCTATATACGCCAGTATTAAAGTGTTAGTCATAGTTCCCATCATGTCTCTTCCTATTGACATTCCAGATTTAACAAGAAGAGTGAAAGGTGAATATTCCAGTTTTTGGTGAAGCTCTGAAAGAGCTGAGGCAAGGGACATTGCAATATCCATAATTGCACCTACTGCCCCGATAATTATGGCTGCAAATATGATTGCTTTCAAATCTATTGGATTTTGACTATTCATTCGAATTATATATAAGGATTCTTCGCTCACTAGTCCTGTAAGATGTAAAGCTTTATTCATTATTAATGTTAAAATACCCGATATTAGTATTCCGACAATACAACCAATGCCAGCCGCCAAGCTTTTTTTATTTGCACCGTATATTATTAGCAATGACATAATTATTATAAATATACATGTAATTATAGACCAGAAATATATGTTAAAACCCTGTAATACAGCAGGAATAAAAACAGCAAAAATTGCAATACCAGTAAATATCAAAGATAATATAGTGTTAAAGCCCTTAAAGCGTCCAAATAATATAAGCAATAAGAAGAATATAATTCCTAGAAACAGCAATAAATTTGTCCTCAAATATTCTCCTAATACATAGTCATATTCAGAAGTCTGATTATCTAATCTATATAAAACTACTTTGTCCCCGACTTGAACTTCTTTTAATGGAACACCTGTAAAAGGGTCTGTTGATTGAACAGCAATTACTTGCTGGGTCTTATGCTCACCTGATAATATTTCTGCCAAAAAGGCAATATCCTTGCCTTCCTCAAGATTTTCACCACCTAAATTATATTGTACAGACTTAACTTTTATAATTTTTATTACTTGGGCTTTTTCAGCAGTAATTCCTTCCGTTCCTTTTAACAAAGATAAGTCCCTTGTAGTTATATTATTTCCTATTACTAAAAGAACTATAGTAACAATAATAGTAGAAACGTATATTAACGTATTTTTGTTTAATAGTGTTTTTATTTGATTAATTATAGACATTAGAGCCTCCTATAAATGGATCGCTGTGTTTATTTAATGTAGTTAGTATTGCCTGATTAAGCATAAGCTAGCATACACTATCTTGATTTGTCAATAGAATGTTGGAGATTAGCATCATAAAATTGTTTTTAGACCTATATTATGCTATCATAGTGGTTAATAGTAATAAACTGGTCAAAGGAGATGCTAATTTGAAAATACAAGAATCTGCTGAGATGTACTTAGAAACAATTTTTGTCTTAAGCCAAAAGAGTAGTTGTGTTAGATCAATTGATATTGCCGCAGAACTTGACTATAAAAAGTCTAGTGTCAGCGTAGCTATGAAGAATTTAAGGGAAAATGGATATATTAAGGTTGACAGTGATGGCTATATCATTCTTACCGATGAGGGAAAAAAGGTTGCACAGACAATGTTTGAGAGACACACACTGTTGTCTGACTGCTTAATTCAACTTGGAGTTGATAGGGAAATTGCTATTGAAGATGCATGTCGAATCGAGCATGTAATAAGTGCAGAAAGCTTTGATGCAATAAAAAAGCACGTTAATGAAAGGCTTAAAAAGTAGTATGGAAAACATATTGTGTTGTTATAGGCTGAACTGTAACTAGTCTTTATTCTTGTTGTGCCTAGTTAATAAAAATCTATTGACATGCCTAAAAATCAGTGTTACGATATATTTAGTTAGGTGGAGCTAACCGAATTGATTATGAATAATTAATATTTAAACTCATTTAGTTAGCAAGGCTAGCTAATATTTTTGCTAAGAAGTTAGTGAATGCTAACCGACGATCTAAGTATTGCTACAGAAATTTTGGTAAAGGCTTAATAGATGGTTTTGTTGGTGCGGAGAAATGTAACGTATTTTATCAAAGAAGTTTTACGTAGTTTCATTAATATATATTTTAGCCCATAGTGGGAGAGGAGGATTAATATGCCTTTAGTATTCGCAAAAACAGGAGAAGTAAATAAAATTAAAAAAATTGGCGGGAAAGACGAAACAAAGAATTTTCTCAATAAGCTCGGTTTTATTGAAGGTGGAGAAATTATTGTTATAACTGAAAATGCGGGGAATTTGATTGTAAATGTCAAGGATACACGTGTAGCTATAAGCAAAGAAATGGCTAATAGAATTATTATATAGCCCAGTAGTTATTGGTTGGAAGGAGCAAATAAAATGAACACACTTAAAGAAGTTAAGACGGGACAGACTGTAATTGTAAAAAAGCTTCATGGTGAAGGAGCTACAAAGCGTAGAATCATGGATATGGGTATTACAAAGGGTGTTGAAGTGAATATTCGTAAGGTAGCACCTCTTGGAGATCCTATAGAAGTTAATGTACGTGGTTATGAATTATCTATACGCAAGGCTGATGCTGAAATGATAGAAGTTCAAATGGCATAAGCACAAATAAGTTGTCACTAACTATATTTTTGTTAATAAATCAAGGGGTAATCTTTTTTTTAGAGACAAGAGTTAGAGTAGACTAACTGATTTAAAGGAGGAAACAAAGATGTCTATTAAGATTGCACTTGCCGGAAATCCTAACAGTGGCAAGACTACATTATTTAATGCTTTAACAGGTTCAAACCAATTTGTTGGAAACTGGCCTGGTGTTACTGTTGAAAAAAAAGAAGGTAAATTAAAAAATAATAAAGAGGTAATTATTACTGATTTGCCTGGTATATATTCTCTTTCACCATATACACTCGAAGAAGTAGTCGCAAGAAATTATTTAATAAATGAGCGACCTGATGCTATTTTAAATATTATTGACGGTACAAACCTAGAACGTAATTTATATCTAACAACACAATTGATTGAAATTGGTATTCCCGTTGTTGTTGCCATTAATATGATGGATGTTGTCAATAAGAATGGGGATAAGCTTAACTTGAATCAACTTTCTAAAGTGCTGGGCTGCCAAGTTGTAGAAATATCAGCAATAAAAGCAATGGGAATAATTGAAGCTGCTGAGGCTGCAATTAAGGCGGCACAGGATAAAAGAATTCCAGTTTTGAAACACAGTTTTAGCGGAAGCGTAGAACACACTATCGCTCATATTGAAGAGGCTGTTCTTCACCACTTACCTGAGTATCAGCAACGTTGGTATGCAATAAAGCTCTTTGAACGTGACGAAAAGGTGATTAAGATATTAAATATTGATACCAAAACACTTGCTCATATTGAAGAGGATATTGAAAAATGTGAAAGGGAACTGGATGATGATGCAGAAAGTATTATAACTAATGAAAGGTATACATACATTTCATCAATTATCGGTGGATGTTATACAAAAAAAAGTAAGGATAGGCTAACTACTACCGACAAAATAGACAGGATTGTCACAAACCGTTGGTTGGCACTTCCAATCTTTGCAGTTGTAATGTTCCTTGTATACTTTGTTTCAGTTACAACAATTGGAACTATTCTGACAGACTGGACAAATGATGTTTTGTTTGGAGAGTTAATTGCACCTGCCGTAGCAAATGCTCTTGAGTCTGTTGGAGCTGCAGTATGGTTACAGGGGCTAATTGTTGATGGTATTATAGGCGGCGTAGGTGCTGTGCTTGGATTTGTTCCGCAGATGCTGGTATTGTTTGCTATGCTTGCATTTCTTGAAGCGTGTGGATATATGGCTCGTATTGCATTTATAATGGATAGAATCTTCCGTAAATTTGGGCTTTCAGGAAAGTCATTTATTCCTATGCTTGTTGGAACAGGATGTGGTGTTCCTGGTATTATGGCATCGAGAACTATAGAAAATGATCGAGACCGTAAAATGACAATAATAACTACCACATTTATTCCCTGTGGGGCTAAGCTTCCAATTATTGCTCTGATTGCAGGTGCATTATTTGGAGGTGCTTGGTGGGTTGCACCTAGTGCTTACTTTGTAGGAATTGCAGCTATTATAATGTCTGGTATTATTTTGAAAAAGACAAAAATATTTAGTGGAAATACAGCACCGTTTGTTATGGAATTACCTGCATATCATATGCCAACCTTTATAAATCTCATGCGTTCTATGTGGGAAAGAGGTTGGTCATTTATTAAGAAAGCAGGAACAGTTATTTTACTTTCAACAATGGTAATATGGTTTACATCTAATTTTGGCATAGTTGACGGTAAATTTGTAATGGTAGAGGATTTAAGTCAAGGATTCCTTGCTGTAATAGGAAGTTTAATTGCCCCAATATTTGCTCCTCTCGGATTTGGGAATTGGCAGGCATCAGTAGCAACGATTACAGGTCTAGTTGCAAAGGAAAATGTAGTTGGTACCTTCGGTGTGCTATATGGCTTTGCAGAGGTTGCAGAGGATGGGGTTGAAATATGGGGGACTCTTGCTGCAAGCTTTACAGTAGTTTCAGCGTACTCCTTCCTTGTATTCAACCTGATTTGTGCTCCTTGTTTTGCAGCTATAGGAGCAATCAAAAGAGAGATGAATTCAGCCAAATGGACTTGGTTTGCAATAGGATATCAAACCATATTTGCATATGCACTTTCTCTTTGCGTATTCCAAATAGGTAATTTGATTATAGGGGGTACATTTGGCGTTGGAACTGTGGTGGCATTTGCAGTTGTTGGATTTTTCCTAGTTGCTTTATTTAAGCCATATAAGGAAAGTGGAACTTTGAACACAAAAGCTACGGTTCAAAATATCTAAAAGTCCAGTCAAAGAATGTTAATAATTAATTAAAAAATTTGATATTTTCTGAAAGTAAAAAAGGTAAATATAAATGACCTTTTGACATTTACTCAAGCGGTTGACTAAAGGAGGAATAGCCATGTTAGCTTTTTTAAAAGATAATTTAGCAACTATTATTATAAGTGCAGTAATATTAGCAGCTGTGGTGCTTATTATAATTAATATGAGAAAGGACAAGAAAGCGGGTAAGTCATGTGGAGGCTGTGGCAGCGGGTGCGGAAGTTGTCCCAGTTCCTCAATGTGCCATAAATAGTGGGAATAATCCCAAGTCAATTACTATTGGCTAAATAGCTCGAAAAAGTAGCAGGTTCGTACAAACTTTATTTTTGAGCTAGTTGCCTAGAAGTCATAAAACCTCAAATAGATAGTATTAGCGTCTAATAAGACTGCTGACACTATCTTTTTGTGTATTAATTAGGGCTGGTAGCAATACAAGGTAGTTTTGTTATAAATATTGACAAATCCTACACAATAATAGTCTAAAAACGTATTGACAACGTGTACTAGTTTGAATATACTAACCGTGGATTTAGTATGTGCTAACTAATTTAATAATCTTAACTTTTACAATTGAAAATTGTAGGTTTAGGCACTTATCAATGAAAAGTTAAGATGTTAAATTTTCAAATATATTAGTGGTTGTTCTTTCAAGGGAGGTAGCAGTTATATGACGCTTAGTAAATTGCCTATAGGCAAGAGTGCTGTTATTACAAAGGTTGGCGGTGAGGGCGTTTTAAGGTGTAGGCTTTTAGATATGGGAATTATTCCTAAAACAAAAATTGTAATTCGTTCTGTTGCACCTATGGGAGATCCTATTGAAATTAGAATACGTGATTATACTCTTACAATACGAATAGAAGATGCTGAAAAAATAGAAGTTGAACCACTAGAGGAGGACGCTAAATGATATTTGCTCTTGTTGGTAATCAAAATTGTGGTAAAACAACGCTATTTAATCAGTTAACTGGTTCAAATCAGCATGTGGGGAACTTTCCTGGTGTAACTGTAGACCAAAAAGTAGGTGAGATACGTTCTGAAAAAAATTGTTCAGTGGTAGACTTACCTGGTATATATTCAATTCGTCCATATACAAATGAGGAAATTGTAACCAGAGATTTTATTCTAGAAAACAAGCCTGACGGAATTATAAACATTATTGATGCTACAAATATTGAAAGAAACCTTTATTTGACATTACAGCTTATTGAAATGAACATACCTATGGTACTGGCTCTTAATATGATGGATGAAGTAAGGGGGAATGGAGGAACAATTAATATTGCTAAAATGTCTTTAGACTTAGGTATTCCAATTGTTCCTATAAGTGCATCAAAAAATGAAGGTATAGCTGACTTGATAGATATAATAATAGATACTGCAAAAAACAGAGCGTATCCCAAAAAGATAGATTTTTGTGAGGCTGGTCCAGTTCATAGATGCATACATGCTATATCACATATTGTAGAGGATCATGCAGAAAGCTACGGTATATCATCTAGGTTTGCGGCAACAAAAATAATTGAGGGCGATGAAGACATTACTTCAAGATTGAGGCTCAATCAAAATGAACTAGAAATGATAGAGCACAGTATAGTTGAAATGGAAATAAATCATGGTATGGATAGGAATGCTGCCCTTGCAGATATGAGGTATACTTTTATTGAAAAGATTTGTACAAGGTCAGTTGTTAAATGTAAGGAAAGCAAGGAGCACCAACGAAGTGTAAAAATAGATAACATATTAACCAGTAAATACTTTGCTATTCCAATATTCTTGGGAATAATGCTTGCAATTTTCTGGCTTACCTTTAGTGTAATAGGAGCTTATTTAAGTGACCTTTTAGCTGTAGGAATCACTGCATTGACAGATTTAACTGATAAGGGGCTAAACATTTACGGGATAAATCCTGTTGTGCATAGCCTTGCTATAGATGGTGTATTTGCTGGTGTGGGAAGTGTACTGAGCTTTTTACCTATTATAGTAACATTGTTTTTCTTTCTATCAATACTTGAAGATACAGGCTACATGGCACGTGTGGCTTATGTGATGGACAAGCTTATGCGAAAAATTGGTCTTTCTGGCAGGAGTATTGTTCCAATGTTAATAGGCTTTGGTTGTACTGTTCCAGCTGTAATGGCTACACGCACTTTATCCTCTGAAAGGGATAGAAAGATGACAATACTGCTTACGCCGTTTATGAGCTGTTCTGCTAAAATTCCAATATATGCTGTATTTACTGCTGCATTTTTTACTAAATATCAGGCAATTGTAATGATAGGACTTTATGTTATAGGAATACTTATAGGCATTGTAGCAGCACTTGTTTCTAATAAGACTATTCTTCGTGGTAATCCCGTTCCTTTTGTTATGGAGCTTCCTAACTATAGATTCCCATCCATCAAAAGTGTAGTCATTCTGATGTGGGATAAAGCAAGAGACTTTTTGGTAAAGGCTTTTACTGTAATATTTGTAGCATCTGTAGTTATATGGTTTTTGCAGACTTTTGACAGCAGACTGAATGTGGTTGCAAATAGTGCAGACAGTTTGCTGGCTGTGATTGGAAAATTTGTTGCACCAATTTTTAAGCCTTTGGGATTTGATGATTGGAGAATATCTACTGCACTAATTACTGGGTTTACTGCAAAGGAGGCTGTGGTCAGCACAATGGGTGTTTTAACAGGTACAACGGCTGCTAATCTAAGCACAACTTTAAGTTCACTTTTTACACCCTTGACAGCATTGAGCTTTTTGGCATTTACCTTACTTTATACACCTTGCGTTGCAGCGGTTGCAGCAATAAAAAGGGAACTTAATTCAGGTATTAAGACTATTGCTATAGTTATAGCTCAATGTGGTATTGCATGGGCTGTAGCATTTATTATTTATCAACTATGTAGCTTGATACTTATTTGAATAAAAAATATGGAAGCACATTTTAATTATCCGTATATGTGGCGTTAGGGAAAAGCCTGCAAAATAGTATTGTAATATAAAGGAGGACAAACATATATGAATGCTTTAGACTATATAATTATTTCAATAGTTGTAGTATGGGTCATAGCAGCTATATGTTTTTTGGTGAGGGCAAAAAAGAAGGGCAAGAGTATTTGCTGTGGGAGCTGTAGCTCTTGTACTACAGGGTGTAAGATGCATAAAAAAGATATTGCTAAGAAAGACAATAAAAATTAACATAATAAAAATGAATAATAAAATATTATTGACATGGCATAAGAAAAGATATATTATTGTTATGAGCATATGCACATAATTATATAAAATTTGTATTAGAATCAAAATGTTTAATTATCTAGTATATATTTTTTAACTAAAACTTCAATAATATTATTGAACAATATTATAATAAAACTTATAATATTATTTGCACAAATAATATTTTGGGATGGTGGTAATAATTGTATTCTGAAAAGGTTATAGAACATTTTATGTGTCCAAGGAATACAGGTAGCATGCCAGATGCAGATGGTGAGGGAGTAGCTGGAGATCCAAAATGCGGGGATTCTCTTAACATCTATATAAAGGTAAGGGATAATGTTATTAAGGATATTAGCTTTCTAGTTTTTGGCTGCACTGCATCAGTTGCAACAAGTAGCATGACTACAGTTTTAGCAAAAGGTAAAACTATTGATGAAGCTATAAAAATTACAGAGCAGGATATCATTGATGCGTTAGATGGATTGCCAGAGGAAAAAACACACTGTTCCAATTTGGGAGTAACTGCTTTGAAAAGGGCTATTCAGAATTATTTTGAACGGCAGGGTGCAAACCTCAAAATTGATAAATAGCTAACTCAAGATAAATTAAATATGTTAATTATTTTGAATTTAAGTTAACTTGGAGTGAAATTTTATGTTTGATGATAACAAAGGTTTGTATACTATAGGAACAGTTGCAAAATTAATAGATGAACACCCTGAAACTCTCAGAGTTTGGGAGCGGAATGATCTCATACGACCTGATAGAGAAGAATATCAGCGGAAATATTCAAACAATGACCTGAAAAGACTAAAGTTTATAAAGTATCTTATGAAGGATAAAGGGTTGAATATTGCAGGTGTTAAACAATTAACATCCATGTATTCCTGCTGGTATATACGAAATTGCAGTGGTGGAGCTACCAAGAACAGCCCTACACTAATTAATGAGTCAAAACCATGTTGGAAGCTTGAAGGAACATTTTGTCTTGTGGCAAGTGATAAGGCTGAGATGTGTAATTCTTGTGATATGCTTAAAAATTGTACAGGATGTGCAAGATGCAGGGATTAAAAATTTTATAGAAAACCTCAATAAAATTTTTGAAATATTATAAATATTATTAGTTAGGAGATGGCAAAATGAGTGAATGCAGCTGTGATTGTGAAAGCACAGAATGTAACGGTGAAGGCTGTTCTTCAGGAAGTTGTGGAACTAAGCCTCAGAGTTTTATTGAAAAAACACACGAGCTAAACAATATTAAAAAGGTAATAGGCATAGTTAGTGGAAAAGGTGGCGTAGGAAAATCCCTTGTAACATCAACACTATCAGTACTGATGAGAAGAAAGGGCTACAAGGTTGGTGTGCTTGATGCAGATATTACCGGACCGTCAATACCCAAAATGTTTGGTGTTGCTAATAAGGCTCAAGGAAACGAGTTTGGAATATATCCTCAGCGTACTCATAATAGCATTAATGTAATGTCTATTAATTTGCTACTTGAAAAAGAGGATTCACCAGTAATATGGAGAGGACCAATTATAGCAGGTACTGTAAAACAGTTTTGGACAGATGTAATATGGGGGGATATTGACTATTTATTCCTTGATATGCCACCTGGTACAGGGGATGTTCCGTTAACTGTGTTCCAGTCAATACCTTTAGACGGAATAGTAATTGTAACATCACCACAGGACTTAGTTTCTCTTATTGTTAAGAAAGCTTACAATATGGCTAAATCGATGAATATACCTGTGCTTGGTATTGTTGAAAACATGAGTTGGCTTAAATGCCCTGACTGTGGTAAGGAGATTAAGTTGTTTGGGGAAAGCAAGATTGATGAAATTGCATCAGAGCTAGGTGTCAATTTGCTTGGAAGAATGCCAATTGATCCTGCGGTAGCAGAATTATGTGATAAGGGTCAGATTGAAAAATTAAACCATTCTTATCTTGACGGTGCTGTTGAATATATCGAAAAAGCATTATAGCTAGTAATACTATTTCGCAACCATGTATGGTGAATTTGGAAGGCAGCTAGAACTCTATTGTTAAAATGGTGTGCGTATTTAGAGGGGCTGTCGATATAACGAGAGAAGAAAATGCCCCTACTTCTATAAGTGTCGGTTACCACTTCTTGTTTTCAAACGGTGAGAATATAAGGAGCATTTTCGAGCCACAAAAACCACAAGTGGTTTTTGACGGTGTATAAAATCGAAAAATTCATTTTGAATATAGGCGTTATAAACTTGTATACCTGTGTGGTGAAAAAATATTGGATGATAGGAGTGATATATTTGAGAATAGCAGTTCCAGCAGAAGGAAAGACAATGGAAAGCGAAGTATGCCAATCCTTTGGACGTACTTATTACTTTGTAGTCGTTGATAGTGAAACATCAGAATTTACAGTGATTGACAACGAGGCTGCTAGCAGTGAGGGTGGTGCAGGAATAAAGGCTGCACAGGCAGTAGCAGACAGTGGTGCAGGAGTCGTAATAACCTTCCATTGTGGAAAAAATGCGGCAGATGTATTAAAGGCTGCAAACATTAAAATAATGAAGGCAATTCCTGGCACAATAGCAGATGTAGTTCAGAAATACAAGGCAGGAGAGCTTAATGAGCTTTCAGAGATACATGCAGGATATCATAAGCGTGGAGGTTAGTATGAGGATAGCTGTATTAAGCGGTAAAGGTGGTACTGGAAAAACTTTTGTTTCAGTAAACCTTGCCTATGTAAAGGGTAAATCCTTATATATTGACTGTGATGTAGAGGAACCCAACGGCAGATTATTTTTGAAGCCACATATTCAAAAGATGGAAGCTGTAAATTCCATGATACCGTCTGTTGACAAGGAAAAATGCTCAGGATGCAGAAAATGCGTTGAATTTTGTAAGTTTAATGCTTTAGCGTATATAAAAGACAAGCTTCTTGTATTTCCTGAACTTTGTCATGCTTGTAACGGTTGTGTCATGCTATGTCCTGAAGGGGCACTAACAGAGGGTAGCAAGCATGTTGGATATATAGAACATGGAATGTCACAAGATGTTAGAGTTATGACAGGAATATTAAATACAGGGGAAGCTTCAGGAGTGCCAATTATACGACAACTCCTTTCAACCCTTTCTACTGAGGATAATGTTATTATAGACTGCCCTCCTGGAAGTGCCTGTACTGTTATGGAAAGCATTAAAGAAGCTGATTATTGTCTGCTAGTAGCTGAGCCTACAAAGTTTGGGATTCATAACCTTAACATGGTTTATAATCTTGTAAAGCTTTTCAATAAGCCACATGCACTTATAATAAACAAGGATATGGGAGACAAAGACCTTATTGAAAAGTACTGTGTTGATAAAAATATTAGAGTTATAGCCTCTATTCCTTATGACGCTCAGCTTGGCTTAGCAATATCAAAAGGATTTATTGCAGCAGAAAAATATACTGAGTACATGGAGCTTTTCAAAATGATACTTAATACAGTAGAAAAGGAGGTGCACAATGAAACAGCTTGTGATATTAAGCGGTAAAGGGGGCACTGGAAAGACTACTGTTGCAGCAGCTTTCATAGAATTATCTCAGAACAAAGCTTTTGCAGATTGTGACGTAGATGCACCTAACCTTCATCTTATCCAGGCAACTAATATTCAACCTGAATTAGATAATTTCTATGGGTACCAAAAGGCAATAAAATATGAGGATGTTTGTATTAACTGTGGTAAATGTGAGCAGCTATGCAGATTTGGTGCTATTAAGGATGGAAAAGTAAAGCCTTATGAGTGTGAAGGCTGTGGAGTTTGTGAAGAGTTCTGCCCAGTTGTTGATGGTGATGGAAAGAAAGCTATACGCCTTGAAAACAATGTTTCGGGGAAAACTATTTTATATAAGTACAATGATAGGGTATTTTCAAGTGCTGAGTTAGAAATGGGCAATGGTGCATCAGGAAAGCTTGTAACTCAAGTGAGAAAGAACTTATACAATTCTATTAGTGGGCAAGAGCTTGTTATTATTGATGGTTCTCCAGGTATAGGATGTCCTGTAATTGCATCAGTGACAGGAGTAGATATGGTATTAGTAGTTGCTGAACCAACTTTGTCAGGTATACATGACATGGAAAGAATTATTGAAACAGCCGAAAAGTTTAGAGCTACTAGTGCTGTATGTGTAAATAAGTATGATGTAAATACTGAAAATACTCAAATAATAGAAGATTATTGCAATAAACATAATATTTCAATGGTGGGGAAAATACCTTTTGATTCAAAGGTACTTGCTGCACTAAATGATGGGAAATCTGTTGTAATGCTTGAAAACAGCAGTGCAAAAGATGCAATTATTGGTATATGGGAAAAAGTATTAGGATTGCTTAATAATTAAGTTAACTTAGCCTTACATTGATAAGTTTGAGCATCTACAATTTTAGAATTGGATAGTTAAGTAAAATTAAGACATAACAAATATCTAAAAAATAAAGGAGAATGATGAATTATGAAGATAGCAGTAGCTAGTGACGGAAAACTTGTAACGGAGCATTTTGGACATTGTGAGGGATTTAATATTTTTACTGTACAGGCAAATAGCATTACAGAAAGTAATTTTATGCCCAACCCAGGACATAGGCCAGGTTTTCTGCCTAATTATCTATATGAATTAGGAGTAAATGTAATTATATCTGGTGGAATGGGTGGCGGAGCAATAGAGATATTCAACGAAAGAGGAATTGAGGTAGTTATAGGGATTTCAGGAGATGCGGAGGAAAGTGTAAAGCAATATATTGCAGGAAATCTTAAATCTACTGGCAGTGTATGTCATCAACATGAGCATAGTGACAGCTGTGGTGGTCATTAATACTATTTCGTATTTAAAAATCGAGGAACTTTTTTTAAATGCAAATTAGTATAACGAGGCAAGAAAATGTCTCCCACTTCTATAAGTGGCGGGTAGCATTTTGAATCTAGGTGTTATAAGAATCAAATTTAAATGGAGAATGTGTATTTATGAGCAAAATTAAGTTGTTTTGTGTACCTTATGCGGGATCATCGGCAATGGTATATTCAAGATGGAAAAAAGGTTTGGCTGAGTTTATTGAATTACACGAGATAGAATTGCCAGGGAGAGGAAAGAGATTTTCTGATCCTTTTTGCAACAGCATTGAAGAGGTTGTTGATGATATTATAAGCAAAATAAAGGATGAAATTGCTGACGGCTGTCAATATGCTTTTTTTGGACACAGCATGGGCACTCTTATTGTTTATGAATTAACAAACAGAATTAAAGAATTATACAATAGCACGCCTGTTCATGTTTTTTTCTCGGGAAGGAATTCACCTGATAAAAGGGTTGAAGACAAGGTAGTACACACCTTGCCTGATGATGAATTCAAAAATGAGCTAAACAAATTTGGAGGTATTCCAGAGAAGGTATTTGAAAATAATGAATTGGCAAATATTTTTATTCCTATATTAAGAGCCGATTATAAATTGATTGACACCTATAATTATAATGATGTAAAGAAGAGACTGCAATCTAATATAACGGTTCTTTATGGTACAAATGACGCATATATAAAATACGATATAGGCAGTTGGGAAAATTTCACTACAAAGCAGTCCAAGATTATTCAATTCCAAGGAGGACACTTCTTTATTAGTGACTATATGAATGAGGTTATAGAAATTATTAATAATACACTTGCTGTATATTGACAGCATTGAGCAATCTATTTTTTATAGAGAATACTTTAGAAACAATTGCTGATAAATCATCGCAATATGTTATATTGTAAACTGAGGTATGAAAATGATAAAAATACGACTTCTATGTGAAAACTATGCAAGGAAAAGGAATATGTTGGCTGAGCATGGGCTTTCAATATGGATTGAAACAGGCAACAGAAATATTTTGTTTGATACTGGGCAAACTGGAATATTTACGCATAACGCTAAACAAGACAATGTTGATATATCAAAGGCTGATATGGCTGTTTTAAGTCATGGCCATTATGACCATACTGGAGGAGTGCTAGAATTCTTTAGAATGAATAAGCTTGCACCCGTTTATATAGACCAAGGAGCATTTCAAAAGAGATACAATGGTAACTTGCAACCACGTATAAATATTGGAATACCATGGCTAGATGAAAGTAACAGAGATGTTTTTTCTGAAAGGCTTGTTATCAGTAATGGAAAAATAGAACTTGATGACAACATAACTATTTTAGGGAAAATACCAAGTACAATTCCTTTTGAAGATATTCCTCAAAACTTTTATATAGATGATGGTCATGGGAATATATCCCGAGATATGATTGCTGATGAACAAATGCTTATTATTAGAGGAAATGAAGGAATATATATATTTGTTGGCTGTAGTCATGTAGGAATAATCAATTGTATTACACATGTCAAAACCCACTTTCCTGATGAAAGAATTGCAGGTGTAATAGGCGGAATGCATTTGAATAGTTCTTCAGATGAAAGAATTCAGTTGACTATTCAAAAGCTTAAGGAAATGGATATAAAAACTATTATTCCTCTGCATTGCACGGGTATTACCGCTATTTGTGAAATGAAAAGCTCTTTAAGGGAACAGTGTAGAATAATGACAGTTGGTGATGAATTTATCTTTGAAGAAAAATAATAAAAGCTGCAATTGAATTTGTCATTTATTTGAAATATAAGAGACATTTGATATAAGTTTATTAATAACCTTCTTTTTTATAAAAATAAAAGATGCTATAATGAAGGCAAGCTTGTATTTTGTAATTAAATGAAAGGGGAATACCAAGTTGCCAAGACCTACTAAATGGAGAAAAGTTGAATTTATTCCTAAGATACAGCAATTTATACCTATAAATGTACCACAAGAACAAATGGAAGAAAACATTTTAAAAATAGAGGAAGTTGAAGCTATCCGATTAAAGGATGTAGAGAAATTAGAACAAGAAGAGTGTGCTGAAAAAATGGAAGTATCTAGACAGACTTTTCAAAGGATCCTTAACTCAGGAAGAGAAAAAATAGCTGACAGTATTATAAATGGCAAAGCAATTCGTATTGAGGGCGGAAATTTTACCAGAAATATATGTCATGTTCACTGCCTTGATTGTGACAGGGTATGGAAGGAAAGCTATGAAAACTTTGAAAAAGCAACAAAGGGTAATTATGGATGTCCTGACTGTAATTCGAAGAGAATAGCCTGTGAAAATTCTAATGGGCAAAAGTTCTGCAAAGGAAACTGCTTTAGACGTGGGAGGATTGAATAATAATACTTTGAGATAGAATATGTTGTTTTTGAAGGAATAATGTTCTACTTGGATAGTTACATTTAATTCTATCATGCTTATTATAGATATTTTTTAGTATTATCTAAAAAGTTTTATCAATTGAGCATATCTAAGGTGGCTTTTAATTCTCAAGTTTTATGAATTTGAATATTAGATTAATAATTAAAATATATCAGGGTTTTGCTGATTTGCCCAACATTAAGTTTTGGACTTTAATTATGCAAAGCCCTAATTTCTAAACTTTTATTGAGGAGATTTTTATGGTAACAGAGATTTGCATAGTACGACACGGTGAAACTGATTGGAATACGCAAAAAATATTTCAAGGAAGAGAAGACATTGAATTAAACAAAAAAGGGGAAGAACAAGCATATTTAGTTGCAGAGTATCTTAATAAATCCCAATGGGATGTTATAGTGTCAAGTCCTCTTAAAAGGGCATTTTGTACAGCGAAAATTATTGGCGAAAGTGTTGGAATAGATGAAATAATAGCTTTAGATGCTTTTATAGAAAGAGATTTTGGAAAAGGTTCAGGAATGACACTAGAGCAGCAGCAGCAGAATTTCCCGGATGGAGTTATTCCAGAAAAAGAAAGTGATGAGGCATTGGCTGAGAGAGCTAAAAAAGGCTTGGAATACATAGTAAAAAAATATGAGGGGAAAAGGATTATTCTTGTTTCTCATGGAGCACTAATAAACTCAATTTTAAAAACTGTATCAGAGAACTCAATTATTATTGGGGAGACATTTATAAAAAATACTTGCATAAACCTAATAAAATATGAAAAAGGCAACTGGGAAATTGAGTTATATAATTCAGTAGACTATTTAAATACGGCTGTAAATAGTGCGAAAAATTATTATCTTGGCAAAGAAGGATATAAGAGGATGAACTGTGCACAATCAGTCGTTAGTGCATTTAAAAAGGAATTGAAAATAGATGAAAATATTATAGATAGTTTTAAGAGCTTTGGCGGCGGTAATGCACCAGATGGAATGTGTGGAGCTTATTATGCAGCTAGATACATGCTACAGCAGTGTTCGGCTGATAAGCAATTGTCTGAATTAGAAAAATATTTTTTAAATTGTGCGGGAGACATAAAGTGTAAGGAAATAAGGTTAGGTAGAAAGCTCTCATGTATAGGCTGTGTGGAAAAGAGTTCGGAATTTTTAGTTGATTTCCTTGAAAAAGAAATATAGTTAATTTAAATATAAGGAGAACTAAATGTTTACAATTATAACATATATACTTGCTATTGGGTTGCTTTTGATTTCGTTTTTTAAGGATAGAAAGAAAACAAAGGAAGCCTTGAAAAAGGCTTGGAAATCCTTTGAAAATATACTGCCTCAATTATCATCCATATTAATAATAATTGGTATTCTACTTGCAATACTAAGTCCAGAAACAATATCAAGATTAATTGGACAAGAATCAGGTTGGTTTGGGATAGCTACTGCTTCAATTATTGGATCAATTACATTAATACCAGGTTTTGTTGCATTTCCATTGGTAGCTGCTTTGCTGAAAAGTGGTGCAGGTTTTATGCAGATAGCTGTATTTATATCAACTTTAATGATGGTGGGTATCGCAACTATGTCAATGGAAATCAAATGCTTTGGAAAGAAAGCTGCAATTTTGAGGAATGCTTTAGCATTTGTTTTTTCATATGTTGTAGCAATAGTTATAGGGTGGGTGATGAGATGATGGGAATTATAAAAAGATATAAAGCTTTTATATTAGTAGCCATAATAAATTTAATTATTCTAATTTTATTTCCTTCGATAGGGAAAAAATCTTTTAACCTGACCTGGAATAATGCACTTGAAATGCTTGCTGTATTACCGCCAATTTTTGTGCTTTTGGGGCTTTTAGATGTTTGGGTGAAGAAAGAAACTATGATGAAATTCATGGGTCAGAAGTCTGGACTGATAGGAGTAGTAATATCATTTATTCTAGGTTCTGCTGCAGCAGGACCTTTATATGCGGCATTTCCGATAGCAGTAGTTTTACTTCAAAAGGGAAGTAAGTTCTCAAATGTTCTAATTTTTATTGGTGCATGGTCAACTACAAAAATACCTTTGCTATTTTTTGAGGCATCATCTATGGGATTTAAATTTATGATAACTCGTTTTGTAATTAATATTTTTGGTATTGCCATAATTGCATATTTAACGGAAAAATTCGTTGGTGATAAAGGAAAACAGGATATATATATGAATTCAGACGGAATTGGTAATTAATAAGGAATAGCTTAGTTATATAGTTTTACGTTAAATAAATTAATAACGTAACTTTGCTGAATAACAGTTATAAATTCAACTTACGAACATAAAAATCAATTGGCACGGTAGCATTATCAATGGTTTTGCCAAAATAACTCGAAAGTATAGTTGGTGCTTACATTGTGCACTTTCGAGCCTCAAAAAAAGCAAGCTTTTCTCATACAACTAAATCATGCAATTGTTTTTAATCCAACTTTCCATTGATAATGCTACTACACCTTATATTACTAGACTTTAAGTGGTATATTCAACTGCGAAAGTTGAGTATATTATTCTTAATAGTCTAAAAAGTTATTGACATATGCCCATAATAATTATACAATGTTAATGGGCGTATGCCATATAAAAAATTAAGGAGTGATTTATTTGCCAAGAAGAGATGGAACAGGGCCAATGGGAATGGGGCCATTAACAGGAAAGGGAACAGGCAATTGTGCAGGATATGCTTCGAATCAATTTACCAATAGAGCATATAGATGCGGAAGGATAGCAGGAAGAGGTTTTAGGGGAAGGGCTTGCTGTACAGGAACATTTGGCAGACAAGAGCTGGATGAAAGAACCGATTTAAAGAACCAGGCAAGTTTTCTTGAAAAACAGCTTCAAAGCATAAAAGAACGCTTAAAGGGTTTAGATGATATGTCAGTATAAATGTAAAAATGTATCTATAGTATCTGTTAAGTATTCAATGGTATGTTGGCTATATATTAGTTTATGTATTTTTTGTGATTTCAACTGTATGCTTGACAATATTATAAAGTACGAATATAATGCTATTAAATTAAATAGCTTTTGCAGGGGAACTAATTAAGTTGAGAAGACGCTGTCTGACCCTTTGAACCTGTCAGTTAATACTGTCGTAGGGAGCATTTATTTAGAAATAATGTGGTGTCTATTCTCTAGGATAGGCACTTTTTTATTTGCTGAGCAATTATTTGCTGAGCAATTATTGCAGGAATTAGGTGTCAACAGATAAACCATTACTAATTAAAGCTATTATTTTGTAAACAAACCCTTGATAAGTTTGAACATCAAAACTTTTATGTGGGAAAGTTGAGCTAGTTAATAAAACACAGGTAGAAGTAGCATTAGTCACCTTGTTCCTAAAAGTAAGGGAGATAACTATATATGAAGACTGTTTTAACAATAGCAGGCAGTGACTGTAGCGGTGGTGCTGGTATTCAGGCAGACATAAAAACAATTACAGCACATAAACTTTATGCAATGAGTGCTATCACGGCACTTACAGCTCAAAATACAACTGGTGTATATGGAATTATGGAAGTTACGCCCGATTTTTTAGAAAAACAATTAGAGAGTGTTTTCAGTGATATTTATCCAGATGCTGTTAAGATTGGAATGGTTTCAAGTAAGGGACTTATAGATACCATAGCTGCTAAATTGATTAAGGAAAATGCTAAAAAAATCGTTTTAGACCCAGTAATGATATCTACAAGCGGCAGTAAGCTTTTGGCTGATGATGCAGCAGCTGCTTTAGTAGAAAAGCTTATTCCTGTTGCAACAATCATTACTCCCAATATACCTGAAGCAGAAGTGCTGAGTGGGATAGGAATAACGAAAGCAGACCATATGGTTTATGCTGCTGAAAAAATAGCACAGTATTACATCGGTGCAATTTTAATTAAGGGTGGACATCAGCTAAATGATGCAAATGATTTGCTATATCACAATGGCAAAGCTGAGTGGTTTTACGGAGAACGAATCGACAATCCCAATACTCATGGCACTGGATGTACTTTGTCCTCGGCAATTGCAAGCAATTTAGCTATCGGTAATAGCTTGTCACAAAGCATAAGCAATGCAAAAAAATATATTTCAGGTGCACTAAAAGCAAATTTAAATCTTGGCAAGGGGAGCGGACCGCTAGACCATACCTTTGGTATTGAATGTTTGAATAAAGAAAATGGAACAGATAAATAAAATTCCAAGGGAGGTGCAAGGTTCATGTCATATTAGTAGTTTTGTGCAGATGTGAGACATGGACATAAATATGTTTACAAAGATTTTTGAAAATATTAATAATAAACACCCACTGGTACATTGCATTACCAATTATGTTACAGTTAATGATGTGGCAAATGCATTGTTAGCTTGCGGAGCTTCACCCATTATGGCAGATGATGAGAAGGAAGTTGAAGAGATTACTTCTATATGCACAGCTTTAAATATTAATATTGGCACACTAAATTCCAGAACCATTGACTCTATGCTCAAAGCTGGTAAGAAAGCAAATCAACTTTCTCATATAATTGTGCTAGACCCAGTTGGAGCTGGAGCATCAAGCTTTCGTACTAAAACAACCTTTGAGTTACTAGAGAAAATAAAATTTAGTGTCATTCGTGGAAATATCTCAGAAATCAAGACAGTTGACAGAGGAAGTGGTACAACTCAGGGAGTTGATGCGGATGTCAGCGATGCTGTTACAGACGAAAATTTAATTGAAGTAGTTTCGTTTGCAAATAGCTTAAGCCAAAGGATAGGGGCAAATATTGCTATAACAGGGGCTATTGACATTGTTGCAAACAGTGAAAAGGCTTATATTATAAGAAATGGACATCCTTCAATGTCGAAAGTCACTGGTACAGGTTGCATGTTGTCGGCAATGATTGCTGCTTTTGTTGGTGCGAATCAAGAAGAACCTTTGCACGCAACGGCTACAGCTGTCTGTACAATGGGATTAGCAGGAGAATTGGCGTACAAACGTGTTGTTGAAGAGGATAAGGGCTCATCAACCTTGCGTTCCTATATAATTGATGAAATTAGTAAAATGACTGCGGAAAAGCTAAAGGAAGGTGCAAAAATTGAAATTAAATAAAGAGTCCATGAGATTATATGCTGTCACCGATAGAATGTGGTTAGGAAGCAATTCACTAGCAGAGCAGGTTGAAGAGTGCATCAAAGGTGGAGCTACTTTTGTCCAGCTTCGGGAAAAAGATATTACTTTTAATGATTACGTAGCTTTAGCTAAAGAAATAAAAATAGTAACAGACAAGTATCATATTCCCTTTGTCATCAATGATGAGGTAGATGTTGCAATTGCATGCGGAGCAGATGGAGTTCATGTTGGACAGAAGGATATACAGGCGTGTGATGTAAGAAACAAAGTAGGAGATATGATTTTGGGGGTGTCTGCACAGACTATAGAGCAGGCTGTACTTGCTGAAAAAATGGGGGCTAATTATATTGGGGTGGGAGCAGTATTTTCAACCACCACAAAATTAGATGCAAATGCTGTCTGCATTGAGACAGTGAAAGCAATTTGTCAAGCAGTTTCAATTCCCGTTGTTTTAATAGGGGGTATTACAAAACAGAATATAATGCAGCTAAAAGGAAGCGGAGCTGATGGAGTAGCTGTTGTTTCAGCAATCTTTGCTCAGGATAATATTTTTGAGGCTAGTAGAGAGATGAGAGGTCTTTCTGATAGGTGTTTTGCATAAAATGCGAGAGTCTATCCTATATACTGCCTAAACTGGCTATATAATAAATCGCTACAAACTCTTTCATCCTCGTAAATAATATCTAATCTCTTCCTTATATTTATACATTTATCATCAAGCCCCTTGTTACTCCTGTTATAGTGGATAGCAATACTTCTGATACGTGTCCAATTTTCTAATATTGCATTTAGTTTACTGTCTATTTCCAGCTGAATATTTTTATCAAAAATATCATATTGGTAGAGGTTCTTAATCATAAAGCATTGAGAACCTTTTTTATATATTACTGCAGAAAGGTTTCCTTCGAAAGTCTTTAAATTCATCAAAGTTTCCAATCTATCACTAAGGTTTTTAATTGAATTTAAGCTATTGTACCAGTCTTCTGCTTTATCTAATGAATTCTTTATAAATCTTCTCAGAATTTTATCCTTATATTCTTCATCAAACTTCAGATTAGTACCATGAAAGCAGTATTCACGAAAATATTGTGAATCTACTCTAAAGTTGCAATATTCAAATATACCTTTGCAATACATTACAATCATGTCGTAAGATACGGTATAAGTCTTGTATCCATCATAGTTATCAATAGTATATATCAGTTGATTTTCGTCATCAAAGCCATAGACAAGGCAAGCGTGAGCTGCATGTCGGTTATTATAATAAAAATATCTTCCCTCTTGATAGAATAAATCAACAAAAAGAAAAATGGGTCTATTAGTAATTATTGATTGCCGAATATTTTCAACTAATAAATCCATTGGAGGCTGTTTTTCTATAATGCTAATTCCAAGTTCTTTTAATATATCTTCTCTTTTATTAAATAAAAAAGTGTCTATGCCAAAAGCAGGGTGTCCGAAATAGTTTTCTTCTAAATATATATAAGAAAAGCGTAAATTATATAAAATTTCTAAAGTGCTTAAGCCAAAGTAATTTAAAGTAGATAAATCTGACATACACATACAATCACCAAAAGGGTCGTCAATTCCTAACATGTCCTTCATCCCATAAAAGGCACTCATTGGTTCAAGCACTTTTTTCATAAAGCAGCTTCCTTTCTCTATGTTACGTTATTTTTGGGAAAATATATTCTATAGATAAACTTTTGTACATAACAGTCAGCTTTTTCACAAAAGAATTCATGCCATTAGTTCTAACCCTACTATCCATTAATTAATTTGAAAGCAATAAATTTTGAGCTGCTAAAGTTGAGTTATATAATTCAAGAAAAATAACACAAATGAAGTGATGCCAAGTAAGCAATATTCCATGAATTGTTGAATCAGTTAGTTAAGTATGTAATTTTTAAGTATTTTATATAATTCTAAGTACAAATGGGTTTGCAACTTAATTTTAACAAAAAAACATGAATATGAAAAGAATTTCAGCCAGTAATAATTGATTTTATGTTAGTGTAAATTTAATTCATGTATATAAACAAATGTAAAAAAGTTACTATTCAGCCATTTAAAGAACAACATATAGCACAGAACATGCTTTCAAATTACTATTTGAAAGTTGAGTTAATAATCTATTTTAGGGGACTCAATAGTAACTAAAAAGGGCTGATTTAAGAAAATATATCCCCCTAATAGGCTTATAATTCAAAATTTAATGTGATATATTTCTAAAGAATGAAATATGGAGGCGATTTATAATGGACGAAAAACAAATGTGGGAACAATGTGCAAAATTTCACGGACATGTATGTGGTGGACTAACAATTGGCTATAAGGCTGCACTCTATGCAATTAAAATATTAGATTTAAGTTTTTCAGAGGATGAAAATATAGTGTGTATCTCAGAGAATGATGCTTGTGGGGTTGATGCAATACAAGTTATTCTGGGTTGCAGTGTGGGCAAAGGTAATTTACTTTTTCATATGAGAGGTAAGCAGGCTTTTTCCTTTATTAATAGAACAAGTGGAAAAGCAGTTCGTTTGGTTCTAAAAGACAGACCAAAGGGAATGACAAGAGAAGAGTCCTTTCATTATATGCAAAGTAAATCACCTGAAGAGTTATTTAACATTACAGAAGTAAAGGTTCAAATACCTGAGCATGCAAGAATTTTTAATTCAATTAATTGCGAGTGTTGTGGAGAAGCAACCTCTGAAAATATGATTAGAATACAAGAGGGAAAAAAAGTGTGTCTGGATTGCTATTCAGATTATAACAGGTTTGAGGTGTAGGAGAATATAGTAATGAATAAGAAAATAAAAAAATTAGCTGTTTTGGTTTTATGTATTACATTTTTAACAACATTAATGACTGGCTGTCAAAATAGTAAGCCAATTTCTAATACAACACAAGTTATAGCAACGGCTTCAGATAAACGAATAGTTGTGGATGTAGTAGGAAGAGAAGTGGAAATACCACAAAAGGTAAATAGCATAGTTCCCTTGGCAAATGCACTCAGAATGATGTGTTATTTGCAGGCACAGGATTTGGTGGTAGGTGTTGAAGCTGGTGAGAAAGAGAAAACTCTAGTAAAAGCGTATAACTGGGTAAACTATGACAAATGGAAAGACCTACCTTCAGTTGGGGAAGGTGGAAGTGGTGGATATACACCCTATGTAGAGGAAATTGTAAAGGTAGCTCCCGAGGTTATAATATGTGCTTATACAAAGGAGGATGCCGAAAAGCTTCAGAGCAAAACAGGTATTCCAGTAGTAGTAATTAATGGCGGAACACTATTTGAAGATGATTATGATGAGTCCTTACGAGTTATTGGAGAAGTATGTGGTAAGGAAGAACGCTGTGAAGAAGTTATAAACTATATTCAATGTATTCAGGATGATTTGAACAATAGAACAAAGGACATAAAGGCGGAAGAAAAACCAACTGTATACACAGGTGCTGTTTCCTTCAAGGGAGGACACGGCATTGAAGGCACATACCAGAACTTCCCTCCCTTTGAAGCTATTAATGCCAAGAGCGTATTTAAAGCATCTGATAATACATCAAAGGGTGTAATTATTGATCCTGAATTAATTTTGGAAATGAATCCTGACATAATTTTTCTGGATCCTAATAACATCGGTTTGGTAAATAAAGACTACAAAAACAATAGTGAATTTTATAAATCCTTAAAAGCAGTTCAGAAGGGTAAGGTGTACACAATGCTGGGATATAACTGGTATTATACAAATGTAGAAATTGCATTGGCTGATTGCTATTATGCAGCATCAATTGTATATCCCGAACAATTTTCCGACTTAGATGCAGTTAAAAAGGCAAATGAAATATTTTCATTTATGTTGGGAGCTTCAGACTACTATAAACATCTAGAAGAAGCTGGTTTTGGGTTTGGAACCATTAAGATTGGAGATTAAGAATGTTAAAAAAGGTAAATTCCCAATCTACTTATGAAATAGTTACACGAAGGAAGATTTTTTTCATTGCTGTGCTCTTTGTGTTATTGATTGTAATTGCACTAGTAGCAATTAGTGCAGGTTCTGCAGGAATTTCATTTGTTGATATATTAAAAACACTGGTTGGGAAGGGAACAAAAAAATCTGAAATTGTAGTATATGATATAAGGCTGCCACGTATTTATACAGCAGTGTTAGTTGGAGCAACTCTTGCTATAGCAGGTGCAGTTATGCAAAGCATTCTGCGAAATCAGCTTGCATCAGCGTCAACATTGGGGGTATCACAGGGAGCTGCATTTGGTGCAACTATAGCAATTATTGTGTTTGGCGCAGGTACACAGAATTCTACAGCGGCAGCAAATGCTGTCTCAATAGATAATCCATATGTTGTAACAATATGTGCCTTTGTGGGTGGGGCAATTTCAGCAGTTGTTGTGCTGATACTGTCTAGAATTAAGAGAATTGGTCCTGAGGCTTTAGTATTATCAGGTGTAGCCCTCAGTGCAATGTTTTCAGGCGGAACAACTCTATTGCAATATTTTGCAGATGATGTTCAGGTGGCTGCAGTTGTATTTTGGACATTTGGAGATTTGGGTCGAACAAATGGGAAAGAGTTAATAATACTGCTTATTGTTTTTGTTATAGCATTTATATACTTTATGCTTAACCGTTGGAATTATAACGCCTTAAACAGTGGACATCATACGGCTAAAAGTCTTGGTGTAAATGTAGAAGCTCTAATTTTATGCTCAATGATGATTGCTTCCCTTGCATCTGCGGCAGCAGTGGCGTTGGTTGGAATTATTAGCTTTATAGGACTTGTTGCTCCTCACTTGTTGAGGATATTTATTGGAAATGACTATCGCTTTTTGCTTCCTTCATCAGCAGTGGCAGGTGCTGTTTTGCTGTTGCTGGCTGATACTTTTGCAAGGGTGGTTATTTCACCTGTTATTTTGCCGATTGGAGCAATTACTAGTTTTATTGGTGGACCAATGTTTTTATATCTTCTATTTAAGGGGGAATCAAAACGTGATTGAAATTAGGAATATTTCTTTTGCTTATAACACAAAAATTGATATCTTGGAGGATATTTCCTTTGATATTGAGGATAATCAACTTATTGCAATATTGGGGAATAATGGAGCTGGTAAAAGCACTTTATTGAAATGTCTTAATGGTATTTATAATTCAAAAGGTGGTACAGTACTTGTTTCTGGACAGGACACTCTTTCAATGCACAGAAGCGAGGTTGCAAAACGAATTGCATATGTAGCACAGAAAAATGAAGGTTCTAGAATTACCGTTTTTGATACTGTGCTTTTAGGAAGAAAACCCTATATTAAATGGGATGCTACTAAGAAGGACCTTGATATTGTAAAAAATATCATTGAGAAAATGGAGCTTGATAACCTTCAGCTAAAATATATTGATGAAATAAGCGGTGGAGAATTGCAAAAGGTTATGTTAGCAAGAGCATTGGCACAACAGCCAAAGTTTCTGCTATTAGATGAACCCACCAGTAGCTTGGATCCAAGAAATCAATATGAAGTTCTGAGAATTATTCGTGATATTGCAAAAGAGTGTGGAATAGCTGTAGCTGTGGTAATACACGATTTAAACCTTGCACTTCGCTATTGTGATAAATACTTGTTCTTAAAGGATGGGCATATTTACTCTTATGGAGGGCTTGAAACAATGACTCCTGAATGTTTGGAGGCGGTATATAATATGCCTGCTGCAATAGCTGATTATAAAGGGATTAAGGTAGTAATTCCGATACCTGATTGTAATTTTAAAGGAGTGAAAGCGGTATGACATTAGAGCAAATCAGAAAAAATTGGGTTTCGAAAAATAATGACTCTGAAGCAGTAATAGCTATGTGGGATTCACAGGCAGATGCACAATGCTTTAATCAGCTTCCTTCCTTTGAGGATAATCAATTTCTACAGCTTTTAGAGAGCAAGGGGCTGCTAAATTCTTCTCATGATGTGCTTGACCTAGGATGTGGTGCTGCGGCATATTCAATTGCAATTGCAAAGAGTGTGAGAAATGTAACAGGTGTGGATATTTCTTCTAAAATGATTGAGAATGGTAAAAGGAGAGCAGAAGAATTAGAACAAAACAATGTTACGTTGTATACCGCTGATTGGAATGAGTTTTCTCTTGAGGATAGTGGATTTAACTCTCGTTTTGACTTGGTATTTGCACATATGACTCCTGCTATATCAAATGCAGCTACTTTGGAGAAAATGATTGCAGCTAGCAAGCGTTACTGCGTTTTGTGTAAACCTACAAGGCGTAAGGATTCAGTTTATTCTGAGGTTGAAAAGCTATTAGGTCTAGAACAGGGTATATCCGCAGCTAATGACGGGATAATCAACACATTTGCTATGCTGTGGCAATTGGGATATTCGCCAGAATTTACTTATGAAAGGCAAGTATGGAATTCAGACAGGAATTACGAGCAAGCCTGCCAATTCTATATTAATAAGGCAAAACAGCGTAAAGCGTTAACTGATGTTGATATAGCAAATGTAAAAGACTATTTAAAATCAATAGAAAAAAACGGTAGTATATCAGAAAGGATAACAACACTGGTGACAACTGTTTTTTGGGAGAAATAAAGGTGATTGCTTTAACTATTTCGTTAAGCTTACAAAACGAAAGGATTTGCAATATATTAAGTTTGCATGGCTACCACTTTTTAAGAAACCTTATGCAAATAACTTGTCAAATAAACCTATCAATAGCCTTATTTAAGTTTTCAATTGCTTCTTTATCTCCTAATTCAACAGCATCAACAATACAGTGTTCAATGTGATCCTTCAATATAACCTTACCCGTATTATTAAGTGCAGCAATGACAGCAGATAATTGAATTAATACCTCACTGCAGTCCTTACCATCTTCTATCATACGCTTAACTGATTCAAGGTGTCCGCTTGCACGGGATAAACGATTTAATACTGCTTTGGTATTCTTATGGCTGTGTTTATGTTCGTGACTATGTTCGTGGTTGTGTTCCTGATTATCAGAGTGACTATGGGTGTACTCTTTGCCGTCTTCCGATATATGAGTATGGGGAGGCTGTTTTTGTTCCATAATGTATGATCCCTTCTGAGTTATTTAATTTGGTGACAGAGCTTATATATATAATAAAGCTAATTAAAAACATAATTCTTAAATTTCGCTTATATGATGCCTGCCCAATAAAACAAAGCTTAATACTGCTCTTTACTTATTTTATATAATAGCACTATAAATATCAACTACTCAACTTTCCCAGTTGAAAATTGTAGGTGTTCAACTTATCAATGGAAAGTTGAGACAACTATATATAAAGTTCTAGAGAACAGATATTTTTGTGCGTAGGTATTTATTAAACTAGCACAATAAATTGACTTTTTATATACATATGATATGATTATAACGAAATAAAACTTAATATTAAAATGTTGGTTACTTGATAAACATAAAGTTTTAAAATTTAACCTGTTTATTAGGTACTAAGAGGGAATTCGGGTGCAAATCCCAAACAGTCCTGCTGCCGTGATGACGGAGGAGACTCTCAAAAACTCAAATATGTTATATATGAATATATTTGTTTTAAAGCCACTGAGCAATAGCTTGGGAAGGTGAGAGCTAACATTGATGTCTTAGTCGGAAGACCTGCCAATATTTGCTGCATGTGAAAGTGTGCAGTGCTATGGCTTCACAGTGTATGGAGTGTATAGTTTGCTTAATAAGAATTATATAGGATAACATGATTATTCTTTTCGCAAATAATACCTTTATGAAAGATTATGAAGGTATTATTTTTTTATTCTAAAGTTATTACAGGTTAGGGTATTCAGAGCTTGAAAAATGCATTTAATGCAGTTTGGGTTTGGATTTGTTTTATGACTTCTAGGAGGTTTTAGCCGATAGTAATTGACTTTAGAAATTAAAAGAAAAATAACTTATTTATGTATAAACTAAAAGGTTTCATATATTATACCTTTTAAAGCATAACTAACTTTTGTCTTCACTGTAAAGTTTGCAGGTATACTTGCAAATATGTTGGGTAATTATATGCAAAATTAAGACTTTAATCACTTATATTGTCTGATTATATTTAAGACATAAAACCAACATTTTAAATGCGATAATAAAGTTTTTTCAAATTAATAATTTTACAGGGAGAAATGATATGAACAGAATTTTGAGATTTTTAACAGTAGTATTTTTAATTTTTAGCCTTGCAGCTTGCGGAAATGTAAAGGATTCAGCACAAAATACCACGGAGGTTAATTCAGTAAGCTCAACAATAGAGACAAGCGTTGCTTCCGAGAAAGCAGCAGATACAACTGTACAGAAAACAGTTTTCCCAATGACCATCAAGGATTCTTATGATAGAGAAGTAATAATTGAAAAAGAGCCACAAAGAGTTATTTCTATTGCACCTAATATTACAGAAACTATATTTGCACTAGAAGCAGAATCAATATTAGTGGGGAGAACAGAGTATTGTGATTACCCTCCTGACACATCTAAAATAGAATCTGTTGGTACATTAAAAGAGCCTAGTATAGAAAAAATAGCAGAGCTACAGCCAGATTTGGTAATTGCATCTACTCATTTTAGCAAGGATACCTTGACAAAGCTAGAAGAACTGAAGATACCTACTGTAATATTATATGGCGAAGAAAGCTTTGAAGGAGTATATGAAACTATTTCAATGGTTGGTAATGTAATTAACTCCAATGAAAAAGCAGAACTTCTAATATCAGATATGAAAAAAAAGGTTGAGGGTGTGAAAAAGGCAGTAGAGGGGAAGGACAAGCCTACAGTATATTATGTTATAGGATATGGCAAATCAGGTGATTATACTGCAGGCAACAATACCTTTATAGGACAGCTTCTGGAAATGGCAGGTGCAGATAATGCAGCAGCTGATGTTACGGACTGGAAATATAGTCTTGAGAGGTTAATTGAAAAAAATCCTGAAATTATGATTTGTCCTTCAGTAGGAGGCTACAAGCAGGGATTGGAAACAACAAACGGCTATAAGGATTTGGATGCTGTGAAAAATAAGAAGCTTTATGAAATTGATGAAAATCTTATCAACAGGCAAGGGGTAAGACTGGCAGACGGTTTGGTTGAGCTGGCAAAAATTATTCATCCTGAAGCTTTTAAATAGGAGATATATGTCATATTTTAATAAGAAACTAAAGTACAGATTATTGCTAATAATATCATTAGTAGCACTTGTTTTTATAATGTTAATATCAAGTACAATAGGAATCGCAGATATTAGCATACTGAGTGCTATAAAAATAATGCTTTCCAAAATTCCAGGTATAAGTATGCTAATTAGTACAGGCTCAATTAATAGTACCCATGAAATGATTGTGCTTGATATAAGAATGCCTAGAATAGTTTTAGCTGCAGCAATAGGTGCAATACTTGCAACTGTAGGTGGGTGTTTTCAAGGCTTATTCAGGAATCCAATGGCTGATCCATACGTATTAGGAATATCAAACGGTGCTGGCTTAGGTGCTACTATTGCCATTGTTTTTGGTCTTGAAAGTATTCTATTTGGAATTGGAATGGTTTCGTTACTTGCCTTTATTGGAGCGTTAGTAACCACTATTGTTGTTTATGCAATTGCAAATGTAGGAGGCAGGCTGCCTTCAACAAATCTTTTGTTATCAGGTGTTGCAGTTGGTCTTTTTGAATACTCCCTCATCACCGTTTTAATGATTTTTAGAAGAGACAAAATTGAGGGCATTTTCATGTGGCTGATGGGAAGTGTTAATGCAGCAAGCTGGCAGCAAGCAGTATTGCTTGTCCCCATAACCCTGATAGGTGTAATTGTACTCTGTTTTTTTGCAAGGGATTTAAATGTTATATCCTCCAATGAAGAAACTGCAAAGAGTCTTGGTGTTAGAGTAGAAATTGTTAAGAAGGTTTTACTGGGAATTTGCTCCCTCTTAATAGCAGTTTGCGTATCGGTAAGCGGCATTATCGGATTTGTAGGGCTTGTTGTGCCACATGCAGCAAGACTTATTACTGGCTCTGACCATAGGGCTATGTTGCCTTATTCTGCTGTTGGAGGAGCTGTTTTTTTAGTAATTTGCGATACCCTTGCAAGAAGTATAATGCCTCCAGCAGAGTTACCAGTGGGTGCAGTTACTTCATTATTTGGAGCACCTTATTTTATTTATTTACTAATTAAGTCCAAGAAGAAGGTTAGACAATGAAAAAAGAAACATACCCTATTGAAGCTAATAACTTAAGATGTTCTCTTGGCGGTCGTGAAATAATATTAGGCGTGGATTTTACAGTTGAGAAGGGTAAATTCTACAGTATTATTGGTCCGAATGGCTCGGGAAAGACGACACTATTGAGAACAATAGTAGCTAGCCTTGAACCTGAAAGCGGGGATTTATTTATAAATAATATTCCTATTGAGCATTTGAAGGGTAAAGAGCTTGCAAAGAAATTAGCCTATGTTTCCCAAAACACAAATAGTGATGTTGACTTTAATGTGTTGGATTATGTGCTAATGGGACGCTATCCTTATTTGGGAATGTTTCAGAGTGAGGGAGATAAGGATCTGGAATACGCCCAAAAATCAATGGAATTAACAAATACTTGGTATTTAAGAGAAAAGAAGTTAAATGAGATAAGTGGAGGAGAACGTCAAAGAGTTGTGGTGGCAAGGGCATTAACGCAGGATACACCAATAATACTCTTGGATGAGCCAATATCTCAGCTTGACATACACCACCAGATAGAACTTATGGATACACTTAGCAACATGGTGGAAATGCGGAGAATTACAATTGTTGCCGTGCTGCACGACTTGAATATAGCTTCTCAGTATAGCGACTATATTATGCTTTTGAATGATGGTAAGCTGGTTAAGAATGGGAAACCTGAAGAGGTCTTGACCAAAGAAGTTATTTTGGAGGTGTACAATATGGAGGTACAGGTACTACAAAACCCTGAAACAGGGAAGCCCCTTATTATACCTTCCAAATATAGAAAGAGGAAGAACTTAACTGTTGTAAGGTAAACTTGCAATTATTTCGGTAACAAATCACTAATGAGACTCCGCATCGGAGACTTTTTATGTGTAAAAGTTGAGTTAATTAGTACAGCAGCGTTAATTAAATGGATTAAGACAGCTTAACAGCTGTAATTGCGACATGTCAAATTAAAATAACTAACGTGCTGAAAGTTTTTTATTTTGTATAAGGTAGAGTGAATAGCATGAAATCAGATAATTTTGCCAGAATTATGATAGCAGGAACAGGAAGCGGATGTGGAAAGACTACTATTACTTGTGGAATATTAAGAGCACTGGTGAATAGAAATATTAAAACAGCTGCCTTTAAGTGTGGACCTGACTACATAGACACAATGTTTCATACCGAAATAGTAGGTGCTAATTCGAGAAATTTGGATTCCTTTCTTTGCGGAGATAATTGCGTTAAGTACCTTTTTGCCAAGAATGGTAAAAATGCAGAAATATCAGTAGTTGAAGGTGTAATGGGCTTATACGATGGTATTGGAAATGATGGGAGCTATTCATCAAATGCTATGAGTTTACTAACAGGAACACCAGTAGTTTTGGTGGTTAATGGCAAGGGAATGTCATTATCTATAGTTGCAATGCTTAAAGGCTATATTGATTTTATGCCCAACATAATAAAAGGCGTTATAATAAATGACATAGCTATGGGAACATATCCTATGTACAGAAAAATGATAGAGGATTTCACACAACTAAAGGTGTTAGGCTTTTTGCCAAGTTTACCTGAGGCAGTTTTAGAAAGCAGACATTTAGGGCTTATAACCGCTAGTGAAATAGAGAATTTACAACAAAAACTAAACTTGCTGTCGGATAGCGTAGAAAATAATATTGATTTAGATGGTTTGCTGGAGTTGGCAAGTACAGCGGAGTCTTTGGAATATCAACCTATAGACATTACAGCTATTAATATTAAAGAAAATATGGGTTATGATGAGCAGCAGGGACAGCAAAAGGCTGGTAGCACCGATAATGTTAGAGAATATGAGGTCTCATTACTGAGAAAAAATCATTGCTGTAATATTGCTGTGGCAAAGGACAAGGCCTTCTGCTTTTATTATCAGGACAGTTTAGAATTGTTGGAGCAGTTAGGAGCAAAGCTTACTTTTTTCTCTCCAGTATATGATGAAAAACTACCGGAAAATATAAGCGGACTTATACTTGGTGGTGGGTATCCAGAATTATATACAAAAGAACTTAGCCAAAATAAAAGTATGCTATTGGATATCAAAAAGGCTGTAAATAATGGAAGACCAACATATGCAGAGTGTGGGGGTTTTATGTACTTACAGCAGGCTATAGCAGATATGAATGGCAATAGCCTTCCTATGGTGGGAGCAATTGAGGGAAGTAGTTTATTGCAAAATAAGCTTATAAGGTTTGGATATGCAAGCTTGAAGGCAAAGAAGGATAATCTTTTTTGTTTTGAGGGAGACAGCATAAATATGCACGAATTTCATTATTATGACAGTGATAATAATGGAACTGCTTTTGAGGCAACTAAACCTTATTCAAGCAAAAAATGGGATTGCATTTTTGCTACAGCTACATTATTTGCAGGATATCCCCATATACACTTATACGGAAACATAAATTTTGCACGGAGATTTGTGCAAAAATGCAGTGAAACACAAAATAGAGTTTTTGTTTAGTGTATTTTTGAGAAAACTAACGAAAGTTAATTAAGCAAATATATAAAACTAGTTTAGAGTTCATTATTACGGGAGATGGTGAAAAGTTTGGCAAAGTCAATAATGATTCAGGGCACAATGTCTAATGCAGGGAAAAGTTTAATTGTAGCAGGCTTATGTAGGATATTTGCACAGGATGGCTATAGTGTAGCTCCTTTTAAATCGCAGAATATGGCACTAAATTCATACATAACTGATGATAACTTTGAAATGGGCAGAGCACAGGTTGTGCAGGCTGAGGCGGCAAAAAAAGCTCCTGATGTTAGAATGAACCCCATTTTACTTAAACCAACAAGTGATAAAGGCTCACAGGTAATAGTAAATGGGCAGCCTATAGGAAATATGACTGCAACAGATTATTTTAAATATAAAAATCAACTTATACCTCAGATAATGGAGGCGTATGGAAGTCTTTCACAAGAAAATGATATTATTGTTATTGAGGGAGCGGGAAGTCCTGCAGAAATAAATTTAAAGCAGGATGATATAGTAAATATGGGAATGGCTAAACTGGCAAAAGCTCCTGTGCTCATTGCAGGAGACATAGACAGAGGTGGAGTTTTTGCTGCATTATATGGGACAGTCATGTTGCTTGATGAGAGTGAAAAAAACTATGTCAAAGGTACTATTATTAATAAGTTCAGAGGTGATGTGGACATATTGAAGCCTGGACTTAATATGCTCTGTGATTTAATTAATATTCCTGTAGTGGGTGTTATACCTTATCTTAATGTGGATATTGACGACGAAGACAGCTTGACTGAAAGATTTACAAGGGTGAAATCACAAGGCTTAATAGATATTGCAATAATTAGGCTTCCCAGAATTTCAAATTTTACAGATTTTAATGCACTTGAGCATATAGATTGTGCTAGTGTACGCTATATTTCTAGCGTTGGTGAACTGAACAATCCCGATTTGATAATAATTCCGGGCACTAAAAATACAATGGGTGATTTGAAGTGGCTTAGAGAAACTGGTTTTGAGGCTTCAATTTTGAAGCATGCTGCGAAAGATAAACCTGTATTTGGTATATGCGGTGGATATCAAATGCTGTGCGAAACGCTAAAAGACCCTTATGAAGTTGAACATGGCGGAGAAATGAAGGGCATAGGCCTAATAAAAGCTACAACAGTTTTTGAGGAGAACAAGGTCAGAACAAGAGTTGTGGGTGAATTCCAAAAGGTGGAAGGTATCTTTAAAGGTCTTAGCGGAAAACATTTTGAGGGCTATGAAATTCATATGGGACAAACAGAATTTACTGATGGAACATATGCTCAACAAGAAGGCTTGGCAAAAAGTGCTGATATAAAAAAGACTTACTTGGAGGATGGCAAAAGTTCGTTTGCTCTGCTAACCGAAAATAACGGTAATACAAAAGAAGATGGAGTGAGCATCGGAAATATCTACGGAAGCTATGTTCATGGGATTTTTGACAGTGAAGAGGTGCTCTTTGAGATAGCAGATGCACTAATGAGCCATAAGGGGCTCAAATATGACAGAAATTCGGCCTTTGACAGTAAAGCTTACAAGGAAAAGCAGTATGATTTACTTGCAGATGCTTTGAGAGCAGCATTGGATATGAAGTATATATATGAAGTTATTGAAAAGGGTATGGAGTGAGTTGTTAATTGCGTAGATTCAACTTCCCAACATTAAAAGTTTACTGATGTCCAATCTTATCAATTATTTGTTGCCTTTTCTCTGACCCAACTTAACATTGATAAGGTTGAACATCTATAATTTAAGCTGGGAAAGTTGAATTTATTAAGCTTAAAAGGAGCAGCAGTAATTTTATGGAAATATTAATTGCAGTTATTATAGGCTTTATTTTGGATTTAGTATTGGGTGATCCCCATTGGTTGCCACATCCTATTAGATTAATCGGTAACTTGATTTCAAAAGGTGAAAAAGCAATCAGAAGGTTATTTCCTGTAACGAAAAATGGAGAATTCATTGGAGGAATAATCCTTACAGTTATAATAGCCACAATTGCATTTTTTGTGCCATTACTAATGTTATATTTTGCAGGAAAGGTCAGTACCATATTAAAAATAGCTATACACTCCATATTCTGTTATCAAATATTAGCAACGAAGAGCTTAAAAACAGAAAGCATGAAGGTGTATAACCAGCTTGTAAAAAATGATATTATAAACGCAAGGAAGTATTTGTCTTGGATAGTTGGAAGAGATACTGAACGCTTAAATGAAGAGGAAATAACAAAGGCTACAGTTGAGACTATTGCGGAAAACACTTCTGACGGTGTTATTGCTCCATTAATATTCCTTGTTTTAGGAGGTGCACCTCTAGGATTTTTATATAAAGCTGTAAATACCCTTGACTCAATGATAGGCTATAAAAATGCTAGGTATATGTTTTTTGGCAGATTTGCTGCTAAACTTGATGATTTATTTAATTACATTCCAGCAATATTATCAGCATACATAATGATTGTAGCCGGCTTTATTTCAGGTCTTGATTATAAAAATGCTTATAAAATATACAAGAGGGATAAAAGCAATCATTCCAGCCCTAATAGTGCAAAAACTGAGTCTGTATGTGCAGGAGCATTGAAGGTACAGCTTGCAGGTGATGCTTACTATTTTGGTAAATTGGTAAAAAAACAGACCATCGGTGATAACAGCAGAACAATAGAATTAAAAGATATATTGTTAACGAATAGGTTAATGTATGTAACAGCAATTTTGGCAGTGGCTATAATGTGTGGAATACGGTTGATAATTATAATATAACTGAATGTTTAATTTGTTAGTGAAATCTTTCTAAAATAAAATTTCGTGTTAATAGAATTAGTTAAGATAGTTGAAGTACAGCTAAAAAGTATACAATATATGTCGCTATAGCGGAAATATATAATATGGAGGTCAAAATGAAGCAGATAACTCATGGCGGAGATATTTACAGTAAGAGAGATATACCAGGAAATAAAAAAATCATAGATTTTTCTGCCAATGTAAATCCTTTGGGAATGCCTCCAGCAGTTAAAAGAGCTATCATTGATAACATTGATGCTTTCAGCAATTATCCAGACCCCTTGTGCAGAGAATTAATAGATGAAATATCAATATATGAAAAAGTGCCAAAGAATTATATTGTATGCGGAAACGGTGCGGCTGATATAATTTACAGAATTGCGGCTCAAATAAAACCAAAGGTAACACTTCTGCCAGCCCCTACCTTCTCAGAATATCAGCAAGCAGTAGAAACAGTCAATAGCACAATAAAATACCACTATTTGAGTGAAGCCAAGGGGTTTATTATTGATGAAACAATATTAGACAAGCTATCACCAGACGTTGACATAATGTTTTTGTGCAATCCAAATAATCCTACAGGCGTACCTATAGAGAAGGAATTAGTGTTGTCGATTGCTGATAGGTGTAAATTAAATAATACCTTTTTGGTGGTTGATGAGTGCTTTGTAGACTTTCTAGACAATTCACAAAAGTTTAGTATTGTTAATGAACTTAAAGGCTATGACAATGTAATTGTACTTAAGGCATTTACAAAAATTTACGCAATGGCAGGAATACGTTTAGGATATGGAATATGCTCTGATAAAGAGGTTGCTTGGAAAATCCGTAGTATTGGACAACCCTGGAATGTATCTGTTATAGCACAGAAGTGCGGTGTAGCAGCACTTACAGAAACCGATTATGTTAAAAAAACTAAAAAAATAATCAAAGAATACAGGGAATACTTAATTGAAAAACTTAGGCTGCTTGGATTAGAAGTATTTAATTCAGAAGCAAACTATATACTTTTTAAGTCTGAAAATAAGCATTTACAGAGAGCTTTAGAGAAGCAAGGAATACTTATTCGCTCCTGTGCTGATTACATAGGTTTAAACGACTCTTTTTTTAGAATCGCAGTAAAAGAAAGAGAAGATAATGAGTATTTAATAAAGTGTCTTGAAAAAATATTAAAATATGCTGAAAATTAAGCTTGTTAATTGTGCTTTTGTATGTTAAAATACTTAATTGTATGTTAAATATTAATATTTTACATCCTTGCTCTGTATTCATGTGACAGAGCCGTTGAGTCCGAGGGGAGGTGACCAATAATGTTAAAGAAGTATGAAACTATCTTTATTATCAATCCAGAGGTTGGAGAAGAAAACACAAAAGCTCTTGTTGAAAAGTTTAAAGCTATGATTGAGGCTTCTGCTCAGATTGAAAGTGTTGATGAGTGGGGTAAGAGAAAGCTAGCTTATGAGATTAAAGACAAGAACGAAGGTTACTACGTACTTGTGAATTTTTCATCAAGTCCAGATTTTCCTGCTGAATTAGAAAGAGTGTATAAAATCACTGAAGGAATTCTTAAGTATATCACAATAAATAAGGATTAATAGGTGGCAAATATGAACAAAGTTATTTTAATGGGTAGACTTACAAAAGACCCTGAGCTTAGGTATACTAGTGGTAATAATACTGCGGTTGCAAGTTTTACAATTGCGGTAAACAGACGCTTTGCACAAGAGGGTCAGCCACAGGCTGATTTTATTAATGTTGTTGCATGGAGCAAGACAGCTGAATTTTGTGGAAAATATTTCACAAAAGGACAGCAGGTAGCTGTTGTTGGAAGAATTCAGACTAGAACATGGGATGACAATGAAGGAAAGCGCCACTATGTTACTGAAGTAGTAGCAGATGAGACTTATTTTGCAGATAGCAAAAGAGGTGGAGATGCTGGAGGGAATTATGGTGGTTCAGCACAGAAAACTTATTCAGATGCACCTGCAGCATCAGGTGATGGATTTTATCCAATGGATGAGGATGACGAATTGCCATTTTAATTGACATAGCAATGTTGGCTTGCCAGCTTGCGTTGTATTGGTAATTTGATTGACATAAGTAATGTTGGATTTGCCAACTTGCATTATGTACTAAAGTATGAATTAACCAGTTGTTTATAAATGATAATAAGTGCTATTGTATTGGCACTTGAAAGGAGAACATTTAAATGCCAGGACCTAAGAGAGATAATAAAAGAAATGATAGAGATTCTTATGATAAGGGCGAAGGAAAAGGCGGCATGAGAATGAGAAGAGCTAAAAGAAAAGTTTGCTCATTCTGTGTTGATAAAGCTACTGATATAGATTACAAAGATGTTGCTAAAATCAGAAAGTACGTTTCTGAAAAAGGTAAGATTCTTCCTAGAAGAATATCAGGAAACTGTGCAAAACACCAACGTCAGTTAACAACTGCAATAAAGAGAGCAAGACATATTGCTTTGCTCCCATTTACTACAGACTAAACTTATATAACAACAATAGAGATACCGTTAGAGGATATTCTGACGGTATCTCTTTATAGTATCAACCATTTTTATCTACTGAGCCTCAACCATACACAAGAAAGCATATATTGGTTTTAACTGTAAAAAACTCTTTTTCAGTACATCAGGTAAATCCTCAGAAAAGGCTAGATTATAGCCGTTCTGAACACATTCAAAGTAAATATTCTTTCTGTCTAACCATGTTCTAAGATTTTCTGGCTGGTCAGGGAACTTGCTTCTTTTATACATTTCTCCGCCTATAACAAATTGGTCTTGGGCTTCATAGCATTTTAATGCTTTTATAAATAAGGGGTGGTTATTAATAATCATGTCACGCATAATAGCCATAGAGCTTGTTTGAGCTCCATAATAACCTATTCCATAGCTTGACCCACTTTGATTCAGCTCAAACCAGTAGCAGGGAGAGGTTGACATAATGCTTTTATCTCTTAGGAATACAAACCAAGCATTATCTCTATACAAGGTTTTATCTTTAGTAAAGCGAGTATCTCTGCGTACTCTGGAAATAATTTTAGATGGGACAGTTATTATCTGACTGTCAATTTCCAGCATAGTAGGAGACAATTCGTTGATTAGCTCAACAAAAGGATTAAATACTTTTTCTTTATAAATATCTTTATGGCTATCATACCAAATTTTTTCATTGTGCAGCCTATTTTCAAAAAGAAATTTAAGAGCATCTGCTGTAAATCCATTAAAACTCATATCACTTAACCTCCAATAATCAATTTAGAATGAAATATATTGTGTTTTTTGGCTACCTAAAAGTATTTCAATTTTATTTAATTAACTTTTATACATAAAAGTCCATGAATAATGTTTTTTGATTTTAGCTCAAACTATGCGGTTGGATATAACTGATTAAAGCTTTTTAAATATCTAGCTTTAATATGCAAAGTTTGAGCTAGTAACACTAAAAATAACACTAAACTGCGAAAGTTGTATTAGGCACATATAACGAGGCAAGAAAATGTCCCCCACTTTTATAAGTGGCGGGTACCACTTTGGTTATAAAACATTTGTTCTATTCTATTTTGACAGAAATGTTGAATTAAATCAACGCTTCTATTAAAACAGTTGTATTGGATAGTGATTAACAATATATGAGAGAAACCAAAGTCTATTAATCAATGGAATTAAATAGAAGTGCCTCTAAAAGAATGTATTTCTTGTATTAAGGAATACTAGGTTAATAAAATAATTTTTAGGAATTTTATATAAGATGTTTATGTGGAGGCATGGATTAATTATGGAAAAAACAAAAAACAAAGGTCTGTCTGCATGGCAACTTACAATGATGGCAGTAGGAACCGTAATAGGAGGCTCATTTTTTGTTGGGTCATCAATAGCAATTAATGCGGCTGGTCCATCAATATTGATTTCATATGTAATAGGAGGAATACTGGTTTACTTTATATTAACAGCTTTATCAGAAATGACTGTTGCAAATCCTGATTCTGGCTCCTTCAGAACCTTTGCAGCACAAGCCTTTGGTAAGGGAGCAGGCTTTATTGTAGGGTGGGTTTATTGGACAGGCATGGTGATTGCTATGTCCAGCGAAGCTGCAGCAGTATCAATACTCATAAGAGAATGGATTCCCAATATGTCAATAATGCTATTAGGAAGTGTAATTATAATTAGTGTTACGTTGCTCAATTTATTGGGTGCTGACAAATTAAGCAAGTTGGAAAGCGGACTGGCAATAATTAAGCTTCTTGCAATAGCAACATTTATAATTTTAGCTGTATTGCTGATAATTGGATTTATTCCGGGGATTGCACAGGTTGGTATAGGAGAATTAGCTAATGAACCATTAATGCCAGGCGGCATAAAGGGAATAGCAGGAAGTATGCTTATAGTTATGTTTGCATATGCTGGCTTTGAAGTTATTGGTTTAGCAGCATCTGAATGTGATAATGCTAAAAAGAATGTTCCAAAGGCAATTAGATATACAGTTGCTTGTCTAGTGGGCTTTTATATCCTTTCTGTTATAGTAATGCTACCGCTAATTGCTACATCAGAACTTAATGAAAATGTAAGTCCTATGGTGACAGCACTTAATAGATGGGGTATTGGATGGGCAGGGACAGGTATAAATTTTGTATTGATTACCGCAATTCTTTCTACAATGTTAGCAGCTATGTTTGGACTTGGAAGAATGATGAGGTCTCTTGCGGCTGAAAGCCTTGCACCGAAGTGGCTAATAGACAAGCAGGAGGTTCCAAAACGTGGAATAATTTTTTCTGGATTATCAATGCTTTTGGGTTTAGGCTTTGGAATGTTAGTTCCCAAAGTATACTTGTTTTTAACAAGTGCAGGAGGTTTTGCACTGCTATTTACCTATGCAGTAATTATGGCTGCACATATTCGCCTTCGCAAAAGAAACGGCTGCCCACCAGACGGCAAATGTCAGCTTAGAGGGTATCCATATAGTTCATGGATAGTTTTATTGAGTTTAATTGTAATAATATTTAGTATGCCTTTTATCAACGGACAGGCGACTGGTCTTTTTGCTGGACTAATGATTACTTCAGTATATTTTTTATTATATATAGCTATAAAGGCATTTACTGCTTTCCCTAAAAACAGACTCTCAATTAATAGCATATATAAATCGGTTTTTTTAGCGGAATTCTCAAAAGAGCTAGCACTAGATGATGAAGAAAAAGAGCCTGAAGATGATTCTAAGGTTTGAGATGGTAATTGACCTTTTTTAATATGCCTAAAACCTTAACTGAATGAAAGTTTAAAGATAATGAGGCAAGAAAATGTTCCTCATTTCTTTAAGTGGCGGGGAAAGCTTTGGTCTTCAGGCGGTGAGAGATTCTCCAGCCTCATTGAAATACCTAGATTCAAAATGAAATTTTTCTACAATCGAAAAATTTCATTTTAAATTTAGGCGTTATAACTGTAAAAATTATAGTATTAGTGGTAGTATATAGGTAGGTAATTAATGGTAGGATTTTCAGGGAAGGTGGTAGTTATGGATACTAGCAAAGAAAATATGAGTGCCAAGGATAGACTAAAGATTGAGAGAGAAAATGCTGAAAACTGGGTATATTTAACCACGGCTGATAATGAATTTGAATTTAATGTAATTAAGGGGAAGCTAACACAAAATGGTATTATTTGCATTGGAAAAGGCAAAGACTATGACTTACTCGATAGTGGCTTATTACAAATCGTTTTAGGACCTTGTATACCAATTCAAATTATGGTTCCAAGTGAAATGTATGAGGAAGCGATGCAGATAATAAATTTAAAAGTTAGTGACGAAGAGCTTGAAGAACAGGCTATGGAATCTTTAAAAGAAGAGACAGCGGAGTAAGCATGGTGTATTTTAAGTCATCAAAAGCAAATGTGTATCAATGGTTTTTATAACGAGGCAAGAAAATGTCCCCACTTCTATAAGTGGCGTGTACCGATTTGGTTTTCAGGTGGTGAGAATATATCCCGCCTCGTTGAAACGTTGCTGATGTAATGAAATTTTTCTACATTCGAAAAATTTCATTTTGAATATAGGCGTTATAAGCCAGAAATAAAGTTACTGTTCAGCAAGCTAGCTCTAAGTGTTTTTTCAGAAAACAGACACGAGTAAGTAAGGTAAAATAATAAGATGAACCCTTACATAGTACAAAAACAAAGCCTATACCAGCATGAGGCTTTTAAAGTTGCGTATCTAAAGTGGAGCAGAAAAATATTCGAGCACCGATACAATGTAAATAATATTTTTAGATTTTTATGTCTTTTGCTACATTCAGCATACAAATTTCAATAAAAATTATATCCTTAAAAATATATATACTACCCTTTTACAGTAAATACAGTTGGAAAACTTAGTAAAGAATGATATTATATATAACTATGGGGATAGTTATTATTAAAACATATAAAGGATGGATATAATAATTAGATGAAAAAGAGAATAGGTTTTCTAGGTCCACAGGGGACTTTTTCACATGAGGCTGTTCAGACTTATATTGAAGCACAATCAAAGACAAATGACTCAGAAGCAAAATATTTTTTAAAAGATTTTTATACCATTCAGGAGGTACTTCTTGGATTAAAAAATGATGATATTGATGAGGCAATTGTGCCAATAGAAAATTCACTAGAGGGTGCAATTAATGTAACTTTGGATGTGCTTGCCAAGGAGGAGGGTTTGTATATAATTGATGAACACATTATACCCATAAACCTTAACCTTGTAGCTAAAAAAGGAACAAAAACAGAAGACATTAGAGTTATAATTTCACATCCTCAGCCACTTGGACAGTGCAGAAATTATCTTGACAATAAATTTCAGAGTGCAGTTCAGATGGAGGAAAATAGTACTTCAAAAGCAGCACAAAGAGTAGCTTCAGAGGATGGCACATTTGCGGCTGTTACATCTAGTATTGCAGCAAAGACATACGGGCTTGATATATTAGATACTAATATTCAAGATGCTAAAAACAATTACACTAGGTTTGTTATTATCTCTAAAGTGTTAAAGAAGAAAACAGGAAAGGATAAAACATCAATAGTGTTTTCAACTGAAAATAAACCAGGAAGCTTATACAAAGTTTTGGACATATTCAGCTTGTGGGATATTAATATGTCAAAAATTGAATCCAGACCTGCAAAAAATGAGCTTGGACAGTATATTTTCTTTGTTGATATAGATGGGCATATTGAGGATCAGGATGTTTACGATGCACTCACTATGATAAAAAGGAAAACATCTTTTTACAAATTTATAGGCTCTTACCCTACATTTGGGTATTTATATAATGTCTAATAATCAATTATTTTTCGTTATGCTATCAGTCAAGTACCGATATACTTCATTTGTAATTAAATTGAGTCAATAATTTCAAACTTAGCTAAATGTTTAATCAACTTTAGGTACAAGTATATATTTATAATCTAGCGTTGGAAGTTGACGAAATAACAATACTTCCTAAGGAGTATTGCACAACATGCAGTAGGACTGAGGTTTTAGCGTAATTGACTTTGTGGTATAATAGCAGGTACTTCTATTATAGTAATAAAAAGTGGGAAATAAAGCTATTTGGTTGTATAAGTGGTATAATTTACATACAAAAATTGTAAATTACCTACGTGGGGTGACACTATGGCTTTGTTTGATAACCAGATTGATATTACAAGAAATATTAAGATAATTGAATGGCTAAAAAGTGAGCTACTTACTGATGTTGCAAATCTATTTAAGGCATTGGTAAACGGAGTTCAAGAGGAGGTGTCAGAAACTTTAGCTGATACTTTAGCCAATATAATTTTAATATGTTATCTTTTAGGAAAAAGATTTGGCATTAATTATAGAGCAGTAGAAAAAAAAATTGAGAATAAGATTAGGCTTGGTCTTGTTGAGAACCACGATGTTGAAAAGTACTATGGTGATTTATCCGAGCTTTCAAAGCATCTCAATGGCTCTCGTGTAAAGAAACAAGGGGCTTGATTCAGGGAGATTTCAAATGGATAGCAAAAAACTATCACGAATTTTTATACCAAAGGCTGGTTTTTATCTTTGGGTAATACTATTTCTTGTTGTGATAATTACAAAATTAAATCCATTAATGTCTATTCCGGGATATGTTGTATTTGTTTTTTTAGTTATTTACAACTACAAATCTACTCATATCAGAAATCGGGAAATAGCAAAATACATAGAGACACTGACTTTCAATATTGACTGTGCAACTAAGGATACGTTGCTCAATTTTCCTATGCCTTTGGTTTTAGCAGAATTGGATGGAACAGCTGTTTGGTACAATTCTTCCTTCAAGGGTATGTTTGACGATGATAAATTTCTTCAAAAAACCATATCAGGAATTGTTTCTGATATAAGACCTGAGATAACAGAAGGAGATTGTATAAATATTTCAAAAGATGTTACCATAAATAATCACTTCTATACTATTTTAGGCAGTTTAGTGAAAATAGATGATGATAATACAGAACACAGCATTATTGTTATGTTATATTTTATTGATAATACGGATTTAATAAATGAAAGACAAAAGTATGAGGATAATAAAAACACAGTAGGTCTAATTGTAATAGACAATTATGACGATTTAATGCAGAGCTTAGAAGATTCTAAAAGACCGCAAATTATGGCGGAAATAGAAAAAAGTATTGCTGGCTGGTTAGTGCATACTGGTGGTGTGTTAAAAAAATTTGAGAGAGACAAGTTTCTATGTATATTTGCCTTTAAATATTTAAAAGAACTTGAAGAGAAAAAATTTGAAATACTTGAAACAGTGAAAGAAATTAATTTTGGCAACAAAATACCTGTTACTCTTAGCATCGGGATGGGTATAAATGCTGAAACTATACTTGAAAATATGCAAAATGCAAATGCAAGTATTGATATAGCTTTAGGAAGAGGCGGAGACCATGTTGTTATTAAAGATGGCGATAACTTCAGATTCTTTGGAGGACGAACACGAGAGCTGGAGAAACGTACAAGAGTAAAAGCAAGGGTAATTGCCTATGCATTAAGAGGATTAATAGACCAAGCACCTTCTGTTTTGATTATGGGACATGAAAATGCAGACATTGATTGCTTAGGTGCGGCACTGGGTATATATAGAATAGTAAAGAGCAGAGATAAGAGGGTTAATATAGTATTAAATCATTCTAATCCCAATATAGATGCTGTACTCAATAAGCTTGGCAAGGAACCTGAATACAGTAATGTGTTTGTTGGCAGAAATGAGGCTCTTGATATAATAACTAAGAAAACTTTGCTTATAGTTCTGGACACTCATAGACCAAGCTTTACTGAAACACCAGAATTGTTGAAGATGACAGACCAAATAGTTGTAATAGATCATCACAGAAGAGGTGCAGATTATATACAAGACGTAGTTCTGTCTTACCATGAAACCTATGCATCATCAACCTGTGAGCTTGTTACAGAGCTGATGCAATATTTAGAAGAAAAAATTAGGCTTACAAGCATAGAAACAGAGGCATTATATGCTGGAATTGTTGTTGATACCAAAAACTTTATTTTCAAGACGGGGGTCAGAACCTTTGAAGCAGCTTCCTATTTAAGGCGTCAAGGTGTTGATACAGTATCAGTTAAGCAACTTTTCCAAAATGACTTGAAAACATACATTACAATATCAAATATAGTCAAAGATGCAGAAGTAGTGTATGATAATATTGCAATATCTACTTGTCCTTCAAACATTAAGAATGCACAGCTAATAGCTGCTCAGGCAGCAGACCAGCTATTAAGTCTAGCAGGACTTATAGCAGCATTTGTACTTAGCTCCAATGAAGGTGAGATTGTAATAAGCGGAAGGTCTCTTGGTGAAATAAATGTACAGATGATTTTGGAGAAGCTTGGCGGCGGAGGTCATATGACAGTTGCAGGAGCACAGCTTGAAAATGTAACCATTGAAGAAGCAAGACAAAGTCTCAAGAATGCAATATACGAGTATATAGAAAGCTTAAATAAAGAATAGAGCGTAGCTTGTCCGAGGAATACCGACGCTAATTACCATTTATAGGTGGTTATTAGTGCCGATACATCCCTTTATAACTGACTTTAATATCTAGAGTAAAGCACTCTTTAAGGATTAGAACTGGTTATATATAGGGAATATATTTTGTTAATATTGATGTCTACAGGAGGTAAACAAATGAAGGTTATATTAAAACAGGATGTAAAAGGCTTAGGTAAAAAAGAACAAATGGTGGAAGCCAGCGATGGATATGCGAGGAATTTTTTGTTTCCAAAGGGTCTAGCTGTTGAGGCTAGTGCTACAAATGTAAATATAATGAAAACCAAGAAGGAAGCCGAGAGTCAGAAGAAAGAAAGAGAAATAGCTCAGGCAAAGGAACTAGCAAAAAAAATTAAAGATATAACACTAACATTAAAGGTAAAAGCAGGAGATAATGGTAAACTTTTTGGTTCTATTACAAGCAAGGATGTTGCAGAAGCAATGAAGACACAACAAAAGCTTGAAATAGATAAAAAGAAGCTAGTAATGCCTGATTCAATTAAGTCAGTTGGCACTTTTGAAGTGGAGGTTAAACTCTATCCCGAGATTAGCTCTAAATTTACTGTTAAAATTGAAAGCCTTTAAAAATGTATTTTAAGTAAATATTAATGGAAATGGTGGAAGATGCAATGGATATAGGTTCTCTAGGCAGAATTCCCCCTCAGAGTATAGAGGCAGAACAATCAGTACTAGGGTCAATGCTTATTGACAAAGAAGTAGTTCCTGTAGTAATGGAAATTTTGAAACCAGAGGATTTTTATAGACCTGACCATAGGGAAATTTATAATGTTATTTTAGAGTTGTTTGACAAAGCTCAACCTATTGACTTAATTACAGTGTCAGAGCGTCTTAAGCTACATGGAAAGCTAGAACTAGTAGGTGGACTTGAGTACTTATCAAATATTGCAACGGAAGTACCTACAACAGCAAATGTAAAACATTACTCAAAGATTGTGGAAGAGAAAGCTCTTCTTAGAAAGCTAATTAAGGCTTCTTCTGATATAGTTGATTTGGGCTTTAATGCTTCTGAAGAGGTATCATATATTCTTGATAAGGCTGAACAGAGTGTTTTTGATATCCTACAGAAAAGAAGCTCTCAGGGATTTGTACCTATAAAGGATGTACTTGTAGATACTTTTAACAATTTAGAAGAGATGTATAATAATAAGGGCAATATTACTGGGATTCCTACTGGATTTACTGATTTAGATTTTAAGACTTCAGGTCTTCATAATTCCGACTTGATTCTTATAGCTGCACGTCCTGCAATGGGGAAAACAGCTTTTGCATTAAATTTAGCACAGAATGCAGCAGTTAACGGTCATGTGCCAGTAGCTGTATTCAGTCTTGAAATGTCAAAAGATCAGCTGGTAAACAGAATACTTTGCAGTGAAGCAATGGTTGACAGTAATAAAATGAAAACAGGAAAGCTTGAGGATAATGATTGGCAAAAGGTTGCTAAGGCTTTGGCTCCTTTATCTGAAGCACCTATTTATATTGATGATACACCAGGTGTTTCTATTACTGAAATAAGGGCAAAATGCAGACGACTTAAGCTTGAACATAACTTGGGGTTAGTGGTCATAGATTATCTACAACTTATGCAGGGTAGTGGCAAAAAGGGCGGAGAAAATAGGCAGCAGGAGATATCAGAAATATCTCGTTCCCTCAAAATATTGGCAAAGGAAATAAATGTTCCTGTTATTTGCTTATCTCAGTTAAGTCGTGCACCTGAAGCCAGGACTGACCATAGACCTATACTTAGTGACCTGAGAGAATCAGGAGCAATAGAGCAGGATGCTGATATTGTAATGTTTCTTTACCGGGATGACTATTACAATCCTGAGACTGAAAAGAAAAATATAGCTGAGCTAATAATTGCGAAGCACAGAAACGGTTCGACAGGAACAGTAGAATTAGTATGGCTTGGGCAATATACCAAGTTTGCAAATTTAGAAAAATTCAGACAATAATCAGTAGGCAAAGGAAACGAACAATGCTAAAGCAGGTTCTCGAAACAATTAATAGAAATGACCTGATTAATCATGGAGATGGTATTGTTGTAGGCATATCAGGAGGATATGACTCTGTATGCCTACTCCATATTTTGTATTATCTTTCTAAGGATTTGGACTTGAGGCTTTATCCTGTACATATTAATCACATGCTTAGAGGTTTGGAAGCTGATAGAGATGAAGAGTTTGTAAATGATTTTTGCCTATCCTTGGGACTTAGTTTGAATATAAAAAGAATTGATATTGCCAAGAAGGCAAAAAAAGATAAGAGCTCCATTGAAGAAGCGGGAAGAAATGCAAGGTATGAAGAGTTTAACAGGGTTGCAGCAGAGAATTCTGCAAATAAAATTGCTGTTGCTCATTCAAGAAATGATCAAGCTGAGACAATACTCATGCGGATTTTTAGGGGTACGGGTTTAGAAGGACTTAAGGGGATAGAGTATAAAAGAGATAATATTATAAGACCATTATTAGATATAGATAGATTACATATTGAGAATTATGTTAATGATAATGGTCTAAAGGCTGTTACCGACAGTTCAAACCTGCACCAAGACTACTTTAGAAACAGAATTAGACTTAATGTGCTTCCTGAAATTAATAATGCAGCAAGAATAGATATTACAGAAAATTTATTAAGATTATCAAAATTAGTAGTGACAGATGAGGATTTTTTACGGTATAATGCAGAAATAGCCTATAAAAAGGCTTGTAAAAAAAAGGAGACGGATTTTGTTGAGATTGATTTATTTGAATTACAGAAAATGCATCAGGCTATTTTGGGCAGGGTCATTAGAATTGCCATTTTAAATAGCTGTGGAAGTATTGAAGGAATTGGGTTTAATCATATTGACAGTCTCGTGTGGTTAATTAGAGATGGACAAACAGGTTCACGCACAGATATTCCTCATGGAATGATGGCAGTAAAAACGTATTCATCTATAATTATTAAAAAGCAGGGAGAAGAAAAAAAAGAAAGCTTCCAAAATAAACTGAAAATCCCTGGAAGGATAGTTTTGAATGATATAGAGGCTGTTATTACAACAAAAGTAATTAACTTTGATACAAGTGAGAGCTGTCAAGAATTTGTTAAAGAAAATATAGGTGCTTATACCGAGTTTTTTGATTTTAAAAAGTTAGAATTAGAATCAAATTTGGATATTTTGGTAAGAAATAGACGAGATGGTGATATATTTAAGCCATTAAACTCAAATGGCACAAAGAAGCTTAAAGAGTACTTTATTGACAAAAAAATAGTCAGGGAACAGAGAATGAAATTTCCTTTAATTGCAATAAATAAGGAGATAATTTGGATTATAGGAAATAAAACTAGTGATAAATATAAAGTAACTGATAATACTAATTCTGTGTTGATGATTTGTTTTGAATATTTAAGCAAGTGAAATTTAGAAGATTTACTGGCTTCTGAGTGAAATAGCTGGTGCGACCGTTAGAATCTTTTTAAGAGATAGAAATCAACTGACAAAATTAAATTAATTTTATTAATATATATTTATTTATTCACAATTATTGGTAGCATTAAGGGGGATTAGTAATAAATGAAGGGCACAATTGATCGTGTTTTAATTTCAAAGGAAGAGCTTAATAAAAATGTCAAAGAGCTTGCTAGTCGTATTTCTAAAGACTACGAGGGCAAGGAACTCGTTATAATCGGAGTTTTAAAGGGTGGGTTCATATTTCTTGCCGATTTGGCAAGGGAAATAACAATTCCTGTTGATTTGGATTTTATGTCAGTATCTAGTTATGGCGACTCATCAAAATCATCAGGGGTTGTTAAAATTATAAAAGATGTTGACACGAATATTGATGGTAAACATGTACTAATTGTTGAAGATATTATTGATACTGGTCTTACGCTGAATCATCTTGTAGAGCTGTTAAAAACCAGAGGTCCTTTAAGCGTAAAAATATGTGCAGCCTTAGACAAACCTTCAAGAAGGAAAGCACATGTTCAGGTTGATTATAAAGGAATTGAAATACCTGACGAGTTTGTAGTTGGTTATGGTTTGGACTATTGCGGAAAATATAGAAATATACCTGAAGTTTGTATACTCAAAAGAGAAGTTTACATGAAATAATTTCAAATTTTAATCATAAAATTGACTTTATTGTGTTTTATAAATGTATATGCTAATATAATATATACTGTATTAACTTAGAAACTTAGTTTAATAGTGAGAATTATTAGCTTTATTAAGTGAAAGATTGCATTTAAGTTTAGACCAAATTAAAAACGTAGGTTTGAGATAAAAATTATATTTTTCAAGTAATGACTTGCGAGTTAGAATTTGGTACCTTGGCTATTATAAGGAGGGAGTTTTTTGAAATATATTAAGGGTATCAGTTTTTATATAATTATTTTTATATTAATTATAGTGATAATTATGTTCTTCCAAAATACTGACAATCCATCAAAGATGGTTTATTCAGACTTGTTGACACAGGTGAATGCAGGTAATGTTAAGAGCATAGATTTGCAGACTGACATAGCTACAGTAGTACTAAAAAAACCAATAGAAAAGAATAGTAAGGCTACGAAGTATGTAGTCGTTGTTCCGCCTGATGTTACTTCTGCTTCTGAAAGATTTACAGATGCCTTTGAAAATAAACTGATTGAAAAATATAATGTTGTTACGCCTCCGCAAGCGCCATGGTGGATTTCTATATTGCCGACAATTGGTTTCATTATAATACTTATACTAATATGGTTTTTCTTTATCCAGCAGTCACAGGGAGGCGGTGGCGGAAATAGGGTTATGTCTTTTGGTAAAAGCCGTGCTAAGCTTTCGGTTGATGACAAGAAAAAAGTTACATTTGAAAATGTTGCTGGGGCTGATGAGGAAAAGGAAGAACTTGCAGAAATTGTTGAGTTTCTAAAAGCACCGAAGAAATTTGTAGAACTTGGAGCAAGAATACCAAAAGGTGTCCTTTTAGTAGGACCTCCTGGAACAGGTAAAACACTATTAGCAAAGGCTGTTTCTGGTGAGGCTGGCGTTCCTTTTTTCAGCATAAGTGGTTCGGACTTTGTGGAAATGTTCGTAGGTGTCGGAGCATCTCGTGTACGTGATCTTTTTGAACAAGCAAAAAAGAATGCTCCATGTATTGTATTTATAGATGAAATTGACGCAGTTGGTAGACATAGAGGAGCAGGAATGGGCGGCGGTCATGATGAAAGAGAACAGACCTTAAACCAATTACTTGTTGAGATGGATGGTTTTGGAATAAATGAAGGAGTAATAATACTTGCTGCTACTAATAGACCTGATATACTTGACCCTGCACTATTAAGACCTGGACGTTTTGATAGACGTGTTGTTGTAGGTTTGCCTGATATTAAGGGTAGAGAGCAGATTTTGAAGGTACATTCCAGAGGCAAGCCGCTGGATGAGGATGTTAAATTAGATGATTTGGCAAGAATCACACCAGGCTTTACTGGTGCTGATTTAGAGAATTTGTTAAATGAGGCTGCGTTACTTGCAGCTAGAGCTAACAAGAAGAAAATAAGCCATGAAGAGATAAAGGAAGCGGCTTTTAAGGTTATGATGGGACCTGAAAAGAAGAGCCGAGTAATGAGCGAAATAGACAAAAAAGTTACTGCATTCCATGAGGCTGGTCATGCTATAGCAATTAAGCTTGTTTCTAAGACTCAAAAGGTGGATAGGGTATCAATTATTCCTGCTGGTATGGCTGGCGGTTATACAGCAAGCAGACCTCAGGAAGATAAAAGTTATCATACTAGATCACAGCTTATTGAAGAGATAATAATTGCTTTAGGAGGAAGAGCCGCTGAAGAGATTATTATGGATGAAGTAAGTACTGGAGCATCAAGCGATTTGAAAAAGGTTAATCAAATTGCAAGAAATATGGTTACAAAGTATGGCATGAGTGAAAAGCTAGGAAATATGATTTTTGGTAATGAGAATGATGAGGTTTTTCTTGGTCGTGATTATGGTCATACTAGTAACATAAGTGATGAGATTGCGGGCATTATTGATAATGAAATTAAGCAAATAATAGATAGTGCTTATGCAAAGACTATAAGTCTGCTGAAAGAAAATATTGATAAGCTCAATAGACTTGCACATATTCTTCTTGAAAAAGAAAAGGTTGAGGGAGCTGAATTTGAAGCTATTTTTGAAGGAACTGTTTTAGATTCGGCAGTAAAGCCTCAGTTAGAAGGTTAAAGCTACTATTTGTTTTATAGGTTTGAAGGCTTTTGATATGTGAAATAAAATTAAAGGGTTTGCTCATATATAGGGCAGACCCTTAATTTGTGAAGATATTAGCTTTTTCATTTTTGCTGATAGTTAATGGAAAAGAAATGAACGCATACATATACTAGAATTTCAGCAATTCTTATCACAAATAGCTATAGAGTTTAGATTTAAAAAATATAGAACATTTTTAGGAGGAAAGGCTGAAATAAATTACTAATAAATTAAAAGGAGGTGCCGAGTCCATGTCATTTCTGTCAAGGAAATGTACATTTCCTTTGTAGTTCTTATGTAGAATGTGGGACATGGACATATTTATGGATTTTGAAATAGGAAGAATTGGAGTTGCAGAAGCTACAGTTAATAGCAGTAATACTGCAATGGCTATGGGCAGTGGAGCTTTAGAGGTTTTTGCTACTCCTGCCATGGTGGCACTTATGGAAAAAGCTGCAACAATTGCTGTACAAGAGTGTTTATCAGAGGAATATAGTACTGTAGGAACTAAGATAAATATTAGGCATATGGCGGCAACCCCAATAGGTATGAAGGTTTCGGCACGAGCTACACTTATAGAGGCGGATGGAAAAAGGTTAGTTTTCACAATTGAGGCATTTGATGACAGAGAAAAAATAGGTGAAGGGCAGCATGAGAGATTTGTAATTAGCATTGATAAATTTATGGATAAGTCAAATAGAAAAAATACAAATCAGCATATTTAATAATATATCAATGTTAGCTACTAAACTTTTCATTTGAATCTAGGCGTTATAATTGTACATGGCTGGATAGTAACTAATGGTGTAATAAATTAAACAAAAAATAGCAATATATATTGACCTTTGTGCAATTTCATGATTAAATTAATATGAAAAGTAAATAATTGTCCTTATCAAGAAAGGTGGAGGGAACGGCCCGATGAAACCTGGCAACCAGCATAAATATGTATGGTGCCAATTCCAGCAGGCTTTGCCTGAAAGATGAGGGGTGTTCATTGTATATTGCATTGATAAACATGACAAACCTCGTAAAGAGGTTTTTTTATTGCATAAAATAATAAAAAACACCTCAATAGAAATGCTGTGGAAGTGTTTTACTGTTAACTGGAGTTATACTGCTTTATCCATATAAGTTTGGAGGCTTATAAGCGGTAGAAATCCAAAAAAATTATTAATTTGGGGGTATAGAAAATGTCAAAAAGACTATTTACGTCAGAGTCAGTAACTGAAGGACATCCAGACAAAATGTGTGACCAGATTTCCGATTCAATACTGGATGCTATTTATGAGCAGGATCCACAGGCTAGAGTTGCGTGTGAGACTGCAGTAGCAACAGGTATGGTTGTGGTAATGGGTGAAATATCTACAAAGTGCTATGTGGATATTCCAAAGATAGTTAGAAATACTGTAAGAGAAATAGGCTATGATAGAGCAAAATATGGATTTGACTGTGATACCTGTGCAGTTCTGACATCTATAGATGAGCAGTCAGCAGATATTGCAATGGGTGTTGACAAGGCACTTGAAGCAAAAAAAGGTGAGATGAGCGAAGAGCAGATGCAGGCAATTGGAGCAGGAGACCAAGGAATGATGTTTGGTTATGCTTGTGATGAAACTCCAGAGCTAATGCCAATGCCTATAACTTTAGCTCATAAGCTATCCTATAAGCTAAGTGAAATTAGAAAGAACAAGACTGTTAACTATCTCAGACCTGATGGAAAATCTCAGGTTACAGTAGAGTATGATGGGGATAAGCCAGTCAGAGTTGATGCGGTTGTTATTTCTACTCAGCATAGTGCAGATGTAAGCCACGAGACTATTGAAAAGGATATAATGGAGTATGTAATAAAGCCTGTAATTCCAGCAGAGCTTTTAGATGAAAACACAAAGTACTTTATTAACCCAACAGGTAGATTTGTTGTTGGTGGACCACAGGGAGACTCAGGTCTTACAGGAAGAAAGATAATTGTTGATACATATGGCGGTTACGCAAGACATGGAGGTGGGGCTTTCTCAGGAAAGGATCCAACTAAGGTTGACCGTTCAGCAGCATATGCAGCTAGATATGTTGCAAAGAATATTGTTGCTGCAGGAATTGCAAAGAAATGTGAGGTTCAGATTGCATATGCAATAGGTGTTGCTAAGCCAGTGTCTGTACTAGTTGACACCTTTGGAACTGCGGTTATTCCAGAAGAGAAAATTTCTGAGTTGGTAAATAAGCACTTTGATTTAAGACCAGCTGCAATAATCAAGACTTTAGATTTAAGAAGACCAATATACAAGAAAACTGCTGCTTATGGGCATTTTGGCAGAAATGATGCAGACTTTACTTGGGAAAAGACAGATGTAGCAGAAGCATTGAAAAAAGACGCAGGGTTATAATTAAGATAGGGTGTGTCTTACCAAGTAAAATATCAGTTAATAAAAGGCATTTGGAAAATATCCAAATGCCTTTATAAATCTTTTGATTAAGAAGCATATTCATTTACTTCAAAATATAAAATCTTATCGAATGGTACATATTCGCTCTTCTTTAAGAAGGGTGAAACAATACCTTTATTAACAAAAGTATAAAATGCTTTACCTATACCCTCTGATCTGCTATCATACCACATAAGAAAATCTTGTATTTCGCTAGATGTTAAGTCGTATTCCTTACTAGCTCCATTAAGCATTGTAATTTCTAGAATGGCATTGTTGCCTATTACAACTTCAGAATACGGTGTTGCCGATACTATGTTAGAGTTAGGACTTTCAACGCCACCAACATTTACACTTACAACATAATAATACGTATCTCCATTAGTTACTTCTGTATCAAGAAATGAGTTTGATGTTACATTTAGGGCATAATCATTATATTCACCGTCAATAGTTAAAGCACGCTTTACATTATAGCTTGTAGCATTTTCAACAGGATTCCATCTTAGTTCTACATATTCATCCCCTACGTCTGCTATTAAACTAGTAGGTGGTAATGGTATTACCTGCATAGGAGTAGCAGATACTTCAATTGAATTAGGACCTTCAATACCATTCACTATTGCACTTACAACATAATAGTAGGTAGTTCCGTTTTCTATTCCACCTATTTGACCAATATCTGTAAATGTAATTGCTGAATTTGTTGTGTTTGTTCCAATTGTTGCGTACTCACCACCTGAAGTAGTGCCACGCTTTATATTATAGCTTGTAGCACCTTCAACAGAAGTCCAATTTAGGGTAACTTCATTGCTGTCAGCTTCAGCTGTGAGATTAGTTGGAGCAGGAATAGAAACTAAATAGCCAGTATCATCAATATCAACCGCATCCAAAATAGTGCCATATGTTGTATGATCTAAGGGAGTAATTTCAACTTTGTGTATTCCTAATGTCAAATCTGTTGCAGTAAATACTATAATTTTGTAAGCTAAACTACGCAAAGAACTATAAGAACCAACAATATTTCCATCTATTTTTATCTGAACATTTTGGGAGAATCCATGACTGTTACCAGATGACAGTATTCTTAATTTTGAACCATAAAAATAGAATTGAGCAGATCCTTCCATATTATTTGTTGCTATTCTCATAGATGAGCCTTTATAATAAGAAGAAAATTTTGCAAATTCATATTTACCAGTATAAGTAATTGCAGAATCTGTATCATCAAATCTTTGCCATCCACCTGCCAATTGAACTCCTGTCGCCGCAAAACTCACCGAACAAAATGATGTTATCACCACCATTAAAACTACCATAAAACCAAATAATTTCTTTAAATTTTTCATTTTATCTCCTCACTTTCAATTTAATATTCAAAACTATACAATAAAATACAAAGTATTACAATGCTTATATTAATTTATATAAAAGTGTATAATTAGAATTTTGCTTAACATTGAGAATATGGTAATTTATGGTGGATAAGAATTGGTAAATACTAAATTTGTTTTACTCAGTCTAAAGGATAATAAAAACTACAGAAAGTATTCGCATAAAGCTATGCAATGACTGCTATAAAAATATAAACATATGATATTAAAAATATCGACAAATACGCCTGTTTCCAGCTTTGTAACATAAACGCAACATATCTCATATGATAAAATACCATAAATTTTACGGAGATGAGTATATGACTATAAATTATGCGATACTATCCTTGTTTGCTATGTATGGAATGATAAGTCTATTTATTAATATTTATAAGGCTATTGGCAGAAAGAAATACTTTGTTGAGAATGCAAATATTGTATTACTAGTCAATAATCAAGAGCAAAATATAGAGAGAATGATAAGAGAAGCAATGGAAAGCAAATTTGTCCGAAATATTGCTATAAATGGTAGCTTTATAGTTGTTGACATGGACTCAAAGGATGATACACTGAAATTATTAAAAAAACTAGAAAATCAATTTCCTCTTATAGAGGTATGCTCCTTCGACGAAAGAGAATGTGTTTTTTTAAAAGAGAAGGATAACCTTATTGCCAAAAAGTATACATAGTATGTTGAAGGTGGCTAAAAGCTGAGATTTAACAATTGACTTAAGTAAGTAAATGATATTATAGCTCAACTTTTACCCAACTAATTCATGCAATTATTTCTAATCCAACTTCCCATTGATAAGTCTCCCGCACCTACAATTTTCAACTGCGAAAGTTGAATTATAGTTTTAAAAGTTCATTTTGATGCAAAATTTATTTGCAATACCTTACGGTAATTAAAGACTATATATAATGGAATTCTTGCTGTAATAAACAAAATAGGTTAATATAAGTATATAAATAGAGTTATATAAGAAAAATTTATTTATATATGCAGGAAAAAAAGCCAACTCATTAGTGAGTTGGCTCAGGGAGAACATTATGGCGACAGGTCAATTTCAACAGCAAAGATGGTCCTTTGAAAGCTATGCTGTAGGAACTAATTTAAAAATAGTAGGTAGATTTGATTATAAAATATATGAGAATTCTGAAAACGGTTATAAAATCTATACCTTTGACATAGAGAAGATTATTGACAATGATGATTTTGAGCACGAGGTTCAGGAGCAAATTAGCGTAACAGGCTATTACGAGGTAAATGAGCACTGCTCAATACTGCCCTGCAAGATAGTTGGAACGGTCGGTGTCTATAAGGGAGAAAAGCAGCTGAAGGCAGAAACAGTAGAATTCATTGAACCAGCAACTGATGAGGGAATTATTTCATTTCTGTCCTGTGGAATTATTAAGGGTGTTGGAGAAAAAACTGCAAGAAATATTGTCAAGGGCTATAAGTCAGCAAAGGGTTATGTAGAGGGCTTTGGCAGCAGGACACTTGAGATTATAAAAAATGAGCCTCTATTACTTGTTAAAATACGTGGAATCAATAGCGATAAGGCTCAGGTGATACATGATTCCTATATGGAAAATATGGAGTATCAGAATGTAATGATATTCTTTCAACGCTTCGGGGTATCCTCAGCTAAAGCCATGAAAATATATAATGCTTACAAAGGCACATCAATTGCCATTGCAGAACAAAATCCATATATGTTTGCCAATATAAAGGGCTTTGGCTTTAAAAGCTGTGATGAGATTGCAAAGAAATTAGGAATAGATACACACTCCATTTTTAGGCTGGAATCTGCACTAAAAAGTGTTTTAGAAAGTGCTGAAATGGATGGACATTGCTTTTTATTTAAGGACAAGCTTATAGAAATGACAGCAAAGGCACTTAGTGACGGCACAGACATAATTGAAAAGGACGAATTAGATGAAGCCTTCAGAAGAATGATACATTCTGGCAATCTTGTAAACATAACATATTCTGAGGACAATGAAAATTATGAGGCAGTGTATACCAAAGATATGTATAAATTAGAATATGAGGCGGCTTTGGCAATAAAGAATATTGGGCGATGCAAAGCAGAAGATAAAATGTGCAACGTAGATATTTTTATAAAGGAATTTGAACAAGCAAAGGGCTTCGAACTGGAAGAAATGCAAAAAGAGGCTGTAAGGGCTGTGTTTACAACAAATATGCTTATTCTGACTGGCTCTGCAGGAAGTGGAAAAACAACTACTGTGGAGTGCATGATATATGTGCTAAAGAAATATTATCAAAACAAAGAGGAAATGAGTTTTATGCTTGCAGCTCCAACTGGAAAAGCAGCAAAAAGGCTGACTGAGATTACAGGCTTTGAAGCAATGACAATACACAGATTGCTTCAGTTCTCATATGAGAATAAAGGCTTCTTTTACAGGCAGGGAAATGAACTACCATATGATTTAATAGTTGTAGACGAAAGCTCAATGCTGAGTATAGATTTAGCACATGCACTTTTTACAGCAATTTCCCCTGGCACCACAGTAGTATTGATTGGTGATACTCAGCAGCTACCATCGGTTGGAGCTGGAAATGTGCTAGATGACATGATAAAAAGCCAAGTAATTGAAGTGGTCAAATTAAATGTTATAAAAAGACAGGCTGATGGCTCAGGAATAATAACAAATGCTAATAAGATTGTAAATGGTGAAATGCCAGAAATAATAAATAAGAATAAGGACTTTTTTATTATAGAAGAGGATGACAAAGACCGAGTTGTAAAGAAAACACTAGAGTCCATAACAAGGCTTAGGACTGCCTACAATTACTCAATTGATGATATACAAGTCATATGCCCTCAAAAGACCTCAGAAATAGGCACATATGAGATGAATAAGGCTATTCAGGATATGGTCAATCCAGCACAGAGTGGGAAGTCAGAGGTTAAAAGAGGAAATAGCGTTTTTAGAGAAGGTGATAAGGTTATTCATTTAAGCAATAATTATGAGGCACCACATTATCAAAAGGATTTGATGGGGAGATATATTGCTGAGGAAAATTGTGGGGTATTTAATGGAGATATTGGTAAGATAATAGAGATATCCAAAATAGACCATATTGATTTAGAAAATGATAACGAGGAAGATGACAGCCAAGCAGTTAGCAAAGCTATTTCTGAAAAGAGCGTAGCAGTGCAATATGATGATTTCATAATTATATATCAGATTAGTGAGCTAGAAGAGATAGACTTGGCATATAGCTTAACAGTTCATAAAATGCAGGGCTCTCAATGTGAGGCGGCGATAATACTTTGTCATACTAGGAACTTTATTATGCTTAATAGAAATCTTGGCTATACAGCAGTTACTAGAGCAAAAAAAATGGTGTGCATAATTGGACAGAAAAGAGCTATAAATGTAATGGTTTCCAATGTAAAGATTAATGAGAGAAATTCTATGTTATGCGGATTGTTGAAGATATAATGTATTATTGCATAACATTGTAAATTGGTGTAAACTATAGATATAAGCAGATTTTCTTACGTAATGAGGAGTGGTTTTATCAACTTAATTGAGTATATTTTTCCTCCGCGTTGTGTTTTTTGTAATGAGATACTCAAGGCAGGGGCACCAATATATATATGTGAGAAATGTGCAGACAAGATTGACTTTTACAATAACTGCATAAATGATTTAAGTCTTCCAAAGGATTTAAAAACATATTGTGATGGGATGATTTGTGTTGGCAGGTATTCTGAAAGCCTCAAAGAATCCTTGAGAAGATTTAAATTTAGCAATAAACCGTCATATTACCGTGCTTTTGGTACGCTTATAGCACTGAAGGTTCAGAATACAATAAAGTTAGATGATATTGATTTGATTATTCCTGTTCCGCTTCACAAAAACAGACAAAAACAGAGGGGTTATAATCAGGCTGAATTAGTTGCAAAGCATGCTTCTAAACAGTTAAAAATACCATTTGCGGAGAATGTTCTAATAAAAACATCGGAATCCAAAAGTCAGAGTGTTTTAAGCAGAAAAGAAAGATTTTTTAATCTAGAAGGTTTGTTTTATGTAAATAATGCAGAGACTATATTTAATAAAAATATTTTATTAATAGACGATATTATTACTACAGGCAGTACCGTTAACCAGTGTTGCAAAGTTCTAAAAGAAGCTGGGGCAAGCAGTATTATCGCTGGTGTTATTGCAACAACACGTAAATATTAGGAGCATAGGGATTTTTAACGAAGATGTTCACAAATATAAAGTTTTTCTTTTAAAGTTTAGATGTTCCCGAAGATTTCCGTTGGTACAGATTGCCAACAAAGAAAACTTGCAAGCAATAGAGGAATGTTTGAGATAGTTAAAAGCTCTGAAAATAGGTTTCTTGCTATTAAATACAGTATGTAACATTTATTGATTATAATTTTGTTTGTGGGGAGGTAATTATTATGCCAGATATTAGAAACTGTAGAAGATGTGGAAGAATGTACAATTACTTAGGTGGACCGCCTATTTGCCTTGATTGTAAAAAAGCGGATGAAGAGGTGTTCAAAAAGGTTAAAGAGTATCTATACCAAAATCCAGGAGCAACATTGTCTCAAGTATCTATGGAGTGTGAGGTTAGTGTTGAAAAAATAAAACTGTTCCTAAAAGAAGGTCGCCTTGAGATAACAGATGGTGCTAATATAATTTTGGAATGTGAGAGATGTGGGAAATCAATTAATACCGGAAGATTCTGTGAATCATGTCAGCATGAGGTGACAAATGACATTGCAGGATCTGCACCTAGAAGTGTTGAGAGACCAAAGGAAGTGCTTACAGAGGCAAAACGAAGAGAACAGGGATTGAGATTTCTTAATAAAAACCACTAGATAGTACTGCTAAAATTTTGAGCGAGGCGAATAATATCCCCTCGCTTTATGTTATTCTAGTATATTGTTTAAGCTATTAGTTGATATTATTGTCATTGATAGCTTTTTTTTGTGGAAATGAAAAGCAAGACTAAATTAATTTATTAAACTGACGATAAGTATAATATAGGATTTTAGTTATCGTGTTTTATAGAAAGTGGGTGTATATATGAAGATTACAGGAGATATTTATAATGTGGCCAAGGTTTACAATAAGCAGAAATCAGTTGGGAATGTTGCTAAAACTGGTCAAGTAGTACCCAAAAAGGACGTTGTTTCCATTTCAAAGGATGGAAGGGATTATCAAACAGTAGCAAAGGCTCTGAAGGACGTTCCTGATATTAGACAGAGTAAGGTTGATGAATTCTCAGAGCTTTATAGTTCTGGAGGATACGATGTAAGTGGAAAAGAAATTGTAGAGAAACTTGGGAAATTGGTACTGGACAAAAAAGCATAAAATCATTTCGATATATTAAGAGCTTTAGTGCTCGGAGGTGTATGGATGGAAGCAACGCTGACAAAACAACTGGTTGATATACTAAATCGTGAAAATGACATATACGAGACTCTTTCTAAAGTATCCAATAATAAAACGGATTTAATTGTTGGCGGAAAAGTAAATGAATTAGAGAATATTACTAAAATTGAACAGTCGTTAATTATCAAAATTGCAAAGCTTGAGGACGAAAGAGAAAGTATTGTTGACAAGTTATGTATTATACTTGAAAAAAAACCTGAAGAAGTTACTATTTCAGCATTGGTAGACAAATTAGGACAAGAGGAATCAGATGAATTGAAAGCTTGTCAGGAGAAAATTGTTAAAACTATAAGTAACTTAAGAAGCACAAATGACTTAAATGCAAAGCTTATTAAGAACTCACTTGAATATATTGATTTTTCAATTAACATGATGACTAGTATTGATAATGTAAACAATAGTTATGGTAGTTCAGGCATGTCTGGTGATACAAAAAAGAGGAATTTCTTTGATATGAAGCTTTAACTTAAAAAATGCGAAGTTTAGATTCCGTACATTCATGGTGCTCTTTGCATATCAAAAAGCTGCAAGCAGCTTTTTGTGGATTTAAGCAATGTAAAATTACTAGCGTAACCTCCACCAGTATTTCACCAATTTTTGTGCTGAAAGTCAGCGTGGAGGTTAATATATAACTAATATTATGAATGAATTATTTGTTAGGGGGACAGCACATGGCTGTAGGATTTTCAAGTTATCAGATAGCTCGCTCTGGGTTAAAAGTTAGCGAAAGAGGCTTATTTGTAACTGGACAAAATATTTCAAATTCAGATACAACTGGATATGTCAGACAACAGGCAATTATTGAGACTAGCCCTTATCAAACTGTATATGGCAAGAACGGTAATATACTTCAATATGGGTTGGGTGCGGATATCCAGGAAACAAGACAAATCAGGAATACTTTTCTAGATATTATATATAGACAGGAAAACACTGCTCTTGGGTATTTTGAGACTAGAAGCTCTGCGATAGAGGATGTAGAGGCTATATTAAATGATCCTATGGGTGATGGACTCCAGGAAATAATGAATCAGTTTTGGGACTCATGGCAAGAGCTGTCAAAGTCGCCTGAAAGCTTGACTATAAGAGCCTTGGTTAGAGAAAGAGGTCAAGCAGTAGCCCATTACTTTAATCAGGTTGGAACACAGCTTGACAGACTTCAGAAGGATTTAAATTCAGAGATTCTAGTTCAAGTTGATGAAGTTAATAGGATTACAAGCAGTATAGCTAAGCTTAATCAAATAATCGCTAAAGAGGAAGTTGCTAGTGACAGTGCAAATGATTACAGAGATCAGAGAAATTTGTTGCTAGACAAGCTCTCCTTAATATGTGATGCTAAGACTAATGAAATGCAGGATGGACAGGTAAACATTACTCTTGGCGGATATATTTTGGTTTCAAAGGATAAATCAAAGGATTTATACGTTAAACCCACTAGTGAAGATGGTAATTTTTATACTCCAATGTTAGAGGGTACTGAAATTGAGCCAGATATAAAAAGTGGAAAATTAAAAGGTCTTTTGGAATCAAGAGGAGAGGTTTCAGGTCTTAAGGGAAGCTGTGCAAATGGCACACCAAATGAAAAGGTTGATGTTACCTTTGCAATTGACGCATCCTTAGGTTCAACTGAACTGAGAAATCAAATTGATTTTTATATAGATGGTTTAAATAAATCGGGTGTTGATTATAACATAAGATTTGTCACAATGGGGAGTACTTCAAGCGTGTATAAGGATACTGTTTATACCGCCGATAATATAGATGAATTTTTAAATGATGCAGCAGGGCTGGATTCGCTTTTTTCTGCTACAGGTACAGAGGGTAGCTTCAATAATTTTATAACTACGTTGGAAAGCATAAAAGCATCAGATGGCTTTAGGACAAACGCTGCTAATGTTGCTTATGTGCTTTCAAACTTGAGCATTAATGGAAATAATGGAAGTATCGTTTCAAATGAAGATGCGGCAGGCTATATAAATAGATTGAAGGAGGTTGGTACAAAAACTACTATTGTAACAACTGAAAATTACCAAGAACAGGGTGAGGATGCACTAGAAGCGGGCTGGAGTACAATAGCTTATGCTACTGGTGGAGATGTATTGGAAATGGGAACAGATGCAAATAGCTTTGGCAATTTACTTTCCATTATAAATAGTGACACAAGAATGTCTGTCAATGGCAATATGAGCAATATTCCATCCTCAACAAATATAGTATCTGATATAAAAATAAAGCTAAATTCTTTGCTTAATGCAGTTGTAAGAGAGGTTAATTATTTGTCAAGTAATGGCTATACGCTAGAGGGTAAACCAGGTGTGAATTTCTTTAAAGCAATTAATAGCGATTATCCTATGGAGATGGGCAATTTCACGTTAAGTGATGAACTGACTGGAGAAGATGGACTAAACAATATTGTAGCTTCATCAACTGTAGCAGTAGGAGACAATACAATTGCTAGACAAATAGCTAATCTTAGAGATGTGGACTTGCTGGCAGATTCATCAGGAAAGGTCAGCATAGATGAGTATTATAGAGCTATTATACTTGATATAGGTAATCAGGGTTCGGAGGCAATAACATCTAGGGATAATCAGAAGACTCTTGTATTATCAGCGGAAGAGCAACGCACTGCTATATCAGGAGTGTCTATGGATGAAGAATTATCAAATATGATGAAATACAAGTTTGCTTATGATGCATCTTCAAGAGTATTTAATGCAATAGATTCAATGATTGACAAGATAGTAAATGCTATGGGAGTTGTAGGAAGATAACAAATAAGAATTGTTTGTGATATTTACATTTGACATTATAGGAGCTGGTGGTAGAAGATGAGACAGAGTTTTTTTGGCTTAAATATTGCAGTAAGTGGACTATATACTGCACAGAAAAATTTGAATACAGTTAGTCACAATATATCCAATGCATCAACTAAAGGTTATTCTAGACAACAAAATATTCAGTCTGCTTCCAAGCCACTGAATTCTTTTGATGGAACTGGTATGATTGGTACAGGCTCTGAGGTGACAGGTGTAAAAAGAATAAGAGATACTTATTTAGATTTTAAGTATTGGAGTGAAAATATAGCAAATGGTGAATGGAGTAAAAAGGCAGAGTTGCTTTCCGAGATGGAAACTACCTTCAATGAGCCTTCAAACAGCGGATTCACAAAAATAATGGATAGCTTCTACAGCTCTCTTCAGGAATTGTCAAAGGATCCTTCTAGTCCTGCTGTACGTGCACTTGTACGTGAGAACGGTGTTACCTTGGCAAACTATTTTAATACATTATCAACAAGGTTTGAAGGGTTACAAGCAGACATAAACGATCAGGTCAAGGTCACTGTAGAAAAGATTAATTCCCTTGGGGATCAGATTGCAAAGCTGAATAAGCAGATATATGCTTTTGAACTTACTGGGGAAGCAGCAAATGATTTGAGAGATTCCAGAACGGTTCTTGTTGATGAGTTATCTAAGCTTATAAATATAAATGCTACAGAGGTAAAGTATGGGAAGCTGCCTAATGGTGATGATGATATACACTTTGTTATAACGATAGGCGGAAATAATCTTGTGGATCATTATAGCTCAAGAAAACTAGTACTTGATCAAAGGGATAGCAGATTGAACGCTGAAGACATACCAAATCTTTATGATATTCAGTGGGATAACGGGAATGAATTGATTCTCACTGGAGGAGAACTCAAAGGTTTAGTTGATGTGAGAGACGGAAAAGATGGAGCTGAAGGAGTAGATGGTACTACCGATAGCCCATCCTATAAAGGCGTTCCTTATTATCAGAATATGCTTAACGAATTTGTAAGGACCTTTGCAATGGCTTTTAATGAAGGATATAAAACTGAAAACGGTGTATTAGTTGATGGGACTGGACATGTTGACGGTTTTGGTGTTGATACTGATGGTCTTGGTCCTGCAACAGCTACATCAGGTTTGAGATTTTTTACAATGTTTGGAGAGGGGGATATCCCTATATCCAGCGATGAACTCATTGACGGAGCAGTTGGAGTGGATGCTATAAAAGCACAATACCAAAATATTACCGCTAAGAATTTCACAGTTGGTCTTGATATTATGAGTAATCCAAATACAATTGCAACAACAAATGTTCCAGGTGAAAACGGTAATATAGATATATTAAATGAATTGTTGAAAATCAGGTCAAATGCAAGTCTATTTACTGAAGGAGCACCCGAGGATTATATAAAATCACTTATTGCTACTATGGGTATAGATTCTCAGCAGGCTAAAACTTTTTCTAGTAGTCAGATAACAATAGTAAAGCAAATTGATAATAGAAGAATGTCTGTGTCAGGAGTTCAGCTAAATGAAGAGCTGTCAGATATGGTAAGATTTCAACAGTCATATAAGGCATCTGCAAAAATGATTAATACAATGAATGAGGTATATGACACCTTAATAAATAGATTAGGATTAAGCTAAGACATAACATAATAAATTTAATTCAAATTACTGCTGCAAATTGGCTTATGGAGGACAGAGAACATGAGAATAACTAACAATATGATTATAGCAAATATGGTAAGGAATATAAGTAATAATCAAGCTCGTGAAAATAAATATCAAACTCAGCTTAGTACAGGTAAGAAAATATCGGTGCCTTCTGATGATCCTGTTGTTGCTGCCAGAGCTTTGAAGCTGAGAACAGATGTTTCAAAAATTGAGCAGTACAAAAAGAATATTAGTGATGCACAGTCGTGGTTAAGTGCTACTGATGAAGCTCTTGCTTCAATAGGCAAGGTATTACAAACTGCAAGAGAAAAGATGGTACAAGCAGCTAATGGAACAAATACTGTAGAGGAAACGCAGGCAATTGGTGATGAGATAAAACAGCTGAGAACACAAGTTATTCACCTTTCAAATTCAACTTACTCTGGCAGATATATTTTTTCAGGCTTTAAAACAGACCAAAAAGTAATGATTGATGACGAAACTAACCCGGATTTTGGTAAGTTTGCAATTGATGTTGATACAGATACTAGAAAGGAAAAGATATTATATGAAGTTGGTGTAGGCGATAATATAAATATTAATGTTACAGGTGGAGATATATTTAACAGTAATGATATTGTTGCGGCTAATAAAGGTTTGGCAGTTACTGGAGAAACATCATCTATGGTAAAGATGTTTGATGACGTTATTGCACATATGGAAGATGGAAACCATGAACAGATTAGTCAATCCCTTGCTACTATGGATGTAGAAATACAAAATGTTCTTAGAGTCCGTGCCGATATAGGTGCTAGACAAAATAGAATGGATTTAACTGAGGATAGAATTGAAAATGATTTAGTTAATTTTACTGAATCAATGAGTTTAAATGAAGACATTGATGTAGCAGAGACTATAATGAATCTGAAAAATGAAGAAAATGTTTATCAAGCATCTTTAGCGGCTGGAGCAAGGGTTATACAGCAGTCATTAGTAGACTTTTTACATTAAAATATCACATTAATATATAGCAGAAATATTATTAAGCTCGTATGAGTTTTGCAAAAGGATGTGAAGATAATGGGTTTATCTATCAGAACGACACCAGCAGAAATAGCTATAGAAACTGCTCCTGCCAGTTTAAATGCACATACTACTTATGCTAAATTAGAGCTTAAGCAAAAGCCTCCCTTAATAAATATTAAGACCGAGCAGGCTATGGTGCAGATAGACCAGTATCCGTGCTTTGCAGAAGAGGGACTGAAAAATAATTATGATTTTATTAAGGAGCAGGCTCAAAAGGGTCACAAGAGCATTATTTCTTATACAGGTAAAATTGCACGTAATGGGGATGAAATGGCGAAAATTGGGCATCATGCAAATATTATGATTAATATAGCAAAAAATGAAGCCATTACTAAACATGAGTTTGGATTAGGGTATATACCAAAGTCAAGACCTAGAATAAGTTCAACAGGTGGCACATTAGATTTAAAAGCAGAGTTTATAAATAACCCAGGTGAGATAAATGGTGTGACGGGCAATTATATTCCTGGGAAAATTAGCTATAACTATGTGCCTTCTAAGGTGGACATTCGTGTCGTCTCTTATGGATCTGTAGATATAAGGTATTCTCCAAATGATGTGGATGCGTATATTTGAGTAAGGTGTATCGTTAATTTTATAAAATCAATTAAAGTAGGATAGACTATTTTAGTGTCTAAATTGGACTTGGAGGTTAACATGATTGTTGAAACAAAACACTTTGGCAAGATAGAAATACAAGAAGAGAATATAATTGTTTTTGAAGAGGGGATTCCGGGATTCGAAGATATCCATAAATATGGAATAATTAACAACGAAGACCCTGAATCTCCATTTTGTTGGATTCAGGCAATTGAAAAGCCAGAGCTTGCATTTGCACTAGTAGACCCCTTTGCAATAAAAAAGGATTACGATTTTGAATTGAATGAGGAAAATGTTAGTGCCCTTGGAATAGAAGAACCATCACATGTGGCAGTATATGCCGTTGTTGTAGTTCCAGAGGATTTAAATAAGATTAGTATGAATCTGAAAGCTCCTATTATTGTGAATACTAATAATAAAAAGGCTGCACAAATAGTTCTAAACTCTGACAAATACACTGTGAGGCATTTCATTATGGATGAGCTTCATGGTCAGGAGGTGTAGCTATGTTAGTTCTTTCAAGAAAAAAGGATCAGGTTATTATGCTTGGTGATAATATTGAAATTACCATAATTGAAATTCAGGGAGATCAGGTTAGGATTGGCATAAACGCTCCAAAAAATGTGTCTATATATCGTAAGGAGTTATTTATAGAAATTCAGGAAGAAAACAAGAAGGCGGCTAGCAGTGGAATGGTTCAATTAAATAATATATTAAAAGGTAAGTAGTATTTTAGAAATGATTAATTTAATAAAAGTATTTTATAAAAAACTATTTTTTAATAGTTTTTTATTTTTTCTCTAAAACTTTAACTATTAGTTACAGTTCAACTATTTAAATAACAGCATATATAACAGGACATGATTTCATATACGTAAAAACTTATATATTATAGGTGTTAAATCTCAATAGTAAGCTAAAGTTTTATAACAAGAAGGAAGGCTTAATCTTACATATCTTTATAAATGTGGCTGAATATCCTGTAAAAATAAATTAAAGTATCCAAGGTTTTACAAAATAAAATTAAATTCGATAAATTATTTGAAAATTCGATAAAAAAGACTAAATTAATTTCAAAAAGTAACGATATATTTATTAAGTAAGAAATACTTTATATCGGCCGAGTAAAGTATTTGACATACTTAATACAATTTGGGGAAGGAACCCCATAATTTATCAAGGAGGATTTTATTATGAGAATTAATCACAACATTGCAAGTATGAATACTAACAGAGCATTAGGAGTTAACAGAGGAAGCACACAGAAATCACTTGAAAAATTATCATCAGGTCTTAGAATTAACAGAGCCGGAGATGACGCTGCAGGTTTGGCAATATCTGAAAAAATGAGAGGTCAGATCAGAGGTTTAAATAAAGCATCCAGCAATGCTCAGGATTCAATATCATTGGTACAGACAGCTGAAGGTGCATTAAGTGAAACTCACTCAATTCTACAAAGAATGAGAGAGCTAGCTGTTCAATCAGCAAATGATACTAATACAGATGCTGATAGAAAAGAGCTTCAAGCCGAAGTTAAGCAGTTGACTTCAGAAATCGACAGAATTGGTAACACTACTGAGTTCAATACAAAGAAATTATTGGATGGTAGTGCTGTAGGAGTTAAAGAAGCAGTTAAAGGTTCTATGACAATGAACAATAACTCAAGCGTTGTTATTTCAACTATAACAGCAGCTCAGGCAGCAGCAGGGACTGGCAGTAAATATAATGGAGCAGTAATGCTTGTTAGAGTTAAAGGTTCTACCACAGCAGCAGTAGCAGCAGCAGACTATAAAGTTATTACTAAGAGCGGTGGAGAGAAGGCTGCTACTTTGGCTGATGGCTATATAAGTGTAACTGCAGGCGAAATTCATGTTGTTAGTTCCACAAATATTATGAAGAGTGCAGGAGTTAATTTAACATCAAATCTTTCAGCTATGAAGGTTGGAGAGAGTATCACACTTGTATTTGGAAAAACAGAATCAGCAAGCAGTGATCTCAAAAACTCTATAATGGCTCAGATTGGTGCAAACTCTGGACAGACAATGTTTGTATCTGTTGGTGACATGAGATCAAAGGCAATAGGTGTTGACACGGTTGATATTTCAACTAAGTGGGGTGCAGCTACTGCTATTGAAACTGTTAACAATGCTATTACTCAGGTATCATCACAGAGATCTTCTCTTGGTGCTGTTCAGAACAGACTTGAGCATACTATTAACAACTTGGATACATCTTCTGAAAACTTACAGGCTTCTGAATCTCGTATCCGTGATGTAGATATGGCTAAAGAAATGACTGAGTTTACAAAGAATAACATCTTGACTCAAGCAGCTCAGGCAATGCTTGCTCAGGCAAATCAACAGCCTCAGAGTGTACTGCAATTATTGCAATAATTCATGTAAGCTACAAAAAGAGGCATGGCTTAGGCTCATGCCTCTTTTTAATAATATGTTGGGTTTTGACGGGGGATTTTATGGGACAGATAAAATTAAGTAGAATGCAGGATCTTGTATGGAATATAGATACATCAAATAGTGCTAATACTACAAGTGACAGCGATTACTTAATCGCTAGTCATATTGACAGAGCTAAAGAGCTGGAATTAGTTGTTAGCAAGATTGATTTCAAATACCATAAAAACTTTATAATATTTGGAATGAAGAATCTTGATTTGATTTCGGAAATATATAAAAGAAAAACTCCCTTTAGCACTATGACCATTATCGAAATTACAGAACCTGATACACAAAGCTTCTATTTAGATGGGGATGAGAATCAGATAATATATTTGGAAGACCGACGAGTTAATCTTATTATCGGATGTGAAAATCAGCTTGGAAGACAACTGGATATTGCCTTTAACGATATATTGAAATTATATAATCTAAGGCACACAGAGATTATAGCTATGCCATATGTTAAATCAAAGTATCCAAAAGAATTAGAAAATGTTTTAGAAATGATATTTGAAAAATTGCATACATCAGTTAATGCATTTGGTAATGACGTAGAAGATATTTTAATTGGAATGGATAACTATGTGAACAATTGGAAACATATTTTTAGAGGACTGGATTGTAAGTATTTTGAAAACGAATATAAGGGAAAACCTGCTATAATTGTCGGGGCAGGACCATCATTAGATAAAAATATAGATTTTCTTAAAGATGCAAAAGGTAAAGCACTTATATTTAGTGTGGATGGTGCAATGAATACACTAATGGATAAGGGTATTATTCCTGATGTTGTATCTTCAATAGAGAGAGTAGAATTGACAGCTAATTTTTATAAGAAAAAAGAGATACCTGAGGAAGTTATCTATGTAGGACCAAATGTTGTTTTGGGAAGCATCTTAGATAAATTCAAGAAAATAATATTTACAGGAAGAAGTGGAGATGCTTTTTTTCATAGGTTAAATGACAGTATTGGATTTAGTAATCTTAATGTTGGTATAAATGTATCAAATGTACTAATTTCCTTTGCAAGGCATTTAGGGTGTAGCCCAGTTATATTTATGGGACTAGATCTTGCATATACAGATGGCAAAACTCATACAAAAAAGTTTTCTGATAATTTTGATGAAAAGTTTATGAATAACTATAGGAACAATATTGTATATGTGAAGGGTCAAAATGGTGAAATGTTGGAGTCATTTGAACATTTTATGCATACTAAATCTTGGATAGAAAGCATGATAGCTGGCGATAAAAAAGGTCTTTTTATAAATTCAACCGAAGGTGGGGCAAACATTGAAGGAGCAGAAAATTTAAAACTTTCAGATGTGATTTCAACGTACTGTGTAGAAGAAATACCGAAACTACAAGCAATTTATGATAAATTTAAAAAAGATAATGTTTATGAAGAAGGAACTATTACAAACAGTGCATTAGAATTTTTTAATGAGCTAAAAGATTATTATCAAAATCTTATTAAAGAAGCTGGGTTGTATTATGATAAATTATTTGGAAGTAAAAAGTTTGGCAGAGTAGAATTTATGGAAAAACAGCGCATGTTAATGGATGAGGTTCTTAGTATAAATTTAGCAGGTAGATTTATTTTACAGTCAATAACAATAGCATATAATCGAGATATTCATTCTCTTCCAATGATGCTTGAAAAGGAAGATGAAAAGGAAATGTATGAAATAAACTTGAAGTATTATAAGACTTTAAAAGCAGTAAGTGAGAAAGTGTTGGAGAGTGTTGAGGTATATATATCAATACTTGAGTCGTATATAGATAAAGTTGACAAAGTGGAGGTGTGAAAATGGATATTCCAGAAAAAATAGAGTCTTTTGTAGCTGATATTTATTTTAAACTTCCTAATGAGATAAATAGGGATTATGTGGAGATTTGTACAACGATATCAGAGTTTTTTGATAATAATTTTTTAAATAATCCTGAGCTACAAGAGCAGAAGGATGAATTATTAGCGTATCTTTTGAAGGTAATGGAACAGAATGATTATATAAAGATGGCAGATGTTTTATATTATAATGTTAAACCAATACTTGAAGATGCTATAACAGTAATTAATAAGTAGGACTAATTATTATTTCTAATAAAACTTTAGTATTAATAGAATTGTTTAAACTGAGGATAGAAGGGGCAATGTTATAACGCCAAGATTCATAATGAAATTTTTAGATTGTAGAAAAATTTCACTACATCAGCGGCGTTTCAACGAGGTGGGAGATATTTTCACCGCCTGAAAATTAAAGCGGCACCCGCCACTTATAGAAGTGGGGAACATTTTCTTGCCTCGTTATAGTCAACATATGTAAAAAGAGATATGACCTCCATGTTTATTTCATTTTTTCAATGAAATAAATGTGGAGGTTATTATCTTTTTGGAACAATACTTGGCAAACTATAGATACAGGAAGCGAATATTATAGACTTTGAAGGGGGAATACTAGATTTGAAGACATAATAGAATAATTGGCAATTAATACTCATTTGTCGGAAATTGAGTTAAAGCTAGCTTAGCTTTTGCACGATGTACATGTACAACTTTTACCCTCTGTAGCACTAGTTATATATCTACAGCAATAAAGTACTATGATTTTGAATTATTTAATTAAAATGTAAGTGCTTTGGGAATATAAGAACCTTCGCTGGCGGAGGTTTGTGCATTGATGTGGTGTCGGAAGAAGTAAAGAGTATTAGCATGAAGCTTGTAGCTCCGATTATTGTGAATAAAAAGAATAAAAAGGTGGCACAGACGATACTTAATTCAAGCAAATACACAGTGAGGTATTTCATTATGGAGGAGCTTCAAAATCAGGAGGTGTAGATATGCTAGTGCTTTCAAGGAAAAAGGATCAAGTTATTATGCTTGATGATAATATTGAGATAACAATAATTGAAATACATGGAGAACAAGTAAGGATTGGAATAAATGCTCCTAAAAATGTGTCTATATATCGCAAGGAATTATTCATAGAAATTCAAGATGAAAACAAGAAAGCTGCAAGCGTTGAAATGATTAATCTTGATACTATATTAAGAAGAAAGTAGGATAGGACAAGGAAAAATTAGATATACTTTTTATAAAGAAAACTATTTTGATAATTTTGTATTTTTTTTTCATTTATATGTAAATTCCTCTAAAGTTTTTTAAAATAAGTTACGATATACTTATCAAGTAGGTAAATACAAATACTTTATACCGCGGATATAGTAAACTATATACCTACATACCATTCGGGAAAGGATTCCCGAAAAATAAAAATCAAGGAGGATTATATTATGAGAATTAATCACAACATCGCAAGTATGAACACTAACAGAGCGTTAGGAGTTAACAGAGGTAACACTCAGAAATCACTCGAAAAATTATCATCAGGTCTCAGAATCAACAGAGCTGGAGATGATGCAGCAGGTTTGGCAATATCTGAAAAAATGAGAGGTCAGATCAGAGGCTTAAACAAAGCTTCCAGTAACGCTCAGGACTCAATATCATTAGTACAGACTGCTGAAGGTGCATTAACTGAAACTCACTCAATTCTACAAAGAATGAGAGAACTAGCTGTTCAGTCTGCAAATGATACTAATACAGATGCTGATAGAAAAGAACTTCAAGCCGAAGTTAAGCAGTTAACTTCTGAAATTGACAGAATCGGTAATACTACTGAATTCAATACTAAGAAGTTGTTAGATGGTAGTGCTGTAGGTGTTAAGGAAGCTGTAAAAGGTGCTTTAACAATGAATAATAACTCAAGTGTTATTATTACAACTATTACAGCAGCTCAGTCCACAGCTGAAAAAGCAAGTAATTATAATGGAGCTGTAATGCTTGTTAGAGTTAAAGGTTCTACTAATACAGCAGTAGATGCAGATGACTTCAAAGTTATCACTAAGAGTGGTGGACAAGTTGATGCTACTAGTGCAGCTGGATATTTAGGTATTTCTGCAGCAGGCATTATTGTTGCTAGTACAAATCTTGTGGCTACTGCAACATTTACGATTGCAGCAGAACTTTCAGCTATGAAGGTTGGAGAGAGTATAACACTAGTATTTGGAAAAGCAGAATCAGCAAGTAGTGACCTTAAGAATTCTATAATGGCTCAGATTGGAGCAAACTCAGGACAGACAATGTTCATATCTGTTGGTGATATGAGATCAAAGGCAATAGGTGTTGATACTGTTGATATTTCAACTAAGTGGGGTGCGGCTACTGCTATTGAAACTGTTAACAATGCTATCACTAAGGTATCAAGTCAGAGATCTTCTCTCGGTGCTGTTCAGAACAGACTTGAACATACTATCAACAACTTGGATACATCTTCTGAGAACTTACAGGCTTCTGAATCTCGTATTCGTGATGTAGATATGGCTAAAGAAATGACTGAGTTTACAAAGAATAACATCTTGACTCAAGCTGCTCAGGCAATGCTTGCTCAGGCAAATCAACAGCCACAGAGTGTATTACAATTATTGCAATAATTATTTTAGTATCAAAAAGAGGCACTGGCTTAGGCCGATGCCTCTTTTTAGTAGTTAATGCCAGCTTTTAATGGGGGACTTTATGGGATATGTAACATTAAGAAAAATGCAGGATCTTGTTTGGAGAATTGATACATCGACTGATAATAGCATTGATAGTGCAAGGGACAACGATTATTTAATCGCCAGTCATGTGGATACGGATAAAGAGATTGAATTAGTAATTGGCAAGATTGATTTTCGATACCATAAGAACTTTATTATATTTGGAATGAGAAATCTTAACTTAATTTCGGAGATATATAAGAGAAAAACACCTTTTAGCACTATGACTATTATAGAAATTACAGAAGCAGATACACAATCCTTTTGTGTGGATGGGGATGAGAAACAACTGCTATTTTTGGAGGATCCAAGAGTAAATTTGATTATTGGATGTGAAAATGAACTTGGAAGACAGCTGGATGTTGCCTTTCACGATATGTTAAAAGCATATAATCTCCGAAATACAGAGGTTATATCTATGCCATATGTTAAATCAATGTATCCAAAAGAGTTAAATAACGTTTTGGATACTGTATTTGAGAGGTTGCATACATCCGTCAATGCATTCGGCAATGATGTAGAAGATATTTTAATTGGAATGGATAATTATATAAATAACTGGAAACATGTTTTTAGAGGACTTGATTGTAAATATTTTGAAAACGAATATAAGGGGAAACCTGCTATAATTGTAGGGGCAGGACCATCATTAGATAAAAATATAGATTTTCTTAGTAAAGCACAAGGTAAGGCACTTATATTTAGTGTTGATGGGGCTATGAATACACTTATGGATAAAGGTATTATTCCAGACGTTGTATCTTCAATAGAGAGAGTAGAATTGACAGCTAACTTTTATAAGAAAAAAGATATACCTGAAGAAGTTATCTACGTAGGACCAAATGTGGTTTTAGGTGATATTTTAGTAAAGTTCAAGAAAATAATATTTACAGGAAGAAGCGGAGATGCATTTTTCCATAAGTTAAATGATAAGATTGGATTTACTAATCTTAATGTAGGTATAAATGTATCAAATGTACTAATTGCCTTTGCAAGGCATTTAGGGTGTAGCCCAGTTATATTTATGGGACTAGATCTTGCATATACAGATGGCAAAACTCATACAAAAAAGTTTTCTGATAATTTTGATGAGAAGTTTATGAACAATTATAGAAACAATATTGTATATGTGAAGGGTCAAAATGGTGAAATGCTAGAGTCTTTTGAGCATTTTATGCATACTAAATCATGGATAGAAAGCATGATAGCTGCCGATAAAGCAGGTGTTTTTATAAATTCAACTGAAGGTGGAGCTAACATCGAAGGAGCTGAAAATTTAAAACTTTCAGATGTAATTTCAACTTACTGTATAGAAGAAATACCTAAATTAGAAGCAGTTTATGATAAATTTAAAAAAGATAATATTTATGAGAAAGAAACTATTACAAACAGTGCATTAGAATTTTTTAATGAGCTTAAAGACTATTATGAAAATCTTAATAAAGAAGCTGAATCGTATTACGATAAATTATTTGGAAGTAAAAAGGCTGGAAGAGTTGAATTTATGGAGAAACAGAGGATGTCAATGGATGAGGTTCTCAGTAATAATTTAGCAGGTAGGTTTATTGTACAGTCAATAACAATAGCGTATAATCGTGATATTCACTCTCTTCCAATGATGCTTGAAAAGGAAGATGAAAAGAAAATGTATGAAATAAACCTGAAGTATTATAAGACTCTAAAAGCAGTAAGTAAGAAAATAATAGAAAGTATCGAAGCATATATATTAATTCTTGAGTCACATATAGATAAAGCTGACAAAGTGGAGGTGTGAAAATGGATATTTCAGAAAAAATAGAGTCTTTTGTAGCGGATATTTATTTTAAACTTCCTAACGAAATAAAAAAGGATTACGTTGGTATATGTAATGATATAGCAGTGTTTTTTGATGAGAATTTTGTAAATAATCAGCAAATTCTAGAGCAGAAAGATGAATTGTTAATGTATCTTTTAAGTGTAATGGAGCAAAATGATTATATAAAAATGGCAGATGCTTTATATTATAATGTAAAACCTATAATTGATGATGCTATGACAGTAATCAATACAAATGCCTAATTATTATTTAATAAGATTTATGTATTAATAGAGTTGATTTTACTGGAAATAGAATGGGAGCTTGATAGTTAACATTTGTAAAGAGATATAGACCTCCATGTTTACTTCATTTTTAAATGAAATAGACGTGGAGGCTATTATTTTTTTGGAGAGTACTGGGGAAATTATTAATACATAAATCGAATAGTATAGAC